>NZ_JAIOKW010000079.1:0-3848 GCF_020093335.1 Pseudomonas fluorescens group sp. | reverse complement strand
GCCCTGCCCCCAGCCCGCCCTCGGCGGTGAACTGGCTGGGCACCGATGACCAGTCGCGGGATGTGCTGGCGCGGGTGATCTTTGGCGCACGCGTGTCGATCCTGTTTGCCTTGGCGCTCACCGCGATCAGCGCTGCCATCGGCATTGCCGCCGGTGCATTGCAGGGCTATTACGGCGGCTGGGTGGATTTGATCGGCCAGCGCGTGCTGGAGGTGTGGTCCGGGCTGCCGGTGCTGTACCTGCTGATCATCCTGTCGGGTTTTGTGGAGCCGAATTTCTGGTGGTTGCTGGGGATCATGGCGCTGTTTTCCTGGCTGGCCCTGGTGGACGTGGTGCGCGCCGAGTTCCTGCGCGGGCGCAACCTGGAATACGTCAAGGCCGCACGGGCCCTGGGCTTGGGCGACGGCAAGATCATTCGCCGGCATATCCTGCCCAACGCCATGACCGCTACGTTGAGCTACCTGCCGTTTATCCTGACCGGGGCGATTTCCACCTTGAGCGCCCTGGATTTCCTCGGTTTTGGCATGCCGGCGGGCAGCGCGTCGCTGGGTGAACTGATCGCCCAGGGCAAGCAGAACCTGCAAGCGCCGTGGCTGGGCCTCACGGCATTTTTCACCTTGGCGCTGATCCTGTCGCTGCTGGTCTTTATCGGCGAGGCGTTGCGTGACGCCTTCGACCCCCGTTCATGAGTGCCTCCCCTATGAACCTGATCGAAATCCGCGACCTCAACGTCGCTTTCAGTGGCCAGACCGTGGTCCGCCACCTGAGCCTGGACGTTCGCCCCGGCGAGTGCCTGGCGCTGGTGGGTGAGTCGGGCTCGGGCAAGTCGGTGACGGCCCATTCGATCCTGCAACTGCTGCCGGAAGCGGGCACCGACACCACCGGCTCCATCACGTATCGCGGCCAGGAGTTGATCGGCGCCTCGGCCTCGACGTTGCAGAAACTGCGCGGTGACCGCATTGCGATGATCTTCCAGGAGCCGATGACCTCCCTGAACCCGCTGCACAGCATCGAAAAGCAGATCGGCGAAACCCTGCTGCTGCACAAGGGCTTGGGCGGCAAGGCGGCGCAGGCGCGCATCCTCGAATTGCTCGAGCTGGTGGGCATCCAGAAACCCCAGGAACGCCTCAAGGCTTATCCGCATCAATTGTCCGGCGGCCAACGCCAACGGGTGATGATCGCCATGGCCCTGGCCTGCGAGCCGGAGCTGTTGATCGCCGACGAACCCACCACCGCCCTGGATGTGACCGTGCAGCGCAAGATCCTGCTGCTGCTCAAATCCCTGCAACAACGCCTGGGCATGTCGCTGCTGCTGATCAGCCATGACCTCAACCTGGTGCGCAGCATCGCCCAGCGCGTCTGCGTCATGCGCGCCGGCGAGATCGTTGAGCAGGCCGACTGTGAGACCTTGTTCACCGCGCCGCAGCATCCTTACAGCCAGTTGCTGCTGGATGCGGAACCGGCCGGTGATGCGCTGTGCAGCGATGCGCGCGAGACGGTGTTGCAAGTGGATGACCTGACCGTGCAATTCCCCCTTGGCGGCGGGTTGTTCCGCCGCAAGACCTACCTGCGTGCGGTGGACGGCATCAGCCTCAGCGTGCAGCGCGGCAAAACCCTGGGGATTGTCGGCGAGTCCGGCTCGGGCAAGTCCACGCTGGGCCAAGCGATCCTGCGTTTGCTCGACTCCACCGGCAGCATCCGCTTCCAAGGCGAAGCGCTCGACCCGTTGAATAACCAGCAAATGCGCCCTTGGCGCAAGCAGATGCAGGTGGTGTTCCAGGACCCCTACGGCAGCCTCAGCCCACGCATGACCGTGGAACAGATCATCAGCGAAGGTCTGGACGTGCACGCGCCGTGCAGCCTGGCCGACCGCGATGCGCAGGTGATCCAGGTGCTCAAGGACGTCGGCCTCGACCCTGCCAGTCGCCACCGCTACCCGCATGAATTTTCCGGTGGGCAGCGCCAACGCATCGCCATCGCTCGCGCCTTGGTACTCAAGCCGGCGCTGATGCTGCTGGATGAACCGACCTCGGCCCTCGACCGCACCGTGCAGAAGCAAGTGGTGGCATTGCTGCGTGAGCTGCAGGAGAAATACGGCCTGACCTACCTGTTTATCAGCCATGACCTGGCCGTGGTGCGGGCCATGGCCCATGACATGATTGTGGTCAAGGACGGTAAGGTGGTGGAGCGCGGCGCCAGCCATGAGGTGTTCGATGCACCGCAACACCCGTACACCCAAGAGCTGCTGGCAGCGGCGCACATCCCCTTGTAAACACGCCCGCTCCCACAAGGATCGCGATTCCATGTCCAATTTGTGTTGGTGGCCTAAACATGAACATCACCGATAACCTCAAGGACTACCAACAGGTTCGTGGCCTGGCCATCCAGTCGCTGTTCGAGATCATTGAGCAGTCCAGCGAAGGCACGGTGATTGTCGACCGCGACGCCAATATCGTCTGGATGAACGAGCGCTACGCCAAGCGCTTCGGCCTGAAAAGCGCCGACGAAGCCATCGGCCAGCCATGCGAGCAGGTGATTTCCAATAGCCTGTTGCGCCAGGTGGTGCGCAATGACCAGCCGATCCTGCTGGATATCCAGGACACGCCCAAGGGGCCACTGGTGGTGATGCGCTTGCCGATCCACAACGAGGCCGGCGCGGTGATCGGCGCAATCGGGTTTGCGTTGTTCGATGAGCTGCGCAACCTGTCGCCGCTGATCGAGCGCTACCTGAGCATGCAGCAAGAGCTGGCCTCGACGCGCTCGCTGCTGCGTTCACGCCAGAGCAAGTACAACTTCGCGCATTTCATCGGCACCAGCGCTGCCAGCCTCGAGGTGAAACGCCGGGCGCGGCGCAGTGCGAGTGCCGAATCGCCGGTATTGCTGCTGGGCGAGACCGGCACCGGCAAGGAATTGCTGGCCCAGGCGATACACGGTGCCTCCACGCGGGCGCACAAGGCCTTTGTCAGTATCAACAGCGCCGCGATTCCCGCTGACCTGCTGGAGGCCGAGTTCTTCGGCACCGCACCGGGCGCGTTTACCGGCGCCGACCGCAAGGGCCGTCCGGGCAAATTCCAGATTGCCCAGGGCGGCACCTTGTTCCTGGATGAAATCGGCGACATGCCGCTGCCGCTGCAAAGCAAACTGCTGCGGGTGTTGCAGGAAAAGGAATTCGAGCCGGTCGGCTCCAACGAGATGCTGCACAGCGATGTGCGCGTGATCGCGGCCACGTCCATGGACCTGGAAGCGGCGATCAAGCGCGGTGAGTTCCGCGCCGACCTGTATTACCGGCTGAATGTGCTGCCGATCCAGGTGCCGCCGTTGCGTGAACGGCTGGAGGATATTCCGGCATTGAGCGAGGCGATCCTGGAGGAGCTGCGCAGCCAGCATGAACTGGACCACGCGGCGTTGGCCTTGCTGGCACAGCATGCCTGGCCGGGGAATATCCGTGAACTGCGCAATGTGCTGGAGCGGGCGGCGTTGCTGAGTGATGACCTGGTGCTGAATGCCGGTGAGATTCGTGCGGCGATTGGCACTTTCACCCCCGTGGAACGTGGCAGTGCCTTGCCGGCGGTTGAGGGTGAGTCGTTCAGCGCAGCGCGGGAGCGGTTTGATCGGCAGGTGATTGGCGCGGCGTTGAGGGCGTGCGAGGGGAATGTGGTGGAAGCGGCCAAGCGGTTGGGGCTTGGGCGGTCGACGCTGTACAAGAAGATGGTGGCCCTGGGCATCGACTGATCTCTAAAAAGAGACACCATTATCAATATAGAGACTTTTCAATGTGTGAGGGGGCTTGCCCCCGATGGCAGTGTGTCAGTCAACTCCCAAGCAACTGAAACACAGCCATCGGGGGC
>NZ_JAIOKW010000078.1:0-4652 GCF_020093335.1 Pseudomonas fluorescens group sp. | reverse complement strand
CACTTGCGCTTCCGATCTCTCGTTAGCGGGAGGCGAATTCTACAGCGTTACACGCTGCTGTCAACACCTCTTTTTCTCCGCTTTCGACCGAGAGGATCGAAACGTTAATAGAGCCAAACAGCACCGCTCTACCAACTCCTTCTGGGCTTCGATGAACTGAAGCAACTCGCTGTCGAATCCTGCGTAACTCTTTGTTTACCAAGGAGTTTTCCGTTTCGACTGCGCCGGAAGTGGGGCGAATTATAGACTTCCAGAATCTGCCGTCAACCCTTAATTTGCTTTTTCTATCAAAGGACCTGAAAACCGCCAACATGGCCCCTTAAAGGGTGTCGGAAAGGATAATTGAGCACTATATTGCTCAACAGCAAACACTTAAGCATCATAGCGCCCACGCTTCTATCAATATGACCTCGGACAAACACTTCCAATGACCACCTCCCCCCGCAGCCTGGCCTCGACATTGTTCCCCGTCGGCCTGCTGTTGATCGCCATGGCTTCCATCCAGTCCGGCGCCTCGCTGGCCAAGAGCATGTTTCCTATCGTCGGCGCACAAGGCACCACAGCCCTGCGTCTGATTTTCGCCAGCGTTATCATGCTGCTTCTCCTACGTCCTTGGCGCGCCAAGCTGACGGCCAAATCCCTGCGCACCGTCATCGTTTATGGGATGGCACTGGGTGGCATGAACTTCCTCTTCTATATGTCCTTGCGCAGCGTGCCTCTGGGTATTGCGGTCGCCCTCGAATTTACCGGGCCGCTTGCCGTAGCCATCTATGCCTCTCGACGCGCAGTAGACTTCCTGTGGATTGTCCTCGCAATTATCGGCCTTCTCCTCCTCATCCCCATGGGGGAAGCCAGCAGTGGCATCGACTTGCTCGGTGCTGGTTACGCGCTGGGGGCTGGTGTCTGCTGGGCGCTCTACATTCTATATGGGCAGAAAGCCGGTAATGACAACGGCGTCCAGACCGCCGCTCTTGGCGTGATGATCGCCGCATTGTTCGTCGCGCCTATCGGCATCGTCCATGCGGGCAGCGCATTGCTGACGCCTGCACTGATTCCGGTCGCGATCGGCGTCGCCATTCTGTCCACGGCCCTGCCTTACACGTTGGAAATGGTGGCACTGACGCGCCTCCCCGCCCGCACCTTCGGCACGCTGATGAGCATCGAACCCGCTTTCGGAGCTGTTTCCGGCCTGCTATTCCTACATGAGCACTTATCCATCGCGCAGTGGCTGGCAATCACCTGCATCATTCTGGCCTCCGTAGGTGCCACAGTGACGATGCGCAGCGAGTCAAAGCCGTTGGTTCCAGCGGATTGAATTCTGTTTGAATGTAGCTCTGGCATTTAGCACGCATTTAGGCCATGTTTAAGCCGCAAACGAATGTCATTCATGGAGAGTTTCGACAAGGACAGCGCGAACGCTACACCCGAGAGCGAGTAGAGCCTGCCTCTAACAGTGCGAGGCGGCTATTAAGGATAGGAATGAAGCGAATTTTGATACTGTTAATGGTCATGGCCATTGCTGGCTGCGCCGCGACCACCAAGACAGAAGTAAAACGTGGCAAAAAAGGGCTGCATATCAACTGTTCCGGCCTGTCCTCTTCCTGGGACCAGTGCTACACCAGTGCAACCAACTCCTGCGGCGTCAAGGGCTACCGGGTAATCGCAAAGTCCGGTGACAACTCCGAGGAACCAGGGGATTACCCCTTCGGCCTCAACCCTGCGGGCTACACCAGCCGCAGCATGATCGTCATCTGCAAGTAATCGCTCGAGCAGTCTCCCTGACTGCTCCTATTAAACGCCAGATACACATTCGCCCCTTAATTGACGCCAATCCATGCGGTATCGGCGACAGCCGGCCCCAGGCGAGGGCGTCGACTCTATGGCCGACGCCCTCGCCCAGGCTCCTGAACTGCAGCCGATCAGATAGCGGCAGTGCGTACTTGCAACCACTCCAGCGCGGCACCGCTGAGCAACGGGCTCAAACGCTCACGCACGTGCGCGTGGTAAGCGTTGAACCACTCACGCTCATCCGCCGTCAGCAGCGACGGTTCCAGGCAACGGGTATCGATCGGACACAAGGTCAGGGTTTCGAACTTGAGAAACTCACCGAACTCGGTCTCGCCCGCTTCGCGGTTCAGCACCAGGTTCTCGATGCGCACGCCCCAACGGCCCGGACGGTAAGTGCCCGGCTCGATGGAGGTGATCATCCCCGGCTGCATGGCCGTTTGCGGCGCGGTGGCGGCCTGATAGGCAATCACCTGCGGACCTTCATGCACATTGAGGAAATAGCCTACGCCATGCCCGGTACCGTGGCCGTAGTCCACGCCTTCAGCCCAGATCGGCGCGCGGGCAATGGCGTCCAGCAGCGGCGACAGAATTCCCTTCGGGAAATGTGCACGGGACAAGGCGATCACGCCCTTGAGTACGCGGGTGCAATCACGCTTCTGCTCGTCACTCGGCGTACCGATAGGCACCATCCGCGTGATATCCGTGGTGCCGCCCAGGTACTGGCCACCTGAATCGATCAGCAACAGGCCATCACCTTCGATCAGCGCATGTTCTTCTTCAGTGGCGTGATAATGCGGCATCGCGCCATTGGCGTTATATGCGGCGATGGTGTTGAAACTCAGCGACACATAACCGGGGCGACGGGTGCGTGCCGCAGTCAGGTGCTCGTCAATGGTCAGCTCGGTGATGCGCTCGCGGCCCAGTGCACTGTCCAGCCAAGCGAAAAATTCGCACAGCGCCGCGCCATCCTGCTCCATTGCTTGGCGGATATGCTCCGCGTCGGCCAGGCTCTTGCGGGACTTGGCCAATGTGGTCGGGTTGAGTCCTTCGACCAGCTTGACGCCCGCATCGAGGTTTTCCAGCAAGCCCGCAGTGACGCGAGCCGGGTCGACCTGCAAACTGGCGCCTGCCGGTACCGCGCGCAATGCGTCAGCCACTTCGCTGTAGTCGCGCAGCGTCACGCCATCTTGCTCCAGCACGCCCCGCAGTTGCGCATCGACTTTGCTCAGCGCCACAAACAGCGTGGCCTGCTGTTGATTGATCAAAGCAAAGGACACAAACACCGGGTTAAACGAAACGTCTCCGCCGCGCAGGTTGAACAGCCAGGCGATGTCATCCAGGGTGGCGATGAAGTGCCAATCGGCGCCCTTCTCTTTCAAGGCGGCGCGCAGTGAGGCGAGTTTTTCACCACGGCTGACGGTGGCTTGCGGTGGCAGGTGCTGATAGATAGGTTGGTTCGGCAAAGCCGGGCGGTCCCGCCAGACTTCATCCAGAAGATCGATATCAGTACGCAAGCGCGCACCACGCTCCGCCAACTTGCCGCCTAGAGTGCGCGCCGAGGCCACCGCCATCACCGCACCGTCGACCGCAACGACACCCCCTTCCGGCGTTTGCTCGGCCAGCCATTCCAGCGGACCGGGTTGACCCGGCTGCAGCTTGACCAATTCGATGCCGCTGCCCTTGAGCTCCTTGCTCGCCTGTTCCCAGTAGCGGCTATCGGCCCACACACCGGCGAAGTCCGCGGTGACAATCAATGTCCCCACCGAACCATGAAAGCCCGACAACCATTGCCGCCCCTGCCAGTAACCCGGCAAGTATTCGGACAAGTGCGGGTCGGCCGACGGCACCAGCAGGGCGTGAATGCCCTCGCGGCTCATCAGTTCACGGGTATGCGCCAGGCGCTGGGGTACCGTTCCATGGGTCAAGGGCTGCGTACTCATTGTGTCTCCTGCTAACCACGAATAATTATTATGTGTTGCGATAAATGAATCAGACCGCCCAGAACGCCGGTGCACTGGCAAGGGTCGCTTTGATCAACTGCACAGCCTGATCGATATCCTGCTCGGTGGTAAACCGGCCCAGGCTCAAGCGAATGGTACGGCCGGCGCTGCGTGCATCATGGCCCAAGGCAAGCAACACATGGGACGGCGTATTGCTCGCCGAATTGCAGGCGGACGTCGCGGAAAACGCGATCCCCGCACTCAACGCAGCGGCATTGAATTCGCCTTCACTGAAGGTGAGGCTCAGGGTGTGTGGAATACGTTGTGTAGCGCTGCCATTGAGGCGCACGCCGGCAATCGATTCCAACTGATCCAGCAGACGCTGGCGCAAGGCAACGATCACGGCTTTTTCTTCAGCGAACGACGCCGCCGCCAAGGCGAACGCGGTGCCCATGCCGGCAATCTGATGAGTCGCCAACGTGCCGGAGCGCAGGCCGCCTTCGTGACCGCCGCCGTGAATCTGCGCCAGGACTTTCTGTTGCGCCCGTGGCCCGACATACAACGCGCCGATACCCTTGGGGCCATACAGCTTGTGCGCCGAAAACGACATCAGATCCACCGGCCACTGCGCCAGGTCGATCGCCACCTTGCCCGCGCCCTGCGCCGCATCCACATGCAGCAACGCGCCGTGTTCACGCACGCGAGCGCCAATGGCCGGGATGTCGTTGAGGGTGCCAAGCTCGTTATTCACCAGCATCAGCGACACCAGGAAGGTGTCCTCGCGCAGCGCTTCGCTGACCGCCTCGACGCTGATCAACCCATCGGCATCCGGCACCAGGTAGGTCACGGCTACGCCAGCTTCCTGCAGTTGCCGCGCGGTATCCAGGGTGGCCTTGTGTTCGATCTGGCTGGTGATGATATGCC
>NZ_JAIOKW010000077.1:0-5623 GCF_020093335.1 Pseudomonas fluorescens group sp. | reverse complement strand
GGAATTTAATCTTGACGATGACCTACTCTCACATGGGGAAACCCCACACTACCATCGGCGATGCATCGTTTCACTACTGAGTTCGGGATGGGATCAGGTGGTTCCAATGCTCTATGGTCGTCAAGAAATTCGGGTACTGAGTCGTGGCCAGTTGGCCTCGCTTCAGCAAATTGGGTATGTGATAGCTTTCGGTGCTTTGTGAGCGTCGAACTTTCGGTTCATTTCGTCTTCACACACCGCAATCTGATGCTCGTTAGAGTAATCAAATTGCTTGGGTGTTATATGGTCAAGCCTCACGGGCAATTAGTATTGGTTAGCTCAACGCCTCACAGCGCTTACACACCCAACCTATCAACGTCGTAGTCTTCGACGGCCCTTCAGGGAACTCAAGGTTCCAGTGAGATCTCATCTTGAGGCTAGTTTCCCGCTTAGATGCTTTCAGCGGTTATCTATTCCGAACATAGCTACCCGGCAATGCCACTGGCGTGACAACCGGAACACCAGAGGTTCGTCCACTCCGGTCCTCTCGTACTAGGAGCAGCCCCTCTCAAATCTCAAACGTCCACGGCAGATAGGGACCGAACTGTCTCACGACGTTCTAAACCCAGCTCGCGTACCACTTTAAATGGCGAACAGCCATACCCTTGGGACCGGCTTCAGCCCCAGGATGTGATGAGCCGACATCGAGGTGCCAAACACCGCCGTCGATATGAACTCTTGGGCGGTATCAGCCTGTTATCCCCGGAGTACCTTTTATCCGTTGAGCGATGGCCCTTCCATACAGAACCACCGGATCACTAAGACCTACTTTCGTACCTGCTCGACGTGTCTGTCTCGCAGTCAAGCGCGCTTTTGCCTTTATACTCTACGACCGATTTCCGACCGGTCTGAGCGCACCTTCGTACTCCTCCGTTACTCTTTAGGAGGAGACCGCCCCAGTCAAACTACCCACCATACACTGTCCTCGATCCGGATAACGGACCTGAGTTAGAACCTCAAAGTTGCCAGGGTGGTATTTCAAGGTTGGCTCCACGCAGACTGGCGTCCACGCTTCAAAGCCTCCCACCTATCCTACACAAGCAAATTCAAAGTCCAGTGCAAAGCTATAGTAAAGGTTCACGGGGTCTTTCCGTCTAGCCGCGGATACACTGCATCTTCACAGCGATTTCAATTTCACTGAGTCTCGGGTGGAGACAGCGCCGCCATCGTTACGCCATTCGTGCAGGTCGGAACTTACCCGACAAGGAATTTCGCTACCTTAGGACCGTTATAGTTACGGCCGCCGTTTACCGGGGCTTCGATCAAGAGCTTCGCGTTAGCTAACCCCATCAATTAACCTTCCGGCACCGGGCAGGCGTCACACCCTATACGTCCACTTTCGTGTTTGCAGAGTGCTGTGTTTTTAATAAACAGTCGCAGCGGCCTGGTATCTTCGACCGGCATGAGCTTACGGAGCAAGTCCTTCACCCTCACCGGCGCACCTTCTCCCGAAGTTACGGTGCCATTTTGCCTAGTTCCTTCACCCGAGTTCTCTCAAGCGCCTTGGTATTCTCTACCCAACCACCTGTGTCGGTTTGGGGTACGGTTCCTGGTTACCTGAAGCTTAGAAGCTTTTCTTGGAAGCATGGCATCAACCACTTCGTTAACTAAAAGTTAACTCGTCATCAGCTCTCGGCCTTAAGATCCCGGATTTACCTAAGATCTCAGCCTACCACCTTAAACTTGGACAACCAACGCCAAGCTGGCCTAGCCTTCTCCGTCCCTCCATCGCAATAACCAGAAGTACAGGAATATTAACCTGTTTTCCATCGACTACGCTTTTCAGCCTCGCCTTAGGGACCGACTAACCCTGCGTCGATTAACGTTGCGCAGGAAACCTTGGTCTTTCGGCGTGGGTGTTTTTCACACCCATTGTCGTTACTCATGTCAGCATTCGCACTTCTGATACCTCCAGCAAGCTTCTCAACTCACCTTCACAGGCTTACAGAACGCTCCTCTACCGCATCACTTACGTGATACCCGTAGCTTCGGTGTATGGTTTGAGCCCCGTTACATCTTCCGCGCAGGCCGACTCGACTAGTGAGCTATTACGCTTTCTTTAAAGGGTGGCTGCTTCTAAGCCAACCTCCTAGCTGTCTAAGCCTTCCCACATCGTTTCCCACTTAACCATAACTTTGGGACCTTAGCTGACGGTCTGGGTTGTTTCCCTTTTCACGACGGACGTTAGCACCCGCCGTGTGTCTCCCATGCTCGGCACTTGTAGGTATTCGGAGTTTGCATCGGTTTGGTAAGTCGGGATGACCCCCTAGCCGAAACAGTGCTCTACCCCCTACAGTGATACATGAGGCGCTACCTAAATAGCTTTCGAGGAGAACCAGCTATCTCCGAGCTTGATTAGCCTTTCACTCCGATCCACAGGTCATCCGCTAACTTTTCAACGGTAGTCGGTTCGGTCCTCCAGTTAGTGTTACCCAACCTTCAACCTGCCCATGGATAGATCGCCCGGTTTCGGGTCTATTCCCAGCGACTAGACGCCCTATTAAGACTCGCTTTCGCTACGCCTCCCCTATTCGGTTAAGCTCGCCACTGAAAATAAGTCGCTGACCCATTATACAAAAGGTACGCAGTCACCCAACAAAGTGGGCTCCCACTGCTTGTACGCATACGGTTTCAGGATCTATTTCACTCCCCTCTCCGGGGTTCTTTTCGCCTTTCCCTCACGGTACTAGTTCACTATCGGTCAGTCAGTAGTATTTAGCCTTGGAGGATGGTCCCCCCATATTCAGACAAAGTTTCTCGTGCTCCGTCCTACTCGATTTCATGACTAAGAGATTTTCGCGTACAGGGCTATCACCCACTATGGCCGCACTTTCCAGAGCGTTCCGCTAATCTCAAAGCCACTTAAGGGCTAGTCCCCGTTCGCTCGCCACTACTAAGGGAATCTCGGTTGATTTCTTTTCCTCAGGGTACTTAGATGTTTCAGTTCCCCTGGTTCGCCTCTTAAGCCTATGTATTCAGCTTAAGATAACCATCTTATGATGGCTGGGTTCCCCCATTCAGACATCTCCGGATCAAAGTCTGTTTGCCGACTCCCCGAAGCTTTTCGCAGGCTACCACGTCTTTCATCGCCTCTGACTGCCAAGGCATCCACCGTATGCGCTTCTTCACTTGACCATATAACCCCAAGCAATCTGGTTATACTGTGAAGACAACATTCGCCGAAAATTCGAATTTCTCAATTAAGAGAACTCACAAATTTTACCTTAGCCTGAGCCGTTACCAGTGAAAGTAACGTTCAGTCTATCTTTCTATCACATACCCAAATTTTTAAAGAACGATCTAATCAAAGACTAGAAATCAACATTCATCACCGTCTTGGTGGAATGCTCATTTCTAAGCTTTCAAAACTTTCAGAAGCAGTAGTGGTGGAGCCAAACGGGATCGAACCGTTGACCTCCTGCGTGCAAGGCAGGCGCTCTCCCAGCTGAGCTATGGCCCCGTATTTCTACAGGCGTTTCCCACACAAAATTGGTGGGTCTGGGCAGATTCGAACTGCCGACCTCACCCTTATCAGGGGTGCGCTCTAACCAACTGAGCTACAGACCCAATTTCGGGCTGCTTCTTATCGTCTTCTTCAATGAATCAAGCAATTCGTGTGGGAACTTATGGAGCAGCTGATGTCGTCGATTAAGGAGGTGATCCAGCCGCAGGTTCCCCTACGGCTACCTTGTTACGACTTCACCCCAGTCATGAATCACACCGTGGTAACCGTCCTCCCGAAGGTTAGACTAGCTACTTCTGGTGCAACCCACTCCCATGGTGTGACGGGCGGTGTGTACAAGGCCCGGGAACGTATTCACCGCGACATTCTGATTCGCGATTACTAGCGATTCCGACTTCACGCAGTCGAGTTGCAGACTGCGATCCGGACTACGATCGGTTTTGTGGGATTAGCTCCACCTCGCGGCTTGGCAACCCTCTGTACCGACCATTGTAGCACGTGTGTAGCCCAGGCCGTAAGGGCCATGATGACTTGACGTCATCCCCACCTTCCTCCGGTTTGTCACCGGCAGTCTCCTTAGAGTGCCCACCATGACGTGCTGGTAACTAAGGACAAGGGTTGCGCTCGTTACGGGACTTAACCCAACATCTCACGACACGAGCTGACGACAGCCATGCAGCACCTGTCTCAATGTTCCCGAAGGCACCAATCTATCTCTAGAAAGTTCATTGGATGTCAAGGCCTGGTAAGGTTCTTCGCGTTGCTTCGAATTAAACCACATGCTCCACCGCTTGTGCGGGCCCCCGTCAATTCATTTGAGTTTTAACCTTGCGGCCGTACTCCCCAGGCGGTCAACTTAATGCGTTAGCTGCGCCACTAAGAGCTCAAGGCTCCCAACGGCTAGTTGACATCGTTTACGGCGTGGACTACCAGGGTATCTAATCCTGTTTGCTCCCCACGCTTTCGCACCTCAGTGTCAGTATCAGTCCAGGTGGTCGCCTTCGCCACTGGTGTTCCTTCCTATATCTACGCATTTCACCGCTACACAGGAAATTCCACCACCCTCTACCATACTCTAGTCAGTCAGTTTTGAATGCAGTTCCCAGGTTGAGCCCGGGGATTTCACATCCAACTTAACAAACCACCTACGCGCGCTTTACGCCCAGTAATTCCGATTAACGCTTGCACCCTCTGTATTACCGCGGCTGCTGGCACAGAGTTAGCCGGTGCTTATTCTGTCGGTAACGTCAAAACAATCACGTATTAGGTAACTGCCCTTCCTCCCAACTTAAAGTGCTTTACAATCCGAAGACCTTCTTCACACACGCGGCATGGCTGGATCAGGCTTTCGCCCATTGTCCAATATTCCCCACTGCTGCCTCCCGTAGGAGTCTGGACCGTGTCTCAGTTCCAGTGTGACTGATCATCCTCTCAGACCAGTTACGGATCGTCGCCTTGGTGAGCCATTACCTCACCAACTAGCTAATCCGACCTAGGCTCATCTGATAGCGCAAGGCCCGAAGGTCCCCTGCTTTCTCCCGTAGGACGTATGCGGTATTAGCGTCCGTTTCCGAACGTTATCCCCCACTACCAGGCAGATTCCTAGGCATTACTCACCCGTCCGCCGCTCTCAAGAGAAGCAAGCTTCTCTCTACCGCTCGACTTGCATGTGTTAGGCCTGCCGCCAGCGTTCAATCTGAGCCATGATCAAACTCTTCAGTTCAAACATCTTTGGGTTTTTAAGAAACCCTAAACTTGGCTCAGCAATCGTTGGTTACATCTTTGATTTCTCGCGGAGTAACTTGTGATGCTGATAATCTTGTTGACTATCAGTCTGACTCCACAAGCACCCACACGAATTGCTTGATTCAGTTGTTAAAGAGCGGTTGGTTAAGATCTTTCGTCTCAACCGAGGCGCGCATTCTACAGCAGCCTCATTTGCTGTCAAGTGATTATTTTCAGAAGCTTTCGAAGACTTCTTCAACAACTTCAACCACTTGCGCTTCCGATCTCTCGTTAGCGGGAGGCGAATTCTACAGCGTTACACGCTGCTGTCAACACCTCTTTTTCTCCGCTTTCGACCGAGAGGATCGAAACGTTAATAGAGCCAAACAACACTGC
>NZ_JAIOKW010000076.1:0-7006 GCF_020093335.1 Pseudomonas fluorescens group sp. | reverse complement strand
TGGTTCCGCTCTTACAGCGGGTCACTTTTGGCAAACGCCCCAAAAGTAACCAAAAGGTCTTCGCCCCACCACTCGGTGCCTCGCCTAGGCTCGGCATGCCCTCACTCCGGCTTTGGAGCGTGGGCCGCCGCGATGGGCCATCCTTGGCCCAGCGCGGCTAACCCGGCGTCCTGCCGGGTTACCCACGCTCCAAAGCCTGCGTTCGGCCAGCGTGGTTTTACGGGGCGCCGAAGATCAAAAGCCAAAGCAGGGCGCGGCGGCCTTAGAGCCGACCGGTATTGCGATTGTCGATCGCGGTTCAAATGTGGGAGGGGGCTTGCCCCCGATGGCGGTGTGTCTGTTGATGCCTCTTTGGCTGTCCCAATGCTATCGGGAGCAAGCCCCCTCCCACAATTTGATCTCCATGCATCAGGTAGATATCAGTCCGCGGCTAACCCGGCGTCCTGTCGGGTTAGCCACGCTCCAAAGCCTGCTTTCGGCCAGCGTGGTTTTACGGGGCGCCGAAGATCAAAAGCCAAAGCCAAAGCAGGGCGCGGCGGCCTTAGAGCCGACCGGTATTGCGTTTGTCGATCGCGGTCCAAATGTGGGAGGGGGCTTGCCCCCGATGGCGGTGTGTCTGTTGATGCATCTGTGGCTGTCCCACTGCTATCGGGAGCAAGCCCCCTCCCACAGTTTGATCTCCAAACATCAGGTAGATATCAGCCTGCTTTTGATCTGCTTTTGATTTTGATCTCAGGCGCCCCGTCAAACACGCTGGCCGAACGCAGGCTTGAATCCGTGGGTAACCCGGCAGGACGCCGGGTTAGCCGTCCTGGGCCAAGGATGGCCCATGACGGCGGCCCACGGATTCAAGCCGGAGTGAGGGCACACCGAGCCTAGGCGAGGTGCCGAGTGTTGGGGCAAGAGCGTTTTGCTTACTTTTGCGCTCTTCAAAAGTGAGCCGCCGTAAGGGCGGAACCATAAGCGGCCGTTACCCTGATAACGGATATGTACACGACCAAAGGCCACCCATGGAAAAGTCAACGTTACGCAAACTAGGAATGCTCGCGGTATTAACCGTCGCCATAGGCCTGATCATCTACACGGTCCAAGCCCCCGCTGACACCCCGCAATACCTGACCGCCACCGCCGAACGCGGCGATATCGAAAACGCCGTCCTCGCCACCGGCCTGCTCGAAGGCATCAAGCAAGTCGACGTCGGCGCCCAAGTCTCCGGCCAATTGAAGTCCCTCAAGGTCAAGGTCGGCGACAAGGTGAAGAAGGGCCAATGGCTCGCCGAAATCGACCCACTGATCCTGCAAAACACCCTGCGCAAAGCCCAGGTCGACGAAGAAAACCTCCAGGCCCAACGCCGTGCGACGGCGGCCCAGCTCAAGCAAGCCAAGTCCGTGTACGAACGCTACAAGGGCCTGCAGGACGACGAGTCGGTATCGCGCCAGGACTTCGAAGACGCCGAGTCCACCTTCCAGGTCCAACAGGCCAACCTGTTGTCCCTGGATGCCCAGATCAAGAGCGCCCATATCCAGATCGACACGGCCAAGGTCAACCTGGCCTACACCCGTATCGTCGCGCCCATCGACGGCGATGTGGTCGGCATCGTCACCCAGGAAGGCCAGACCGTGATCGCCAGCCAACTGGCGCCGGTGCTGCTCAAGTTGGCCGACCTGGACACCATGACCGTCAAGGCCCAGGTCTCCGAAGCGGATGTGATTCATATCAGTCCCGGCCAGCAGGTTTACTTCACCATCCTCGGCGAGGCCGACAAACGCTACTACGCCAAGCTGCGCGGCACCGAGCCGGCGCCGCAGAATTTCCTTGAAACCCAGGCCGCCGGCACGCCGAAGCAGAACACCGCGGTGTTCTACAACGCGCTGTTCGATGTGCCCAACCCCGACCACCGCCTGCGCATCGCCATGACCGCCCAGGTGCGTATCGTGCTCGACACTGCCCAGGCCGCGTTGATGGTGCCGGTGGCGGCGCTTGGCGCACGCAACAACGATGGCAGCTACCCGTTGCGGGTGCTGGACGCCAAGGGCAAGGCGGTTTCGCGGGATGTGAAGACCGGGATCAACAACAACGTCAAGGTGCAGATCCTCGACGGCCTGGCCGAAGGCGACAAAGTGGTGATCGGTGACGCCACGCCGGCCGTGGCGGGGAACTGACGCATGACCCAGCCACTGTTGGAACTCAAGGGCATCACCCGTAGTTTCATGGCCGGCGAGCGTGAATTCATCGCGCTCAAGGGCATCGACCTGACGATACATGCCGGGGAAATGGTCGCGATCATCGGTGCCTCAGGCTCCGGGAAGTCCACCCTGATGAACATCCTCGGCGGCCTGGATTACGCCACGGCGGGCAGCTACAAGATCAATGGCATCGAAACCCGCTCGCTGGGGGACGAGCAGTTGGCCGAACTGCGCCGCGACTACTTTGGTTTTATCTTCCAGCGCTATCACTTGCTGGCGCACCTGAGTGCCTTGCACAACGTGGAAATGCCGGCGATTTACGCAGGCACACCGGAAACCGCGCGGCACAGTCGCGCGCGGGAATTGCTCACGCGCTTGGGCCTTGCGGGCCATACCACCCATCGCCCCAGCCAGCTCTCGGGCGGGCAGCAGCAACGGGTGAGTATCGCCCGAGCGTTGATGAACGGCGGCGAAGTGATCCTCGCCGATGAACCCACCGGAGCCCTCGACACCCACAGCGGCAAGGAGGTGATGCGCATCCTCGCCGAGCTGCACGCGGCCGGGCACACGGTGATCATCGTCACCCATGACCCCAAGGTCGCGGCGAATGCCCAACGTATCGTCGAGGTGAGTGACGGCGAGATTGTCAGCGACAAGGCCAACGACGGTGTCGGCCTGGAACTGCCCAGCGACACCCCGATTGAGCCCAGGCGCAGCGGCGCCCGGCGCTTGGTGGCGAGCCTGGGGTTGTTCAAGGAGGCGTTCAACATGGCCTGGGTCGCGCTGGTGTCCCATCGCATGCGCACCTTGCTGACCATGCTCGGCATTGTCATCGGCATTACCTCGGTGGTGTCGATCTCGGCCATCGGTGAAGGCGCCAAGCGCTATGTGCTCAAGGACATCCAGGCGATCGGCAGCAACACCATCGATATCTTTTCCGGCACCAGTTTCGGCGACAGTCGCGCCTCGGCCATCGAGACCTTGATGCCCTCGGATGTGGACGCGTTGAACCAGCTGTATTACGTCGACAGCGCCACGCCGGTGGTGGGCCGCAACCTGTTGCTGCGTTTTGGCAATATCGACCTGGATGCGCAGGTCAATGGCGTCAGCGACCGCTATTTCAAGGTGAAGGGCCTGAAGCTCGAGGCCGGTATCGCCTTCAGTGAAAGCGACGCACGGCGTCAGGCCCAGGTGGTGGTGATCGACCACAACACCCGGCACCGTCTGTTCGGACCAAATGTCGACCCGCTGGGCCAGGTGATCCTGGTGGGGAACCTGCCGTGCACCGTGATTGGGGTGACTGCCGACAATAAAAACATGTTCGCCGCCAGCAAGGCGCTGAACGTGTGGGTCCCCTATGAAACGGCGGCGGGGCGCTTGCTCGGGCAGCGCCATCTGGACAGCATCACCGTGCGTATCAAGGACGGCCAGCCGAGCAAAGTGGTGGAAGACAACGTCAATAAACTCATGCTGCAACGCCATGGCACCAAGGATTTTTTCACCAACAACCTCGACAGCATCATGCAGACGGTGCAGAAAACCAGTCGCTCCCTGGCGCTGTTGTTGTCGTTGATCGCGGTGATTTCGCTGCTGGTGGGCGGTATCGGGGTGATGAATATCATGTTGGTGTCCGTCACCGAGCGTACCCGTGAGATCGGCATTCGCATGGCGGTCGGCGCGCGCCAGTCGGATATTCGCCAACAGTTCCTGGTGGAAGCGGTGATGGTGTGCCTGATTGGCGGGCTGATCGGGATCTCGCTGTCGTATGCCCTGGGGTTTCTGTTTTCGTTGTTTGTGAAGGAATGGGAGATGGTGTTTTCACTGGGCTCGATCATCACCGCGTTTGCCTGCTCGACGCTGATCGGCATTGTGTTTGGCTTTGTGCCGGCGCGGAACGCGGCACGGCTGGACCCGATTGAAGCACTGGCAAGGGATTGAGACCGGTCTGCCAATGAGGAGCAAATGTGGGAGGGGGCAAGCTCCCTCCCACATTGTGATCGGTGTTGTCTTAAAAACCAGCGGTGTCCTCAGTGGCATACATCCACCGCAACAGCGAATGCCGCCCACTGATCCCCAGCTTGATCGCCGCGCGTTTCAGGTAACTCTCGATGGTGTTGACCTTCAACGCCAACTGCTCCGCCAACTCCGGCGCGGTACGCCCGGCCAGCAGGCCCACGCACACCTCAAGCTCCCGCTTGGACAGGCTCAACCCCGATTGCACCAGGCGCTCTTCAATGCGTCGGCGCAGGGTTTCGATGCCTTGGTTTTCCGCCACCACAGGCTCGCTGCCCGTGCGGCATGGCTGGATCGCGCTGATGTGCTTTTCCACCATCGGCAATAGCAACGTGGAGAAGTCCTGCAGCATGCTGCGCTCCTGCGGCGAAAAGCTGTCGGACTGGTGTGAGCGATACACCGACAGCACGTAGCGCACGTTGTCCCTGCGGCGGGTGAGGTGCAGTTGGGCGGCGGGTTGTTCTTCGCCCAGTGGCGCGACCGAATCGGTGTAGATCGGGCTGATCTTGCGCTGGGTGTGGCCGTCGGCGCTGACCTGCAATTGCGTGATATGGGTGGCGTCCACTGCCAGTTGAGTGAGGATCAGGTCATGCAGCATGCGTGGGAAATGGCGACTGCCGGTGCTGGCGATGACCTTGCCAATATGGGGGAACAACTGTGAGTTCATCATTTCGTCCATGAGGCGTGCAGGCATTCGGCTTTATAGCGGCGGGGATTAAGATGCTAGCCAATGCGAATAACCTACCGTGATAGTCCTTCCCGCCGGAACCTATGCTAGTACAGCCTGGCGACGGGAAGGGGATCCAATCTGAAAAAATCGGATTAAATATTCACAAGCTTAGAAGGACGCGTAACAGTACGGGCGCACTTGGCCAGCGCCTGTTGCACATCCGCCAGCAGGTCGGCGATATCTTCCAGCCCCACCGACAAACGCACCAACCCTTCGCTGATGCCGTGCGCCGCACGCTCCTCCGGTGTGTAGGTGGAATGGGTCATGCTCGCCGGGTGCTGGGCCAGTGACTCTGCATCCCCTAGGCTGACCGCTCGCGTGAACACTGTGAGCGCATTCATGAAGCGCCGGCCGGTGTCGATCCCGCCCTTGAGTTCGAAGGCAATCATGCCGCCAGGCAGTTTCATCTGCCGTGTCGCCAGTTCGTATTGGGCGAAAGAGCGCAGACCGGGGTAAGTCACCCACTGCACGGCCGGGTGCGCCTGCAAGGCTTCGGCCACCGCCTGGGCATTGCTGCAATGGCGGTCCATGCGCAGGGCCAGGGTCTTGAGGCCGCGCATCAATAGCGAGGCGTCCTGGGGCGACATCACCGCGCCGGTCAGGTCCTTGAGGCCTTGCAGGCGAATACGCTGGGCCAGGGCCTGGCTGCTCACGGCGATGCCCGCGGTGATATCGCCGTGGCCGCTGAGGTACTTGGTGGCCGAATGCACCACCACGTCGGCGCCCAGGTCGAGGGGGCGTTGCAGATAGGGGGTGCAGTAGGTGTTGTCGATCACCACGGTGACGTTGGGCTGCTGATGGGCGAGGGCGGCCACGGCGGCGATATCCACCAGTTGCAAGGTGGGGTTGGCCGGGGTTTCGCAGTAGATCATACGGGTGGCGGGGCAGAGTGCCGCTTGCAGGGCGGCCAGGTCGGTGAGGTCGACATGCCGCACCTTGATACCGAACTCGCCGATGCCGTGGTGCAGTAGCGCGAAGGTGCAGCCGTACAGCGTCTGACTGACGATTACTTCATCACCGGGACGCAGCAGGGTCCAGAACGTGGCGGCGATTGCCCCCATGCCGGAACTGAAAGCCACTGCCGCCTCGCCGTTTTCCAACGTCGCCATGCGTGACTCCAGCAGTGCCAGGGTCGGGTTGGAAATGCGCGTATAAAAGTGGCCGGCGGCTTCGCCGGCAAAGCACGCGGCGCCGTATTCGGCGGTGGGGAATGCGAAGGTGGCAGACAGGTAAATCGGCGGTACGAGCGCGCCGTGATGGTCCTTGGGGTCGTAGCCGTGGTGGATGGCGCGGGTGGAAAAGCCGAATGTGTTGTGTTTATTGTTCATGTCGGGCGCTCCTTATTTCCTACAATGCTATGCTCATAACCAGAGATGAACTTTGCAATGTTTGCTGCCAATTCCCGCGTCCTGGGATGAAAATCGTCTAAAAATAACAATCAGAGGCACGTTATGCCCGTCAGTCTCGACCGCACCGATAAGGCCCTTTTAAACGCGTTGCAAGGCAATGCCCGACTCACGGTGGCGGAGTTGGCCGACCGCGTCTCTCTGACGACCTCACCGTGTTGGCGCCGGGTGCGCAACCTGGAGGAGAGTGGCGTTATCAGTGGGTATCAGGCGATCCTCTCGCCCAAGGCGCTGGGGTATGGGGTGACGGCGTTTGTCAGCATTATGATGGAGAGTCATACCCAGGAGATTGCCAGGGCGTTTGAGCAACGGTTGTTGGAGATTCCCGAGGTGGTGGCGTGTCATAACGTGTCGGGGCGCTATGATTTTTTGTTGGAAGTGGTAGCTAGGGATCTGGAGTCGTTTGGCGAGTTTGCGCGGGAGGTGTTGCAGACGCTGCCTTGCGTTAAGGAAATTTATTCGAGTTTTTCTTATAAGTCGGTGCGGGCTTTGCGGGTTATTCCGTTGCCGGGGTGATGGGGGTGTGTACATATCCATTACTTCGGTAACGACGGCCTGGAGCCGGCCGATTTCTTACTGTCGATCTCGGTCAAATGTGGGAGGGGGCTTGCCCCCGATTGCGGTGTGTCAGCTAATACATCTGCAAATGACACACCGCCATCGGGGACAAG
>NZ_JAIOKW010000075.1:0-7004 GCF_020093335.1 Pseudomonas fluorescens group sp. | reverse complement strand
CTGCTACCACTGCGCCCTCCCCGTCCCCTCCGGCAGCCGGTTTACCAGCGTGATCCTCGGCGCGCGCCGCGAGCTGTGCTGCCCCGGCTGCCAGGCCGTGGCCGAAGCGATTGTGGCCGGGGGCCTGGAAAGTTATTACCAGCACCGCAGTGAAGCCTCGGCCAACCCCGAAACGCTGCCGGTGCAGTTGCTGGACGAGCTGGCGCTGTATGACCGCGCCGACGTGCAAAAACCCTTTGTGCGCCACGAAGGCGACCTCGCCGAAGCCACCCTGCTGATGGAAGGCATCAGCTGCGCCGCCTGCGGCTGGCTGATCGAAAAACACCTGCGCAGCCTGCCCGCCGTGGCCGAGGCGCGGCTGAACCTGTCCAACCACCGCTTGCAGGTGCGCTGGGCGGATGGGCAACTGCCGCTGAGCCAGCTGCTCAGTGAGCTGCGCCATATCGGCTACGCCGCCCACCCCTATCAAGCCGACCGCGCCGCCGAGCAACTGGCCGGCGAAAACCGCCTGGCCCTGCGCCAACTGGGTGTGGCCGGGCTGTTGTGGTTCCAGGCGATGATGGCAACCATGGCCACCTGGCCGGAATTCAATATCGACCTGAGCCCGGAGCTGTATGTAATCCTGCGCTGGGTGGCGATGTTTCTCACCACGCCCATCGTGTTCTACAGCTGCGCACCGTTTTTCAAGGGTGCGATGCGCGACCTGCGCACGCGCCACCTGACCATGGATGTCTCGGTGTCATTGGCCATCGGCGGTGCGTACCTGGCGGGGATCTGGACCGCGATCACCGGCGTGGGTGAGTTGTACTTCGATGCGGTGGGCATGTTTGCGCTGTTCCTGCTGGCCGGTCGCTACCTGGAACGTCGTGCCCGCGAGCGTACGGCCGCCGCCACCGCGCAGCTGGTCAACCTGCTGCCCGCCTCCTGCCTGCGACTCAAGGCCGATGGCCAGAGTGAACGCATCCTGCTCCCCGAACTGGCGCTGGGCGACCGTGTACTGGTGCATCCTGGCGCGGTGCTGCCGGCAGACGGCGTGATCCTCGACGGCCACTCGAGCATTGATGAATCCCTGCTCACCGGGGAGTACCTGCCGCAACCGCGCCAGACCGGGGATGCGGTCACGGCGGGCACCCTTAACGTCGAAGGTGCCTTGACCGTCGAAGTCCGCGCATTGGGCCATGACACGCGCCTGTCCGCCATCGTGCGCCTGCTGGAACGGGCCCAGGCCGAGAAACCGCGCCTGGCGCAGATCGCCGACCGCGCCGCGCAGTGGTTCCTGTTGTGCTCGCTGATCGCGGCCGCGCTGATCGGTCTGCTGTGGTGGGAGCTGGACGCGTCACGGGCGTTCTGGATTGTGCTGGCGATGCTGGTAGCGACCTGCCCCTGTGCATTGTCCCTGGCCACGCCCACTGCCCTCACCGCCGCCACCGGCACTTTGCACAAACTGGGGCTGCTGCTGACCCGTGGCCATGTGCTGGAAGGGCTGAACCAGATCGATACGGTGATTTTCGACAAGACCGGCACCCTCACCGAAGGGCGCCTGGCATTGAGAGCGATCCGGCCCTTGGGCAGCTTGAGCACCGACCTGTGCCTGAGCCTCGCCGCCGCCCTCGAAAACCGCTCCGAACACCCGATTGCCCGTGCCTTTGGGCGTGCACCGCTGGCCGCAGACGAGGTGCTCAGTTCACCAGGACTGGGCCTTGAAGGCCGCGTGGGCGAGCGCCTACTGCGCATTGGTCAACCGGGCTTTGTCTGCGAACTCAGTGGCTGCGCGATTCCCGCTGCGCCGGAGCTTTCCGGCCAATGGCTGCTGCTTGGCGACCGCGAAGGCGCCCTGGCCTGGTTTGTGCTCGACGACCGCCTGCGCAGCGACGCCCCTGCGTTGCTGGCCGCGTGCAAGGCGCGCGGTTGGCGCACGCTGCTGCTGTCCGGGGACAGTTCGCCGATGGTCGCCAGCGTCGCCGCCGAGCTGGGTATCGATGAAGCCCACGGCGGCCTGCGCCCGGATGACAAGCTGCGCGTGCTGCAACACCTGCACAAGGAAGGCCGCAAGGTGCTGATGCTCGGCGATGGGGTCAACGATGTGCCGGTACTCGCCGCCGCCGACATCAGCGTGGCCATGGGCACGGCCACGGACCTGGCCAAGACCAGCGCCGATGCCGTGCTGCTGTCCAATCGACTGGACGCGCTGGTACACGCCTTTACCCTGGCACGACGCACCCGCCGGGTGATCATTGAAAACCTGCTCTGGGCCGGGCTGTACAATGGCCTTATGCTGCCGTTTGCCGCCCTGGGCTGGATCACCCCCATCTGGGCCGCGATCGGCATGTCCCTCAGTTCATTGACCGTGGTGCTCAACGCCCTGCGCCTGACTCGCCTGCCGAGCGCGCCGGCGGCCCGAGCCCCCTCAGTAACCCGCCCGCTGCCGGT
This sequence comes from Pseudomonas fluorescens group sp., assembly GCF_020093335.1. Lineage (NCBI taxonomy): Bacteria > Pseudomonadati > Pseudomonadota > Gammaproteobacteria > Pseudomonadales > Pseudomonadaceae > Pseudomonas > Pseudomonas fluorescens group sp. Next base: position 4,574 of record NZ_JAIOKW010000075.1, on the reverse strand, counting down.
GTGAAACGCGCGAGCATGGAGTGCAGATGCCAGCTTTATACGTGATGATTCCGGCGGCGCTGCTATTAGTGGGTGTGGCCATCTACATCTTCTTCTGGGCCGTGGACAGCGGGCAGTACGACGACCTCGACGGCCCGGCCCATAGCGTGTTGTTCGACGACCAGGACCCGAACCACCTGGCTGCCATCGACGAAGCCAACGACGCCGGACACCCGTCCAAGCCCAAAGACCCGCCCCATGCTTGAGCTGGCGCCGCTGTTGGTCTCCGCGCTGATCCTCGGCCTGCTGGGGGGCGGCCATTGCCTGGGCATGTGCGGCGGGCTGATGGGCGCGCTGACCCTGGCGATTCCCAAGGAACAGCGTGGCCGCAGGTTTCAACTGCTGCTGGCGTACAACCTGGGCCGAGTGCTCAGCTACGCCGCGGCCGGGGTGTTGATCGGCCTGGCCGGCTGGGCGGTGGCGAACAGCCCGGCGGCGATGTTCATGCGCGTACTGGCTGGGCTGTTGTTGATCAGCATGGGCCTGTACCTGGCCGGCTGGTGGAGCGGCCTCACCCGCATCGAAAGCCTCGGACGCGGCCTGTGGCGGCATATCCAGCCCGTGGCCGGCCGTTTGTTGCCGGTCTCCAGCCTGCCGCGCGCATTGCTGCTGGGCGCGTTGTGGGGCTGGTTGCCGTGCGGGTTGGTCTACAGCACATTGCTGTGGGCGGCCAGCCAGGGCAATGCGCTGGACAGCGGCCTGTTGATGCTGGCGTTCGGCCTGGGGACCTGGCCGGTGCTGTTGGCGACCGGCTTGGCGGCTGAGCGCGTCACGGCGCTATTGCGCAAACGCAGCGTGCGCATGGCCGGAGGGCTGCTGGTGATGCTGTTCGGCATATGGACATTGCCCGGTCCGCATCAGCACTGGTTGATGGGCCACTAACGCGCTGTGGCATAGCGCCGCTCCCTGTTGATGCAAATCAAGGTGCGCCCCCCGGCCAGCCCCTAGACTCGGCCCACTAGCCTATCCGGGGGAACGCCCGCATGCTCGACGCCATTCGTTGGGACACCAATCTGATTCACCGTTACGACCTGGCGGGACCGCGCTACACGTCCTACCCCACCGCCGTACAATTCGGCAGCCAGGTCGGCACCTTTGACCTGCTCCACGCCCTGCGTGAGAGCCGCAAGGCCGCGCGGCCGTTGTCGCTGTATGTGCATGTGCCGTTCTGCGCCAACATTTGCTATTACTGTGCCTGCAACAAGGTGATCACCAAGGACCGCGGCCGCGCCCTGCCCTACCTGCAACGGCTGGAGCAGGAAATCCAGCTGGTGGCCTGCCACCTCGACCCGAAACAACCGGTGGAACAGCTGCACTTCGGCGGCGGCACGCCGACCTTTCTCAGCCACGACGAATTGCGCCAGGTCATGAACTGCCTGCGCCAGCACTTTAACCTGCTGGATGATGACTCCGGCGACTACGGCATCGAGATCGACCCGCGTGAAGCCGACTGGGCCACCATGGGCCTGCTGCGTGAGCTGGGTTTCAACCGCGTAAGCATCGGCCTGCAAGACCTCGACCCCGAGGTGCAACGGGCCGTCAATCGCCTGCAAAGCCTGGAGGAAACCCGCGCGGTGATCGATGCGGCACGTACGCTGCAATTTCGCTCGATCAATGTCGACCTGATTTACGGCCTGCCCAAGCAAACGCCCATCAACTTCGCGCGCACGGTAGAGGAAGTGATCAAGTTGCAACCGGACCGCCTGTCGGTGTTCAACTACGCCCACCTGCCGGAACGCTTCATGCCCCAGCGGCGCATCAACACCGACGACCTGCCCTCCTCGGCGGAAAAGCTGCTGATGCTGCAAACCACCATCGAGCAACTGACCCAGGCCGGTTACCGCTACATCGGCATGGACCACTTCGCCCTGCCGGACGACGAACTGGCCATCGCCCAGGAAGAAGGCACCCTGCAACGCAACTTTCAGGGCTACACCACCCACGGCCATTGCGACTTGATCGGGCTCGGGGTGTCGGCGATCAGCCAGATCGGTGATCTTTACTGCCAGAACAGCAGTGACCTCACCGGCTACCAGAACACCTTGGCGGGCGCGCAACTGGCCACCAGCCGCGGGCTGGTCTGCACCACGGACGATCGCTTGCGACGGGAAGTGATTCAGCAGTTGATCTGCAATTTCAGCCTGGCATTCGAGAACATCGAGCAGGCATTCAACATTGATTTTCGTGGGTATTTCGAGGAGATCTGGCCGCAACTCCAGGCAATGGCGGAAGATGGCCTGATCGAACTCGACGCCCAGGGCATTCGTGTATTGCCCGCCGGGCGACTGCTGGTGCGGTCGGTGTGCATGGTGTTCGATGCCTACCTGGAGCACCAGAACAGGCAACGATTTTCACGGGTGATCTAGTTACACCGATAACGAAGCGGCCTTCATCGAGTCGTTGGCGCTCATACCTTTCATCGACTTGGCCAGGGAGGTCTGAGCCGACATCAGGCCCGCCTGCAAAGCACTGATTTCGCTTTGCAGAGCACTGGTCTTGGCTCGAGCCTCTTCGGGCGAGAGGTTATTGGCCGCCGCGACTGCTGCCAGTTCGGCCTGTTTTTCGGCGATCTGCTGTTTCAGTTGGCGGATCATTTTCAGCACCTGTTTGACGTTGTCGTCCAGGCCACTGTTATCGATATCCGCATTGGAGCTTTTCGCCGCACCAGCGGCTTTGAAGGCATCGGCGGAAATAGTCACGGTCACACCTTCAACCACTTTGGGTGCAGTAGCCGTTTCAGCGCCTGGTGCTTCTTCCTTGGCCTCAGCCAAGGGTTTTGCATCCGGCACAGTCGGAATGCGGATGGCAGGGTTGTAGGCGGCTATAACAGACATGATCCAGGCTCCGACTAAATAGGTATGCCTGCTGTATCGACCTCGATACAAAAACCTTTATACGGTTGCCGGTTTTTTGTACACGCTGGCTTCAGCGACCTCCAGTGCGTTACCCTTACGTCTTATGTGTGTTTTCCCACAAGGATTTAAGAAATGTCCGAGCCAGTTAAACTGCGCGCTCACAGCCAGGCCCATTGCAAGGATTGCAGCCTGGCCCCCCTCTGCTTGCCACTTTCGCTGAATTTGGAAGACATGGATGCGCTGGACGAGATCGTTAAACGCGGTCGCCCGCTGAAAAAAGGCGAGTTTCTGTTTCGCCAGGGTGACAAGTTCGATTCCGTTTATGCAGTACGTTCGGGTGCGTTGAAGACCTTCAGCCTGAGCGATGGCGGCGAAGAGCAGATCACTGGTTTCCACCTGCCCAGCGAACTGGTGGGGTTGTCGGGCATGGACACCGAGATTCACCCGGTGTCGGCCCAGGCCCTGGAGACCACATCGGTGTGCGAAATCCCCTTCGAACGCCTGGACGAACTGGCCCTGCAATTGCCGCAACTGCGCCGCCAGCTGATGCGGGTGATGAGCCGCGAGATTCGCGACGACCAGCAAATGATGCTGCTGTTGTCGAAGAAAACCGCCGACGAGCGCATCGCCACGTTCCTGGTCAACCTGTCCGCACGGTTCCGTGCCCGTGGTTTCTCGGCCAACCAGTTCCGCCTGAGCATGTCGCGCAATGAAATCGGCAACTACCTGGGCCTCGCGGTGGAAACCGTGTCCCGCGTATTCACCCGCTTCCAGCAGAACGCACTGCTTGCCGCCGAAGGCAAGGAAGTGCATATCCTCGACCCGATCCAGCTGTGTGCACTGGCCGGTGGTTCGCTCGAAGGTTAAGGCACTCGAAGGTTAAGAGAAGGGTTGATCCAGACACCTGCGGCGCGCCAATCGGCGAGGTCGCAGGTATACTTCGAGTCCGTTTCCAGCCCAGGACTCTTCGACGATGACCTTCGATTCGTTCGACATCAAATCCCTGATTCGCCCCGTCATCGACTTCCCCAAGCCTGGGGTGATCTTTCGTGACATCACTCCCCTGTTCCAATCGCCCCGCGCCCTGCGCCTGGTAGCGGACAGCTTTGCCCAGCGTTATGTCGAAGCCGACTTCACCCACATCGGCGCGATGGATGCACGGGGCTTCCTGATCGGCTCGATCATCGCCTACCAACTGAACAAGCCGCTGATCCTGTTCCGCAAGCAGGGCAAGCTGCCCGCCGACGTGCTGGCCGAGGGTTATCAGACCGAGTACGGCGAGGCCTTCCTGGAAGTGCACGCGGACAGCCTGTGCGAGGGCGACTCGGTGTTGATGTTCGATGATTTGATCGCCACCGGCGGCACCCTGATCGCCGCGGCGAACCTGGTGCGGCGCATGGGGGCGAAGATCTTCGAAGCAGCGGCGATTATTGATCTGCCGGAGCTGGGTGGCTCGCAGCGGTTGGAAGAGATGGGGATTCCGACGTTTTGCTTGACGCAGTTTGCGTTGACTGAACGTTAAGGTTTACCTGGGCCGGCCTCTTCGCGAGCAAGCCCGCTTGTGTCTTGAACCAGACTTAAACTGAAGGTGAGAGCGGTGAGTGACAAGCTGAATGCCCGAAGTGCTTAAAGCACGTGTGGGAGCCCATGCTGTCACTCACCTCTCCACTCTGGTCATTG
>NZ_JAIOKW010000074.1:0-7537 GCF_020093335.1 Pseudomonas fluorescens group sp. | reverse complement strand
CCATACTCCCGCCCATTCCCCGAACGCTTGTAACCCCCAAACGGCGCCATCGGGTTCCAAGCCGGATGGTTCAAGTGCACCTGTCCTGCCCGTATACGCGAAGCCACGGCCCGCGCAAGCTCCAAGTCCCGCCCCTGAACGTGAGCCCCCAACCCATACACCGTGTCATTGGCAATCGCCACCGCCTCATCCACCGAGTCATACGCAATAATGCACAACACCGGCCCAAATATTTCCTCCTGGGCAATGCGCATCCCACTCTGCACCTCAGAGAACACCGTCGGCCGGGTATAGAAGCCCTTATCAAAACCCGCCACCCGCCCAGGCCCACCGCACACCAGTTTTGCCCCCTCGTCGAGGCCGGCGGCGATCATGGCTTGGACGCGATTGAACTGGGCCTCGTTGGCAATCGGACCCAGCACCGTGTCTTCCGACTGCGGGTCGCCCACGACGATTGCCTCCACGGTGGCCGCCGCCAGCGCCTCGACTTCGGCCAAGCGGTGTTTCGGCACAATCATCCGGGTCGGTGCGCTGCAGGATTGCCCGACATTGCGAAACGCCGACATCACGCCCAACGGCACGGCCTTGGCAAAATCCGCATCGGGCAACAGGATATTCGGCGACTTGCCGCCCAGCTCCTGGGTCACGCGTTTCACCGTCGGCGCCGCCGCTTGTGCAACCAGCGCGCCGGCGCGGTTGGAGCCGGTGATTGAAATCATGTCGATATCGGAGTGCGCCGCCATGGCTGCACCGACCTCGGCACCGCTGCCGTTGACCAGGTTGAAGACCCCAGGCGGCAGGCCCGCGTCGTGCACCAGTTGGGCAAACAACAGGGCGCTCAGCGGCGACAGTTCGCTGGGTTTCAACACCACGGTGCAGCCGGCGGCGATGGCCGGGGCGACTTTTGCGGTGATCTGGTACAGCGGCCAGTTCCACGGTGTGATCAGGCCGCAGACGCCGATGGCTTCGCGCTCGATCGCGGTACCGCCTTCCACGGTCTGGAATGGATAGCTGGACAGCAGGTCACGTGCGACCCGAACGTGTTCAGCCGCCAACGGCACCTGCATCGCCCGGGCGAAACTGATCGCCGCGCCCATTTCCAGGGACAGCGCCTGGGCCAACTGCTCTTTGCGCTCAAGGATGAGCGCGTGGATGTTCCCAATCACCTGCGCGCGCACGGCGGCCGGGGTCGCAGACCAACCCGCAAACGCCGCGCGTGCTGCTGCGACGGCGCGGTCCACATCCGCGGCCGAGCCACGTGCCACCTGGGCGACTACCGTCTCATCGGCCGGATTGACCACCGGTAAACTGGCCGGGATGACGGGCGAAACCCACTGGCCATCGATGTAAAACCGCTGGGATGTGTGCGGATCGATGCTGTTGCTATGCGAAGAGTGTGTGGTCATCCAACGAGCTCCCTGGAGCGGTAATGGCGCTGCGAACAGCACGGCCCTGTCTTCCCGATAAACTAGCAAAACGGCCCCACCCAAAGATGCCGTTATTCAAGCCTGCAAGGGATAATCTGCTGAATCCAACATCCCCGCAGCCCACTAGATTCTTTGTGGTGAGCGGGCTTGCCCCGCGCTGGGGTGCGAAGCGGCCCCAATATGGGCTAATGAATTTCTCCAGACAAAACGGGGGCGCATGGTTTCAGGGCCGCTTCGCAGCCCAGCGCGGGCGATGCGGCGACCCGACAAGCCCGCTCACTACAAATTCTCTGCCGCAGGTTGTCTTGCTAGCCGATTGCTTGCGTTACCAGGGCAAACTGCTGGACGCCGTCGCGCGATTGCGGGGGCACGCCCAGCACCATGCGTGGCGCTCTGTCCACGCACGGCAGCCCCAGGCTTTCCAGCCAGCCGGCCAAGCCGCAATCGGCCAGAATGTCGAAGCGCACGAAGGCTCCGGGAATCAGCCGCAGCAGGTGGGTGATCAACTGTCGGGCCTGGTCCGGGTTCTGCGCGACCACCGGGCCGATGATATGCCCGCGACCAAATCGACGCAGCAGGGCGCAACCCTGCAGTTGCCCTTGCACCTCGAGGCCGGCCACGTGTTCGGCCGTGGGCAGCAAATCATTGAGCACCCCGGTGCGGTCCAGGCCACTGCCTGCATTGGCGAGTTCAATCACCTGCGGGTAATCGGCCAGGCTCATCGCGCGGCATTGCGTGTGCTCGACCAAGGGCTGTGGCGCTGGCGTCTGCAGCACGCCTTGATGTTGCTGGATGCGCGCGAAATCGACGAAGCCCATGCTTGCGTAAAGCGGTGCGCCGGATTCGGTGGCGTTGAGGATCGGCGTGCGCGGCGCCGCAGCCTCCAGGCACAGCTGCATCAGCCGGCGTCCGATGCCGTTGCCTTGGTGCGCATCGTTGACGATCACTAGGCCGATGGAGGAATAAGCGCCCTGGTGACAGGCGAACGCCACGCCCACCAGATGGCCGTCATGCTCGGCGACGAAGCCTTCGGAGGTGCGCTGCACCATGGCCCAATCTTCCTCGCGGTGAGGCCACTTCAGGTGTACGGACAGCGCATGGGCGGCGGGCATGTCGGCGGCGGTGGCCGAGCGATAAACATAGGCGTGGCTCATATCAGTTTTCCTGTGGTGGGCGCGCTCGCGGGCACCGTCGAAGGTTGGGTAAACCGCCGGATATCAAAGGGGCTGATCAGGGTGCTGGTGCTGCCGGTGCTGATCAGTTCGGCCATTACGTCCCCCACGCCAGGGCCAAGCTGGAAGCCGTGGCCGCAGAAGCCAAAGGCATAAAACAGCCCGTCCACGGCGCCACTTGGGCCCATCACCGGCAGGGAGTCCGGGGTGTAGCTTTCGATGCCACTCCACACGCGGATGATGTTCAGCTTTTCGGCGCCGGGCAGCAGTCGGCGCATCTGGCGCATCTGGTTGAGCAGGCTCTCGGGCTTGAAATAGGCGCGTCGATTGATCATGTCCGGGGTACAGCGATTGCCGCCGCCAATGATGATGTTGCCGCGCGGGATCTGCCGGAAGTAGATCACCTCTTCCTTGATTTTGGTAAACACGCCGATCACGGTCGGCAAGGCATAGGGCACCGGTTCGGTGACCGACATCTGCGGGCCGTTGGGCTCCAGCGGTACCGGTTCACCGAAACGCTCGGACAACCGCGCCGCCCAGGCACCGGCGGTAATCAACAGTTGCTCGGCAACGAACAATTGCCCATCGGTGGTGGTGACGTGGAACAGGCCGTTGACCTTTTCCACGTCGGCGACTTCGGTTCTTTCCTCGATGCGCGCACCGAGGCGCCGTGCCGCGCGGGCAAACGCCGGGGCTGCCAGGCGCGGGTTGGCGTGACCATCGTGAGGCGCGTAGGAGCCACCTTTTACGTCCGGTCCCAGAAAGCCGAAGCGTTTGTGCAACTCGGCGCCGCGATAGATTTGCAGGTCCAGCTGCGCCGCTTCCGGCGCGGCGGCGTAGGCCTCCAGTTCGGCAATTTCATCTTCGCGGTAACACACACGCATATGCCCGCTGGGGATGAATTCAAGGTCGTCGTCGATCAGTTCCGGCAGGCGTTTCCACAGCGCCCACGAACGATTCGCCAGCTCCAGCTGCCCCAGGTAGCGTCCCTGGCGGCGCACGTTGCCGAAGTTGACGCCGCTGGCGTACTGGCCGATCTGGTCACGTTCCAGCAGCGTGACCGAACAACCGCGCCGCCGCAGGAAAAACGCGGACGACGCCCCCATGATGCCGCCGCCGATGATCAGCACATCGCTTTTAGATCCTGCTTGATTACCAGCCATGGAGGCGGCTCCAGGTGTGCACGCCACCGTCGGCGTCCAGGGCGTGATAGTCCGGGAACTGCGCGCCGGTGGCACAGGCATGGTTAGGCAGGATGCGCAGCCGACTGCCGATGGGGAAGCGTTCGGTAATGTCATCACCGTCGACGGTGTGCAGGGTAATGATGCCGTGTTCCTGGTTGGCGCCGGTGACGCGCGCGCCTTCGAGCCAGACGCCGGCTTCGCTGCACACTTGGCCATAACCAAAGTCCTGACGCTGACGCTGGGTACCACGGTCTCGGCTCATCGCCATCCAGCCGGCGTCGGTGATGACCCAGCCTTTCTCCGGTTGATGGCCGATCACGCTGGTCAGCACGCTCAGCGCCAGCTCGTCCGGCTGGCACACGCCGATGTTGTGCATGACCAGGTCGAAGAACACATAGACCCCGGCGCGCACTTCGGTGACGCCGTCCAGGTTCAGCGCCGACAGGGCCGTGGGGGTGGAACCGATGCTGACGTCGGGGCATGCCAGCCCGGTCGCGCGGATTCGTTGCGCGGCGCGCACGCACAGCGCACGCTCCTGTTCGGCCAGCACTTGCAGGGCTTCAGGCGTGTCGAGTTCGTAACTGGAGCCGGCGTGGGTCATCACGCCACGCAAGTGCATGCCGCCGTCGCTGAGGATTCGCGCCACGTCCAGCAGGGCCTCGTCTTCAGCGGCCAGGCCGGAGCGGTGGCCATCGCAGTCGATTTCAATCCATACGTCGAGGCGCTCGTCGTGTTGCTGTGCGAACGCGACGAGGGCTTGGGCACCGGCGACGCTGTCGGTGAGCAGGCTCAGGTTGCAGCCTTGGCGCCGCAGGGCCAGGGCTTGGGGCAGTTTGCCCGGCGCGACGGCCACGGCATAAAACACATCGAGGATGCCTTGGCTGAAGCAATGCTGCGCCTCCTTGAGGGTCGACACCGTGACACCGCTGGCGCCCGCAGCGAGCTGCGCCTGGATCACCGGCAGGCATTTACTGGTCTTGATATGCGGGCGTAAACGCACGCCGAGGGTATTCATCCGTTGCTGCATCCGCTGGATATTGTGCTGCATCCGCGGGATATCGATCAGTGCGGCGGGGGTGTCGAGGGCGGCAATCGGCGTGGGCATGGCAGGGCTCGAATGGCTGGGTTCAGGTTGCACTCTACTCAGGCATCCTTAAGGTGTGGTTCAATCAAAGCTAATCAATCATTAAGTAAAATTGAATGATCTCCATCGAAGACCTGCGCCTGGCCGCCACACTTGCACGCTGCGAGTCGCTGAGTGCTGCCGCCAGAGTCCTGAATGTGTCGCCGCCGGCGCTGTCCATGCGCCTGCGTAAGTTGGAGACGCTGCTGGGGCTGACCTTGGCCAACCGCGATGCGCGGCGCCTCAGCTTGACCGCCGACGGCGAACGTTTTTCCCGCGAAAGTGCGCTGCTGCTGGAGCAGTTGGAAGCGCTGCCGGAGTCATTCAGGCAAAAGGACGAAACACTGGTGGGCACACTGAGGCTGGCCGCGCCGTTTGGCTATGGCCGCCAACGCATCGCGCCGCTGTTGGCACGGTTTGCCAGAGTGCATCCGCAGCTTTGCCTGCACCTGGATCTGCGCGAGACACCTTGGCCGGACCGGCATGACAGCGATGCGGTGATCCACATCGGCCATCTCAACGACAGCCTGTGGACCGGTCGGCAACTCACGCCGAACGAGCGCTGGTTATGCGCGAGCCCGGCCTACCTGCAAGCGCACGGCGTGCCGTCCTCCCCGGATCAACTCGCCGAGCATCGCTGCATCTGCATTCGAGAAAACGATGAGGATGTGACGCTGTGGCACCTGCGCAAGGGGCAGGGCCGCAAGACGTTGCGCGTGGAGCCTGCGTTGCTGAGTAACGACGGCAGCGTTGCCCGGCGCTGGGCCGAGCAAGGCTTGGGGTTGGTGCTGCGTTCGCAGTGGGATGTGAGTGACGCCATCGCCAGCGGCAGCCTGGTACGCGTGTTGGCGGACTGGAGCTTTGACAGCGCACCGATCGTCCTGCTGGTGCCGTCACGTAAACTGCGCAGCCCGCGCGTCCAAGCCTTGGTGGCGTTCCTGGAAGAGGCGCTGAAAGCCTGATTTATTTCACCGCGTAGACCTTGCGCACATACACCGTGCTGTTCCAGGCACACGGCGCGCCTTTGGCCACAAACACGCTGTCACCGGTGTTGACCGTCACCTCGGCACCGCTGTCATCCTGCAGGGTGACGCGGCCTTCGAGCAGGTGCATCAACTCATGCAGTTTGTGCGGGCGGCCGTGGCGGGCGTAGGGCGTCGAGTCCCAGATGCCGATACGCAGCTCGGTGACCGCATCGTCGAACAGGTTGAACGCACGGCACTGCGGCGTGGGACCGATCAGGATCTGCGCTTCCGGCGCGGCGGAGGGGTTGAGCAGGGTGCGCGGGTCGAGCAGGGTCAGGCCGGGGCGGGCGGGTGCGTCGGCCTGATCGTAGGCGCAGAACGCCCACTGGCTGCCTGCGCTCGCCTGCACGGTGAGGCGTGTGCCACGACCGATCACGGCGCTGGCGCCGACGCCCAGTTCCAGCGTTTGCTCGGCACTGCTGAGCACCACATGGCCTGCGTGCACCACCAGTGTTTCACTGTGGGGGAAGTCTTCGATCACGGTGTCACCGCTGAACCCTACAAGGCCTGCGGACACACCATCGTCGCCTCGCCAGGCGAGTTGACGGGTGTCGCCGAATGGGTCCAACGCGCTCAAGGCGCCCGTGTTGAAGGACGTGGCAACGCGGCTGCCGTCGGCACGCGCCAACAGCAGGATACGGGGAGATGACATGGGGAGTGCTCCGGGAGGAAAAGTCAGCCGATCGCCTGGGTGATCAGGGCAAAGGGGTGTAGGCCTTGGCTGGCCTGGGGCGGCGTGCCTCGGGCCATCTGCGCGACGGTGTCGACGTTCTTCAGGCCCGCCTGTTCGAGCCAGTCACTGAGGCCGCAGGCGACGGGGATGTCGATGCGCACAAAGGCGTCCGGCACCTGGGCCAGCAATGTGGCGATCAGGTGCTTGGCCTGCTCGATGTGCTCGGCCACCACCGGGCCGATGCACCGCCCACGCCCAAACGGTCGCAGCAGGGCGAAGCCGCGTAGCTGCCCATCACGCTCGATGCCCACGGCGTGCTCCACCTGCAGGTCGCGTAATACGTCGCGGCGGTCGAGGCCGCTGGCGGCTTTGGCGAGTGTCAGCAGGGCGGTGTGATCATCGGTGTGCAGGGCGCGGCAGGTTTCGCCGTTGGCCAGCGGCGGCAGGGCAGGCACCTGCACCTGGCCCTGATGCTGCTGCACCCGTCCGAATTCGACAAAGCCCTGGCTGGCGTACAACGGCGCACCGGCGAGGGTCGCGTTGAGGACCGGGGTGCGTGAGCCGCAGGCGGCGAGGGCTTTTTCCATCAGGCGTCGGCCGATGCCCTGGCCTTGGTAGTCATCGCTGACGATCACCAGGCCGATGGTGGCGTAATCGCCTTGGGGGCAGGTGAAGGCGCTGCCGATCAGCCGCTCGCCGTCCGTCACCACGAAGCCGTCGCTGACCCGGTGCAACGTGGCCCAGTCTTCCAGGCGGTGGGGCCATTTGAGTTGTACCGACAGGGCGTGGGCGGCCGGGAGGTCGTCTGTGGTCATAGGGCGGTAGGTATAAGCGGGGTGTGGCAGGGCGGACATGGCATGCCTCCATAGAACGTGGTTTTTTGCGGCGTCAGGGTGCTTGTATCCCACCTGGGTTGGGGGCTGGCAAGGGGGG
>NZ_JAIOKW010000073.1:0-8414 GCF_020093335.1 Pseudomonas fluorescens group sp. | reverse complement strand
CACCCGCCACGCCCCGCGCCTGGGCCACGCCCTTGATCGCAAGGTTGTTGGATTCCGTGGCGCCGGAGGTCCAGACGATTTGTTCAGGTTGGGCACCGACCAGCTCGGCCACCTGGCGACGCGCCTGTTCAACCGTTTGCCGGGCTGCTTGGCCGAACGCGTGGGAACTGGACGCGGGGTTACCGAAATTGGCATTGAAGCCCAGGCACTCGACCATCACCTGGATGACCCGCTCATCCACCGGCGTGGTGGCGGCGTAGTCGAAATACAGCGGACGTTTATTCATGACGTTAGAAACTCGCAGAGCAGGTTCCCGAGAGCAGCGTCTCAGGGGCACGGACCGGGACAGAGGTCGTCAGGTTTAACCGATCGAATGCCATTAAAGAAGGACCACTTTATGTAAATGTGCGTAGGAACGCTCCTGAAATTCAGCTTAACAGGCTGAAGTCGCCCAATGGCAAACAAAAAGCCCGAGGTTTCTTAAGGGAAACCTCGGGCTTTTTGTCGCCAGGCGCGAACTCAACTCGGACGACCGTGCAAGGTCACGCTGCGCTCGGCATTCATTTCACCTTGGCGATCAAAGCCGAAGGGTTTCTGTGGCTGGCCGGTCAGTGCGGCGCGCTGCTGTTGGTATTCATCAAACGACAAACCACGGCGGCTCAATGCTTCCAGGGCCAACTGTTTGGTTTCTTCCGCCGTGTAGGGACGCAATTCAGGTGAAGGATGGCTCGCACATCCGGCAAGGACTGAGCTGACAATCAATAAGGAAACAGCGAGGAATCGGTTCATGGCGGTAGCTCTGCAAAGGAGGTTTCGAGTCAATGAACACAGGCTACTCCCGCCCCTGCACGGTGAAAAATCACCTCCCGTGATAGTTGCTATCAACCGCCTAAGCACCTTCGGTAGTCTTACCTTTATATTCTTTTATGATCTATAAATATGGAAATACTTTCATTTACGGAATAAAACTAACCCTCTATAAATGTCGCTACACAGCAACGGCATTGTTGCCCACGCAACTGTTGCTCACCCAACAGTCATTCAACAAATCACCAGGCAGCCAACAGCAGCAGTTTTCAGCAGTGAGCCTGCAACCCACGCCAATCAAGGCCTGCACCCGTTGGTACAGCTCTTGCTCAACAGGTTGCAACCCACCTGCTATGAACCACTGTTGAAAAAGGAACTGTTCATGACACGTCCACTGAATGTCGTTGCCCTCTCCGGCGGAACCTGGCGTCCGTCCCGCACCCTGGTGCTGACCCAGGCTGTGCTGGCTGAACTGGCCACGTTGCTGCCGATCCAGACCACCCTGATCGAATTGGGCGACATCGCCCGGCCGCTGGGGGGCGCACTGTCGCGCGATGAACTGCCCGCTGAAGTCGAAGCGCAACTGTTGGCAATCGAACAGGCCGACCTGCTGATCGTCGCCGCACCGGTCTATCGCGGGTCCTACCCAGGCTTGCTCAAGCATTTGTTCGACCTGATCGGCCTCAATGCGCTGATCAACACACCGGTATTGCTCGCAGCCACGGGCGGCAGCGAACGCCACGCACTGGTCCTCGATCATCAGTTACGACCGCTGTTCAGCTTCTTCCAGGCGCTGACCCTGCCGATCGGCGTCTACGCCACCGAGGCTGACTTCACCGACTACCAGATAACCAGCGAACTCTTAAAAGCCCGTATTCAACTCGCGGCAGAACGTGCAGCGCCTTTGTTCGCTGCGCACTCCCCCTCTCTGCTGAAAATTGCGTAAGGATTTGTCATGGATGTTTTCTGGTTTCTGCCCACTCACGGCGACGGTCATTACCTGGGCACGACCCAAGGTGCACGGCCAGTCACTCTCAATTACCTCAAGCAAGTCGCCCAGGCCGCTGACAGCCTGGGTTACTACGGCGTATTGATTCCAACCGGGCGCTCGTGCGAAGACTCCTGGGTGATCGCCTCCGCGCTGGTGCCGCTGACCGAGCGCCTGCGTTACCTGGTGGCGATTCGTCCGGGCATCATCTCGCCCACGGTCTCGGCGCGCATGGCGGCGACCCTTGATCGCCTGTCCAATGGTCGTCTGCTGATCAACGTGGTTACCGGCGGTGACCCTGACGAAAACCGTGGCGATGGCAGCTTCCTCGATCACAGTGAACGCTACGAAGTCTCCGACGAATTCCTACAGATATGGCGCCGCGTTTTGCAGGGCGAATCGGTGGATTTCGAGGGCAAACACCTGCGTGTACAGAATGCCAAGGCGCTTTACCCCCCGGTGCAGAAGCCTTATCCACCGCTGTATTTCGGCGGGTCCTCTGACGCCGCCCACGATCTCGCCGCCGAGCAGGTCGATGTATACCTGACCTGGGGCGAACCGCCCGCCGCCGTTGCGGAAAAACTCGCGGATGTCCGCGAGCGCGCCGCACGCCGCGGGCGCACCGTGAAGTTCGGCATCCGTCTGCATGTGATCGTGCGCGAGACCGAAGAAGAGGCTTGGAAAGCCGCCGACAAGCTGATCGAGCACATCAGCGACGACACCATCGCCGCCGCGCAAAAATCCTTCTCGCGTTTTGATTCCGAAGGCCAGCGCCGCATGGCCGCCCTGCACGACGGGCGCCGCGACAACCTGGAAATCGCCCCCAACCTGTGGGCCGGCGTCGGACTGGTGCGCGGCGGTGCCGGTACCGCGTTGGTCGGCAACCCGCAACAAGTCGCCGAGCGCATCAAGGAATACGCCGACCTGGGCATCGAAAGCTTCATTTTCTCCGGCTACCCGCACCTGGAAGAGGCTTATCGCTTTGCCGAGTTGGTGTTCCCACTGCTACCGGAACCCTATGCCAGCCTTGCTGGGCGCGGTATTACCAACCTCACTGGCCCGTTCGGCGAAATGATCGCCAACGATGTGTTGCCAACAACAAAGGCCTGAATGCAATGAGATCGGCCAAATCATTGAGGAACACCGCGTGACAGCCACCCCCCACAGCGTCCTGCCGTCTCCTTTGCAGACCGCCAAACTGCTGGCAGCTGAATTCGCCCTCACCGCCGTCGAGCGTGACGAGCGCGGTGGCACGCCCAAAACCGAGCGTGACGCCTTGCGCCAGAGCGGCCTGCTGGCCCTGAGTATTCCCGCCCAATACGGCGGGCTCGGCGCACGCTGGAGCGACACCTTGGGCATCGTGCGCGAGTTCGCCAAGGTCGACAGTTCCATCGCGCATGTCTTCGGTTTTCACCACCTGATGCTCGCCACCGTGCGCCTGTTTTCGCGCCCGGACCAATGGCAACCCTGGTTCGAACAGACCGCACGCAAAAACTGGTTCTGGGGCAACGCCCTCAACCCACTGGACACGCGCACGGTGGTCAAGGATTTCGGCGGCTGGCGCGAGTTCTCCGGCAAAAAGAGCTTCTGCTCCGGCGCCAGTGACTCGGAAATGCTGATCGCCTCGGCGGTGGATGAAACCGCCGGCGGCAAGCTGTTGATCGCGGCCATCCCCAGCGGTCGCAGCGGCATCACTTTGCACAACGACTGGAACAATATTGGCCAGCGCCAGACCGACAGCGGCAGCGCCAGCTTCGAGCGGGTACGCGTCGAAGAATCGGAACTGCTGCTCGACCCAGGCCCGCTGAGCACACCTTTCGCCTGTCTGCGCCCGTTGATCGCGCAGTTGACGTTCACGCATATGTTCCTCGGTATTGCCGAAGGCGCTTTCGAAGAAGCGCGCAACTACACGCTCACCGAGACCCGCTCGTGGCATAAGTCCAGCGCCGAAGACGTGCGCCAGGACCCTTACGTGCTGCACCACTACGGCGAATTCTGGGTCGCCCTGGAAGGTGTGCGCCTGTTGGTGGAACGCGCTGCCGAGTTGCTCGACCACGCCTGGGCGAAGGGCCCGAACCTCAGCGAAAGCGAGCGCGGCCAACTGGCTATCGCCATTGCCACCGCCAAAGTTGCCGCGACCCGCCAAGGCCTGGACCTGTGCAGCCGTCTGTTCGAAGTCACTGGCGCGCGCGCAACCCATGCATCGCTGCGCCTGGACCGTCATTGGCGCAACCTGCGCACGCAAACCCTGCACGACCCGGTGGACTACAAGCTCCATGAACTGGGGGATTGGGCGTTGAACCAATCCCTGCCGATTCCGACGTTCTATTCCTAAGAGAGGTGCCCATGCAGCTTTTGACCCTACCGCCCTCGCCCGCCCTCGCGACGTCGATCCGCGCCACGGCCCAGGTCTTCGAAGACCCCAAATCCCAGGCGCTGCTCGACCACATCCAGCAAGTGGCGCCCAGCGAAGCCAGCGTGCTGATCATCGGCGAGACCGGGACCGGTAAAGAGCTGGTGGCACGGCATATTCACAACCTCAGCGCGCGACGCAACCGGCCGTTCGTGGCGGTGAACTGCGGGGCGTTCTCCGAATCGTTGGTGGAAGCCGAACTGTTCGGCCATGAAAAAGGCGCCTTCACCGGTGCCCTCAGCGCCAAGGCCGGCTGGTTCGAAGAAGCCGACGGCGGCACCTTGTTCCTGGACGAGATCGGCGATTTGCCGATGGCAATCCAAGTCAAGCTGCTGCGCGTCCTACAGGAACGCGAAGTCGTGCGCCTGGGTTCGCGCAAGAGCATTGCGATTGATGTGCGTGTGCTTGCCGCCACCAACGTACAACTGGAAAAAGCCATCAACGCCGGGCATTTCCGCGAGGACCTCTACTACCGCCTCGACGTGGTCAGCCTGGAACTCAGCCCGTTGCGCGAGCGGCCCGGCGATATCCTGCCGCTGACCCGGCACTTCATCGACGCCTACAGCCAGCGCCTGGGCTACGGCCCGATCACCATCAGCCGCGAGGCCGAGCACAAGCTCAAAAGCTACAGCTGGCCAGGCAATATCCGCGAGCTGGAAAACGTGATCCACCACACGCTGTTGATCTGCCGCAACGGCGTGATCGAACGCGACGATTTGCGCCTGTCGAACATGCGCATCGAGCGCCAGGACGACAGCCAGCACGGCACCGACAACAGCGCCGAAGCCTTGCTGGCGCGCGCGTTCCAAAAGCTCTTCGAGGAACAGGCCGGCGCCCTGCATGAAAAAGTCGAGGATGCCCTGCTACGCGCTGCTTATCGTTTCAGCCATTACAACCAAGTGCACACCGCCAACCTGCTGGGCTTGAGCCGCAACGTCACGCGCACGCGCCTGATCAAGATCGGCGAGCTGGCGGTGAACAAGCGCCGCCCCGGCGAAAACGTGCAGGGCGAACGCATGTTGCATCTATCCATTTAGGCGGCAATGCAGCGCGTTGTCATGGCTGCGCTCGAAACTGCGCAGCACCTGGAACGAACCAAAGGTCACGGCTGTGGCCTGATGGGCGCGAATCAACGTCCAGAAATCTTCCTCGCCATGCTCAAAGCATTTGAAGGCCGCCTCGCCGTCCTCGCGCGAGCGCCATTGCAAGTAATTGAGCACCCGGCGCCCGTCGTCGCTGACCTGCACACTCGCATTGATAAAGCCGCCATGGCCCTGGGCCAGGCGCTCGCTTTGGGGGGACAGGGCCGCCACCAGCGCCCTTTGTTGCCGGGGCTCGATCTGAAATTCGATCAATTGAGTGAAGCTGCGATTCTTCTCTGATACCTGCATGAACACTCCCCTTTCTCTGTAGGCAGAATCTTGCGATTCGATGCCACGCAGGGTAAAACCTCTAGTTAAGTCAAGGTCAAGCGTTGTTTGGGAGTTTTTCATGCTGAACAAGGAACTCACCGTCGGCCAACTCGCCGCCCGCAGTGGTGTGGCCGTCACGGCGTTGCATTTCTACGAGACCAAGGGGCTGATCAAGAGTAATCGCAATGCCGGTAACCAACGGCGTTATCCACGGGATGTGTTGCGGCGCGTGGTGGTGATCAAGATCGCCCAGCGCCTGGGGATTCCGCTGGCAACGATTGGCGAAGCGTTGCAGGCGTTGCCGGAGGGGCGCACACCCAACGCCCGGGATTGGGAACGCTTATCGGCGCTATGGCGGGAAGACCTGGATGAGCGCATCAACAAGCTGACGCTGCTGCGCGACACACTCAATGGCTGTATTGGCTGTGGGTGCTTATCGATGGAGGCGTGTCCGTTGCGCAATCAGGGCGACAAGCTCGGTGAGTGCGGTCCGGGCGCCCAACTGCTGGAGCCCACTCCACACCGCTGACCCGTTCCCAGTGCTTGGAGAGCACCGCGTCGGTTGCCTATAGGCCGCGCAATACGTGGCCTATAGTGAAAAAGCCGTCCCTCCGCCACCACCGTCAAGGAGAACGATAGCGAGCCATGGAGAGGTTCAAGCAAAGCTGAGATCGGCTGCACACCACACACATTAACGGTGGGAGCGACGCACCGCCGCTCCCACAGGTGACCTCCATTGCTGGAAAGATCGAGTCGTCACTCACCGCGCCTACACACTTCATGAACACCCCCTCCACGCTTTCGCCCTTGCCCCGAACGCCGCGTGATTCCAGGATGCAAGCACTCATCACAAGGAGCCATTCCATGTTCGCCGGATTCCAGAAAGACCAGTGCCACGTCAACGGCGTCAGCATCAGTTACCGCACAGGCGGTACAGGTCCCGGCCTGCTCCTGTTGCACGGGCACCCGCAAACCCACGTCATCTGGCACAAAGTCGCCGAGCAACTGGCTGAACGCTTCACGGTAGTGGCTGCCGACCTGCGCGGCTATGGCGACAGCAGCAAACCGCCCGCCAATGACGATCACTCCAACTATTCGAAACGGGAAATGGCCCGCGACAGCGTGGAGCTGATGAAAGCCCTTGGCTTCGAACAGTTCTCGGTGCTGGCCCACGACCGTGGCGCCCGCGTGGCCCATCGCCTGGCCCTGGACCATGCGGCCGCCGTGCAACGTATGGTGCTGTTGGATATCGCCCCCACCCTCTCGATGTATGCGCAAACCGACGAAGCCTTCGCCCGCGCCTACTGGCACTGGTTCTTCCTGATCCGCCCGGCGCCGCTGCCGGAGGCCTTGATCGAGAGCAACCCGCAGTTGTACCTGCGCAGCGTAATGGGCAGCCGCAGTGCCGGGCTCAAGCCGTTCACCGATGAAGCCTTCGCCGAATACCTGCGCTGCCTGAAACTGCCGGGCACCGCCACCGGCATCTGCGAAGACTACCGTGCCGCTGCCGGTATCGACCTTGAGCACGACCAGGCGGACATCGACGCCGGCCATCACCTGAACCTGCCGCTGCTGGTGATGTGGGGCGCCGAAGGCACCGTCGGCCGCTGTTTCGAGCCGCTCAAGGAATGGCAGAAAGTCGCCACTGATGTGCGCGGCAAGGCCTTGCCGGCCGGCCATTACATCGCCGAAGAAGCCCCAGAGTTGTTGCTGGGCGAAGTCCTGAGCTTCCTGCGCTGAGCCGTGGCCAGCGCAATGCTATTCTGGCGGCTCATGCCGCCACGCTTGTTTCTGATGACGAATAAGAAAGATACCGTGCCCCTACCTGAAGACCTGCGGGTGTTCCTGACCGTGATCCGCAAGGCCGGCTTCGCTGCGGCAGCTGATGAGCTTGGGTTATCGCCTGCGTATGTCAGCAAGCGCATCCAGATCCTTGAAACCACCCTGGCCACCCGCCTGCTGCACCGCACCAGCCGGCGCATCGCCCTGACCGAAGACGGTGAACGGGTGCAGCGCTGGGCCGTGCACATCCTGGAAGACTTCCAGCAACTTTCCGATGAACTCAGCGACGCGCATGACAGCCCGCGTGGCCGCCTGCATATCTGCAGCACGTTCGGCTTTGGCCGCAACCATGTGGCGCCTGCCCTGTCGTTGCTGGCCGAGCAGTACCCGGACCTGGAGATCCGCCTGGACCTGCTCGACCGTGTGGTCGATATCGTCAGCGAAGGTTTCGACCTGGAGATCCGCGTGGGCGACGACATCCCCGGCCAGCACATCGGCCGTCGACTGGTGAGCAACCGTCGCGTGCTATGCGCCGCCCCGGCGTATCTGCAACGACGCGGCACACCGCACCAATTGAGCGACCTGGAGCAGCACGACTGCCTGGTCCTCAAGGAGCGCGACAACGCGTTTGGCATCTGGAACCTGGAACACGACGGCGCCCAGGAAAGCGTGCGCGTGCGGGGGCCGCTGTCGTCGAACAATGGCGAAATTGTGTTGCAGTGGGCGTTGGATGGGCGCGGGGTGTTATTGCGTTCGATGTGGGATGTAAAGCCGCTGCTGGAGCAAGGCAAGCTGATGCAGGTGCTGCACGGATATACCCAGAGCGCCAACGTGTGGGCGGTGTACCCGACTCGCTTGGCGTATTCCGGGAAGCTGCGCGCCTGCGTGGAGTTTTTGCAGGCACACTTCAAGGGGCTCTCAATCTGAGGTCACAAACCCAATCAAAAATGTGGGAGGGGGCTTGCCCCCGATTGCAGGGTGTCAGTCACTCAAAAGTTGACTGACCCACCGC
>NZ_JAIOKW010000072.1:0-9128 GCF_020093335.1 Pseudomonas fluorescens group sp. | reverse complement strand
ATTTTTAACCCAGTAACGCCCCCCCAACCCCGGTCGGCTCTAAGGCCGCCGCGTTTTTGCTTTTGATCTGAGGCGCCCCGTCAAACACGCTGGCCGAACGCAGGATTGAATCCGGAGTGAGGGTACACCGAGCCTAGGCGAGGTGCCGAGTGTTGGGGCGAAGCGTTTTTGGTTACTTTTTGCGCTTTTCAAAAAGTGACCCGCTGTAAGAGCGGAACCATTAGTGGCCGTGACCGCAGCAACGGATATGTACACAGAAGCACTCAGCCCTACTCAATCCCCACCTGATTGCGCCCATTATGCTTAGCCGTATACAACCCCTTATCCGCCGCCACTATCACCTGCCGACAATCCGTCCCCTGCTGCGGCGTCATGGTCGACAGCCCAATACTGATGGTCAGACTCGACCCCTCAGTCGGCGCAATGTGCGGAATTTTCAGCGCGGCAACCGCCATCCGCAGCTTCTCAGCCACCAACCGCGCCCCGCCCGGCGAGGTATTAGGCAGCACCAGGGCAAACTCCTCCCCCCCATAGCGCGCCGGCAAATCCGAAGGCCGACTGCTGGCCTCACGAATGGTCGCCGCAACCTTGCGCAAAGCCTCGTCACCTTCGACATGCCCAAAGCTATCGTTGTAGGTCTTGAAGAAATCCACATCAATCATCAACAACGACAGCTGAGTCTGATCACGCATGGCACGGCGCCATTCCAGTTCCAGGTACTCGTCGAAATGGCGACGGTTGGACAGCCCCGTGAGGCCATCGGAGTTCATCAGCCGTTGCAGCACCAGGTTGGTGTCCAACAGCTGCTGCTGGCTGACCCGCAACGCGCGATAAGCCGCATCCCGTTGCAACAGGGTCATGTAGGAGCGCGAGTGATAGCGGATGCGCGCCACCAGCTCGATGTTGTCCGGCAGCTTGACCAAATAATCGTTGGCCCCGGCCGAAAACGCCGCGCTCTTGATCAGCGGGTCTTCCTTGGTGGAAAGCACGATGATCGGGATGTTCTGCGTGGCCGGGTGGTTGCGGTACTCGCGCACCAGTGTCAGGCCGTCCAGACCTGGCATCACCAGATCCTGCAGGATAACGGTCGGCTTGATACGGATCGCCTGGGCAATCGCCTGGTGTGGGTCGGCGCAGAAGTGGAAGTCGATATTTTCTTCATGGGCCAGGCCACGCCGCACGGCTTCACCGATCATGGCCTGGTCGTCGACCAGCAACACCATGGCGGCGTTTTCGTCGGTCTTGATGTCGTCGATCTGTAAATCATTCATGTGCAGTCACCTGAATTACTGCCTGCAAGCCAGCCGCGAGAGGTCATGTTCATTTGGCAAAGACCTCCAGCAACCGGGGCGCAATTCTATCCAGTGGGCGAATTTCAACAGCAGCATCGATCGCCGCCGCCGCTTTGGGCATGCCATACACCGCCGAGCTTTGCTGATCCTGGGCGATGGTCAAATAACCTTGTTCACGTAGCAATTTGAGGCCCTGGGCCCCGTCGCGCCCCATGCCGGTCAGCAGCACACCGACGGCATCGCCATTCCAGTGGCTGGCCACGCTTTCGAAAAACACATCGATCGATGGCCGGTAAATTTCGTTCACCGGCTCTGCCGTATAGGCTAGCGTGCCATTCTTCAATAAACGAATGTGGTGGTTGGTGCCGGCCAGCAGCACCACGCCGCTTTGCGGCGGCTCGCCTTCGCGGGCCAGGCGTACCGGCAGGCCCGAGGCGCTGCTCAGCCACTCGGCCATGCCCGCCGCGAACACTTGGTCCACATGCTGCACCAGCACGATGGCGGCTGGAAAGTCGCGAGGTAAACCCTTGAGCAGGATTTCCAGGGCAGCCGGACCACCCGCCGAGGAGCCGATAGCCACCAGGCTTTGACGTTTGCCGGATGCGCGCGCCGGCAGGGTTTCGGCGCGCACGCGGGTGCCGCGCTGGCCGATCAGCCAGCCGATATTGAGGATCTTGCGCAGCAACGGCGCCGCCGCATCCTTGGGGTTGCCCACGCCGAGCGGCGGGGTGTCCACCACGTCCAGGGCGCCGTGGCCCATGGCCTCGAACACCCGGCTCACGTTGGCCTGGCGGTCGACGGTCACGATAACGATGGCGCACGGCGTCTCGGCCATGATCTGGCGAGTGGCTTCCACGCCGTCCATCACCGGCATGATCAGGTCCATCAGGATCAGGTCCGGCGTCAGTTCGGCGCAGCGTTGCACCGCTTCCAGCCCATTGCTGGCCACCCACACCACTTGGTGCGCAGGCTCGAAGCTCAAGGCGCGGCGCAAGGCCTCCACTGCCAGGGGCATGTCATTGACGATCGCAATCCTCATGCCCGTGCGCCTCCGATCAGTTCCACCACGGCGTCCAGCAGGGCGTCATCGTGGAAACTGGCTTTGGCTAAATAATAGTCCGCACCGGCGTCGAGTCCTCGACGTCGGTCTTCTTCGCGATCTTTGTAGGACACCACCATCACCGGCAACGATTGCAGGCGACTGTCACGGCGCAAGAGTGTGACCAATTCAATACCGTCCATGCGGGGCATATCAATATCAGTGATCAACAGGTCAAAGTCTTCGGAGCGCAAGGCGTTCCAGCCGTCCATGCCATCGACCGCCACGGCCACTTCATAACCACGATTAAGGAGCAATTTGCGTTGCAGCTCACGCACGGTCAGCGAGTCATCGACCACCAGCACGCGCTTACGCGGTGCCTCGGTGGTTTGTTGGCTGCGCCGCGCAATACGTTCCAATCGGCCGGTGTTCAGCAGTTTGTCCACCGAACGCAACATGTCTTCAACGTCGACGATCAACACCACCGAGCCATCATCCAGCAAGGCACCGGCGGAAATATCCTGGACCTTGCCCAGGCGATCATCGAGCGGCAACACCACCAGCGTACGCTCACCGATAAAGCGCTCCACGGCAATCCCGTACACCGTATCGCGCTCGCGGATCACCACCACTTTCAGCGTTTCTGACGGACTCTGCCCCGCCGGGCGCTGCAACAACTGGCTGGCGGCGACCAGGCCAACATGCCGGCCCTCGTGCCAGAAATGCTGGCGACCTTCCAGTTGCACGATGTCATCGGGCGCGAGGTCACACATGCGTTCGATATGCGCCAGCGGGAACGCATAGGCTTCCTCACCGACTTCCACCACCAGGCTGCGTACCACCGACAGGGTCAACGGCACCTCAAGGTGGAAACGACTGCCCTGCCCCGCCGTCTGCTCCAGCACCACCGCGCCGCGCAGTTGGCGGACCATGTGCTGCACCGCGTCCAGGCCCACGCCGCGCCCGGACACTTCGGTGACCGTGTCACGCAGGCTGAACCCCGGCAGGAACAGGAACGTCAGCAACTCTTCTTCGCTCAGGCGCAGGGCGGTTTCGACCGGCGACAGGTGCCGATCGACGATAGTGCCGCGCAGGCGCTCCAGGTCGACGCCATTGCCGTCATCACTGAGTTCCAGCACCAGCAAACCGGCCTGATGGGAGGCCCGCAGGCGGATCAAGCCTTCAGCCGGCTTGCCCGCCAGCAGGCGTTGCTCAGGCATTTCGATGCCGTGGTCGACGGCATTGCGTAACAAATGGGTGAGCGGCGCCTCAAGTTTTTCCAGTACGTCACGGTCGACCTGGGTCTTTTCGCCCTCGATCTCCAGGCGCACTTGCTTGCCGAGGCTGCGGCCGAGGTCGCGCACCATGCGCACTTGTCCAGCCAATACATCGGCAAACGGGCGCATGCGGCAGGCCAGTGCAGTGTCATACAACACTTGGGCGCGCTGCCCGGCCTGCCAGCCGAACTCGTCCAGCTCGGCGTGCTTTTCCGCCAGCAAGGCCTGGGCTTCGCTCAACAAACGGCGCGTGTCGGCCAGGGCTTCCTGGGCCTCGAGGCTCAGGACCTGGGTCTTGAGTTGCCCGTCCAGCGTATCCAGCGCCCGTATCCCCTGGCTTTGAATGCGCTTGAGGCGTTGCAGGCTGGCCAGGTACGGCTTGAGCCGCTGGGTTTCCACCAGGGATTTGCTCGACAGGTCCAGCAGGCTGTTCAAGCGCTCGGCGGTGACGCGCAGTACGCGTTCGCCGCCTTCGGTCATGCGCTTGCCTTGACGCGGCGGCTCGCTGTTCACCGGCGGCGCGGGTTCGGGTTCCGGCGGCAGTTCTTCGACGACGGGCGCTGGCTCCGGCGACGGCGCGACGTTGACAGGCGCCTGGGACGGATCCAGCAGACGCTCCATCAACGCGACGTAGGCCTCGACATCCGCCGGCCCGACGTCATTGCCTGGCGTGGCGATGCGCATCAGCAGATCAGTGCCCTGCAGCAGCGCATCGATATGTTCGGGTTGCAGGTACAGGCGGTTTTCCTGGGCGCTGACCAGGCAATCCTCCATGACGTGGGACACGCTGACCCCGGCATCCACCCCAACGATGCGCGCGGCGCCCTTGAGCGAGTGCGCCGCGCGCATGCAGGCTTCGAGCTGGTCCGCCTGGGTCGGGTTGCGTTCCAGGGCGAGCAGGCCCGCGCTCAACACCTGGGTCTGCGCATCGGCTTCCAGGCTGAACAATTCCAGCAGCGAGGCATCACGCATCTGGTCGGGGGTCATGAGAGGCTCCGGGTCACGGCGGACAACAATTGCGCCTCGTCCAGCCAGCGCAGGCTGCGGCCTTTCCACGGCAATACACCCTGGGTAAAGCGCGCGCTGGCCTGGGTGCCGGACGCCGATGCGGCCTTCAAGGTGCGCTCATCGATGGCATGGATGCCGTCGACTTCATCCACCGGCACCACCACCGGGCCATCCTGGGCGGCAATGATCAACATGCGCGGCATGATGCGCCCGCCGGTGGCGCCGCTGCTGGTGGCGTCCAGGCCCAGCAGTTCCACCAGCGACAAGCACGCCACCAGCGCGCCGCGCACGTTGGCCACGCCGAGCAAGGCGCGGGAACGTTGATGCGGCAGGGAATGGATCGGTTGCAACGGCGCGACTTCCACCAGGCAGCGTGTAGCGATGCCCAGCCATTCTTCGCCGAGGCGGAACATCAAGAGCGAACGGGTGACCACCTCCGTGTCGACTTCGGCCGCCTGCGGGCGTCGGTCGTCCTGCTGCAAGGCGTAGCGGTCCAGCAGACGCGTGGCGGCGGCGGAATACACCGAGCAGTTGCGGCAATGGATATGGTCAGCCAGTAGTGGGCAGGACTTATCGCCATGGATACCGATGCGGTTCCAGCAGTCGTCGATGGCTTGAGTGTCGGCCAGGGTCAGGTCCAGGCCGGTGGTGTCGAGCGCCTCGGTGTTACTCATGGTTTGGACTCACTGTCGGCTCGCTCGCTACGGGCGGCTCGCGCCTGCAGACGGCGCGCCCCCGCACTGTCGCCCCGGGACTCGAGCAACGCGGCCAAGTGCATCAAGGCCTGCGGGTGCTGGGGTTCCAGGTACAAGGCTTTTCGATAATAGCCCTGGGCTTCCAGGGCACTGCCGGCCACGTCGCTGAGCAGCCCCAGCCAGTAAAACACCTGGGCGGCCGGCGGGTGGCTGTTCAAATAGTCTTCACACGCGGCCCGGGCCTCGGCACTTTTGCCTTCGTTGGCCAGGGTGGCGATCCGGCTGAGCAAGGTGCCTGCATCGGAGGGCGTAGCCTTGATCGGTAAAACGTGGGCGCTGACGGTGCTGAACGGCCGTGGTTTAGCTGAAATCGGCGCCGTGCTGCGCGGAGGCGTGGGAGCCGGCGTCGGTATAAACGCTGGCTCGGGCAGCTGCGGCGAGCCCTGCCGGCTGAACGCAAAGGACTGCGGCACCCCAATCGAACGCATGCCGTGGCGCCCCAGCAGGCTGCCTTCGGCCGGGCCGATAAACAGCACACCGTCCACGTGGGTGAGGCCTTTGAGCACGTCGAAGACTTGTTTCTGGGTGGGCTGGTCGAAGTAGATCAGCAGGTTGCGGCAGAACACGAAGTCATAGGCGGCCTCATTAACCAGCAGCGCCGGGTCAAGCAGGTTGCCGACTTGCAGGCGCACTTGTTCGCGCACCCGATCGGCGATGTGGAAGCCGTCGCCGTATTCAGTGAAGTGGCGGTCACGGAAGGCAATATCGCCGCCACGAAAGGAGTTCTTGCCGTACACCCCGCGTCGCGCACGCTCCACCGACAGCGGGCTGACGTCCATCCCCTGTACCTTGAACTGATGCGGCGCGAGGCCAGCATCGAGCAGCGCCATGGCAATCGAATAGGGTTCTTCGCCGGTGGAGCACGGCAGGCTGAGGATACGCAATGCGCGCATCTGCTTGATATCGACCAGGCGGGCCTTCGCCAGGCGCGCCAGGGTCGCAAAGGATTCGGGGTAACGGAAAAACCAGGTTTCGGGGACGATCACTGCTTCGATCAGCGCTTGCTGTTCGTCCTGGGAGCTTTGCAGGTGCTGCCAGTATTCGCCCGGCGTGGGTGCCTGGACGATCTGGCTGCGCTGGCGCACGGCGCGCTCGATGATGGCTTCGCCCACCGACGCGACGTCCAGGCCGATGCGCTCTTTAAGAAAGGCAAAAAAACGCGGGTCGTTGCTCATACGCTCAGCTCGGCAGAAAACAGCACGGCGCGCACGTCATCGGTCAGCAGGTCGTTTACACCGATCCATTGCATCAGGCCCAGCGCATCTTCGCGCACCGGCCCCAGGTAGGGTGCCTGGCGGTTGGCCAGACCGTAGGGCTGGAACTCGGCGGGGTCGCAACGCAGGGTGTCGGTGGCCTGCTCCAGGATCAGTCCCAGCCAACGCGCTTGGGACCCGGCGTCGGGTTGGTAATTGACCAGCACCAGCCGCGTGCTGGTGCGGGCCTGGGCCGGGTTGCCGAAGGTCAAGGCGCTGAGGTCAATGACCGGCACCAGCGCCCCACGATGGGCAAAGATCCCGGCGACCCACAGCGGTGCATGGGCAATGGGTTTCAAAGGCAGGCGCGGCAGCACTTCGGCCACTTCGGTAGCCTTGAGGGCATAGCGTTCCTGACCGATATGGAACACCAGGAACAACGCCTTTTTCGCTGCCGGGACGGCGCCGCGTTTAGCCGCGAGTTCGCTCATCAGACTTTGAAACGCGACACGCCGCTGCGCAGACCCACCGCAACCTGGCTCAGTTCATCAATGGCAAAGCTGGCCTGGCGCAGGGACTCCACCGTCTGGCTGCTGGCATCGCCCAGTTGCACGAGGGCGTGGTTGATCTGCTCGGCGCCGGTGGCCTGGGCCTGCATGCCTTCGTTGACCATCAACACCCGCGGCGCCAGCGCCTGTACCTGGTGGATGATCTGCGACAACTGCTCGCCCACTTGCTGCACTTCGAACATGCCGCGGCGCACTTCTTCGGAGAACTTGTCCATGCCCATCACCCCCGCAGACACTGCGGACTGGATCTCGCGCACCATCTGCTCGATGTCATAGGTAGCCACGGCGGTCTGGTCCGCGAGGCGGCGTACTTCGGTGGCGACCACGGCAAAACCGCGACCGTACTCGCCGGCTTTTTCCGCTTCGATGGCGGCGTTGAGCGACAGCAGGTTGGTCTGGTCGGCCACCTTGACGATGGTCACCACCACCTGGTTGATGTTGCCGGCCTTCTCATTGAGGATCGCCAGCTTGGCGTTGACCAGGTCGGCCGCGCCCATCACCGAGTGCATGGTCTCTTCCATGCGCGCCAGTCCTTGCTGGCCGGAGCCGGCAGCCACCGACGCCTGGTCGGCGGCGGTGGACACTTCGGTCATGGTGCGAACCAAGTCCTTGGAGGTGGCCGCGATTTCGCGCGACGTAGCACCGATCTCAGTGGTCGTCGCGGCCGTTTCAGTCGCGGTGGCCTGTTGCTGCTTGGACGTGGCGGCAATTTCGGTCACCGAGGTGGTGACCTGCACCGACGAGCGCTGGGCCTGGGACACCAGGGCCGTGAGCTCGGTCATCATGTCGTTAAAGCCGGTTTCGACGGCGCCGAACTCGTCCTTGCGCTCCAGGTTAAGGCGTTTGCTCAGGTCGCCGTCGCGCATGGTTTCGAGGATATCGACGATGCGTTGCATCGGCGCCATGATCGCGCGCATCAGCAACAGGCCGCACAGCCCGGCAGCCAAGATGGCGATGAGCAGCGACACGGCCATGCTGATCTTGGCCGACAGTACCGCCTCGTCGATCGCCGCCGTCGCCCGGTCAGACACGTTCTTGTTTTCAGTAATGATGTCGTTGAGCTTCATGCGCCCTTCGGTCCAGATCGGCGTCAATTGCTCCTCGAGCAATTGATTCGCGCCCGGCAGGTCATTGGCTTCAACGCGTTCCAGCACCTGGGCCAGCACTTTGTTGTAGTTGATGTGCGCCGCCTTGAAGTTATCGAACTCCATGCGGTCAGCTTGGCCATGAATGGTTTTTTCGTAGTTGGCCATCTGCTGTTCAATACGCGCTTCGAACGACTTGTAGTCGTTCTTATCGGTATTGGTGAAGGTTTTGTCGTCGCGCAGGCCGATGATGTCGATGGTCTGCAAATAGCTGTCGACCCAGGCGCTGCGGATCATCGAGCTGAGGTAAACGCCCGGCACCGCGTCGTCCCGGACGGCTTCCTGGCTGGTTTCGATCTTCAGCAACCGTGAATAGGAGACCACGACCATTAACAGCATGATGGCGATAATGACCGCAAAACTTGCCAAGATGCGTTGGCGCAAGGTCCAGTTCTTCACAGTAATTCCTCGAAGGGCCATTCAAATGGAGGGGAGTATAGCTGAGGCAGTGCCATCGTTTATCAATGGGTTATCGGATAGAACGCTCCACAGGCAAAAAATCCTCGCGGGGTGATTGCCGCCCCCTCCTCCCTCAACACCGCCTCCACTGACGTGCTCCTCGCTGAATATCAGGACGGGTCGAATCCGAAATCGGAAGGCGGGGCCCCACCTCCGCAACGTCAAGCCGTGTTCTTTTTTTTACAGTGGACAATAGAAGATACAACCCACGCACCCAGGTTTTACGCAGGCTGGAGCCGCTCGGAAACACCCGAAAAAACAAACGCACTCTGCGAGACAGCGACGAGGGCGTAGAACTGCCTGCCCACGCCTGGCGCTTCAGCGCCTATCCCTGCAAGGAGCATAACCATTGAATATTTCCGCCCCCTCTACCCCGCTAGCCATTACGCCC
>NZ_JAIOKW010000071.1:0-11076 GCF_020093335.1 Pseudomonas fluorescens group sp. | reverse complement strand
GGACAGGGCGGGCAGTTCACATTCCAGTTTGTAGAGGGCTGCGCGTCCTGCGCCGACATAGGCCTGCAAGTGCCCCATGGCGTGTCGGGCAACCTCGAAGTTCAGGCCGTCGAGCACGACTAGGATGACATTGTGCTTCATGGGGGCTGGCGCTCCGCAACGATGGACTTGACTCAATATTCCTGGAGCATCTGGGTTCAAGTGTGGGAGGGGGCTTGCCCCCTCCCACATTGGATCTCCAGTGGAGCTCCAATGTGGGAGGCAGGTTTACTTCATCTCTACGATGACTTGCTCGTTCCACAGCTGCGGCAGCTTCTTGGACGTCGCTTCCCACGCATCGGCATCCTTGATCGGCTGCGGGTTGGCCTTGGTGTACTGCTCGCCCGGGATCAGGTTCTTGGCGATGTCGGCCGGCAGTTTCAGGTCGGTTTCAGCGCGGATCGGACGTGCATTGCCTTTCGCCAGGTTGAGCTGGCCGGCATCGCTGAAGATGTACTCGCGGGTCAGCTTGGCGGCGTTCGGGTGCTTGGCGTATTTGTTGATGATGGTGGTGTAGCCGGATTTAACCGAGCCGTCCGATGGGATCAACACCACGTAGTCATCCGGGTTGGCCATCTTGGCCTTGTAGCTCAGGCCGTTGAAGTCCCAGACCACGCCCACTTCGACTTCGCCTTTCTCCATGGTGGCGATGGTCGGGTTGGACAGCGAGAGACGGCCTTGCTGGGCGATCTTGGTGAAGAATTGCAGGCCGGGGGCGATGTTCTTTTCGTCGCCTTTATTGGCGATGGCGGCTGCCAGTACACCGTTGGCCGCTTGTGCCGCGGTGCTTACGTCACCAATGGAGACCTTGTACTTGCCGCTCTGCAGGTCAGCCCAGCTTGTAGGTACTTCAGAGCCGTGCAGCAGCT
Organism: Pseudomonas fluorescens group sp.; assembly: GCF_020093335.1. Lineage (NCBI taxonomy): Bacteria > Pseudomonadati > Pseudomonadota > Gammaproteobacteria > Pseudomonadales > Pseudomonadaceae > Pseudomonas > Pseudomonas fluorescens group sp. Next base: position 10,168 of record NZ_JAIOKW010000071.1, on the reverse strand, counting down.
TCTTGTTGACGATAAACGCGATGGTGCCGGTGTAGGCCAATGCCCAGTGACCGTCTTTGTCTTTAGCCCAATCCGGCACCTGGGCCCAGGTGGACGGTTTGTACGGCTGGGTGACTTCCTGCTTCACCGCGATTGGACCGAACGCCGCGCCGACGTCGCCGATGTCGGCGCTGGCGTTGTCTTTCTCGGCCTTGAACTTGGCGATTTCCTGGGCCGAGCTCATGTCGGTGTCGATGTGCTTTAGGCCGTATTTCGACGCCAGGTCTTCCCAGGTGCCTTTCCAGTTGGCCCAGTCATCGGGCATGCCGACGCTGTTTACAGCGCCTTCTGCCTTAGCGGCAGCTTCCAGGGTTTTTAGATCGGTATCAGCGGCCATGGCGGCGGTGCACATGGCAATAGTCGAGCCTAACAGTGATGCCAGGAAAAGCTGTTTCATCCGAAGCTCCTTTGGGCGTTTTCAACGCGGCGTTTGTTTCGACGGTGTTGTTGGTCTAGGTCAGAGCAATACCTGAGCCAATCTAGACGCGATGGATGACAGTTTCATGTCGATGTCGTTTTCAAAGCGCTGATGTCGCTGCGCGCTGACTTAGCGTAGATCATGCCCAAGTGCCCGTAGGGATTGGACTTGGCCGATGTATTGCAGGGTGTGCTGTGGAAGATGTACACGGACTGTCATCTGTCGGTCATCTGTAATGCCTAGGCTGGCACGCAGTAAGGCAAGCCCGATTACGGAGCGGTTTGTGCACCTCATCGGTGCTGGTCTAGTCCAGATAGGTAACGTTGATGCGAGATGAGGCAATCAAGGCGGTGACCTCCATTGGCCTGGCGCTGCAAGAGCAGATTGACCACGGCCTGTTGCCGCCTGCCAGCAAACTGCCCGCCGAGCGCAAGCTCAGCGAGTTGTTTGGTACCACTCGGATCACGGTGCGGGAAGCCTTGTTACAACTTGAGGCCCAAGGCCAGATCTATCGCGAGGAGCGGCGCGGCTGGTTTGTCTCGCCGCCGCGACTGGCCTACAACCTGATGCAGCGCAGCCATTTTCACGCGATGGTCAGCGATCAGGGGCGCGTGGCGTCCACCGAAGTGATCTCTGCACGGCTGCAACCGGCTTCGGCGGCGGTGTGTGCGTGGTTGCAACTGCCGGCGCTGTCCAGCGTGATCCAGATTTGTCGGGGCCGGCGGATTGATGGGCGCTTGGTGTTGTATGTGGAGCACTACCTGAACCCGCAGTATTTTCCGGGGATTCTGGACTGCGATTTGAATCAGTCGATGACCGAACTGTATGCGCGCAAGTACGACCTGCACTACGGGCGCGTACGCTTTGAAATCGTGCCGACGTCACTGCCGGTCGAAGCCGCCGCCGCATTACGCGTGTCGGTGGGCAGCCCAGGCTTGCGGATCGCCCGGGTCAACTATGACCAGCACCAGCGTTTGATCGACTGCGACCTGGAGTTCTGGCGGCACGATGCCATCCACGTCGGCGTGGATGTGGTCTGAGACATGTAGTGAGCGGGCTTGCCCCGCGCTGGGTGGTGAAGCCGCCCCAACCGAGCCCCCCTCAGGGTGTCAGGTGCACCGCGGTGTCGGGTTTTGGGGCGGCTTCGCCACCCAGCGCGGGGCAAGCCCGCTCACTACAACAATTCTATTTAGATGTTAGGGTGTGAGCGCCTTGATCACCTGGTCCACATTGGTTTCCAGCTCTGTCACCGGCTCCGCACCGTCGACATTCAGCACCAGCAACTGCGAACCGCCGGCTGCAACCGCGGCCTTGACCGCCTCACTCGGCTGGCGATGATGCAGCACCACTGCGACGTCGTTGTCCTTCAACTCGGCACTGAATGCCTGCAACGCCTCGGGCGTCCAATCGGCGTCAGGCCGTGCGTCGGTGCTGAGCACTTCCAGGTTTAAACCGCTGACCAGGTACGCGAAGTGATCACTCAAGCTGACCACGCTCAGGTTATCCGCCTTGGCCAGTCGCGCCTCGCTGTCGGCGGTGAGCTTGAGCAGGCGTTGCTTGAGGGTGGCGAGGTTGGCGTCGATCTTCGGCTTGGCGGTGGGCGCCAGGCGGCTCAGGTCGGCGGCCAGCACATCGGCCATGCGGCCCATATTGTTGCTCGACTGCCACGGCTGGCTGTTCAGGCCATCGGTGACACCTGGCTGCACCGCGATGCCCGGCAAACCGCCATCCACCGGGCGGGCGGCGTCGACTTCAACGATGCGGATATTGCTGCGTCGCGCCACCGGGTACAGCGGGTCATCAGCCCAGAGCGAGCGCAGGCCGATGGCGGCGTCGGCGTCCAGCGCCAACGTGCTCAGGGCCTGCGCGCCGCGGCCGGTGAAGTAGGACACCTGGCGCGAACCGGGCAAGTTGGCCGGAGCGGCTCGCTCCAATTGCACGTCGGTGCCTTTGAGCAGCACGTCAGCGAGGCCGTAGGTGATCGGCAGCGAGGCCAGCACTTTGACCGGTTTTGCCGCGTGGGCAGCGGGTTTGGCGGCTTCGGTCGCCATCAATGGCGTAGTGAATAAGCAGGCGATGGCCAGGGCCAGGGGGTGAAGAACGGAGCGCATTATCCAAGGTTCCCTTTGAGGCTGGGCACGGTGCCGCGCGCGATGGCGGCCAGGGCGAAGGCAATACCGGCGACCAGAATGATGGCGGCACCGGAGGGGATCGGCAGGTCGAAGATGATCGGCAGCAGGATGCCGCACAGGGTGCTGACGGTGGCGATCACCACCGACACCCAGAAGAAGCCTTTGAGCGACTGGCTCAACAGGCGCGCCGCGGCGGCAGGTATCACCAACAGGGCCCCCACCAGAATCGCGCCGATCACCTTGACCGCCGCGACGGTGATCAGCGTCACCAGGATCACGAACAGGTAATCCAGGGTCTTGACCGCCACGCCGCGCACTGCCGCCAGTTGCGGGTTGAAGCTGGCGAGCATGATGCGGTTGTACAAGGGCAGCGCCAGGGCCATCACCAGCGCGCCGACAATTGCCAGCACCGCCAGATCGTTGCCATTGACCGTCAGCACTGAGCCAAACAGCACGTTTTCCAGGATATGCACGTTGATCTTGCCGGCCAGGATCAGCAACAGGCTCGCCCCCAATGCCAGCGACACCGACAGGAACACGCCGATCAAGGTATCCGGCGCCAAGCCCGTGCGGTTGCGCAGGTAGTTGAGCAGGATGCCGAACAACAGGCAGTAGCCGAACAGGCTGCCGTAGGGCCCGGTGTAGGGTTCGCCGAGCAGAATGCCCACGGCGACGCCGGTCAGCGCGGCGTGGCCGACCGCTTCGGAGAAAAACGCGAAGCGCTTGACCACCACCAGCGTGCCCAGGCCGCCCAGCACCGGGCCGATCAGCAGACCGGCGAGCAGGGCGTTGACCACAAAACCGTAGGCCAGCGCCTCCGGCAGGTAACCGGAAGAGGCCCAGCCCTGGACCATCAAGCGAAAGGCTTCATAACTCATTGCGCCGGGCTCCGAGGGTGGGTGGAGAACAGGGTCAGCAGGCGGTCCGGGGTCAGCGCCTCCTTGGGCGTGGCGTCGAACAGCACACGGCGGTTGAGACCGGTGACGCGGTCGGCCAGGCGGCCCACGGCTTCCAGGTCGTGCTCGATCCACAGCACGGTGATCCCGGCCAGGCGCCAGTCATTGAGCAGGCGTTCGAACACCTGGATACCGGCTTCGTCGAGGGCCGACATCGGTTCATCCAGTACCAGCAGGTGCGGCGCCGGGATCAGCCCCTGGGCCAGCAACACGCGCTGACGCTCACCGCCAGATAACGCGCCCATGCGGCGCTTGCGTTTGTCCTGCATGCCGACTCGCTCCAGCGCCTCGCCAATAGCACCGGCGTACTGCTTGGACAGGCCGAGAAACGCCGGGCGTCGCTGGCACATGGCAGCCATGAAGTCATCGACGGTCATCGGCAGCCCGCGATCGAACTCCAAGGCCTGGGGCACATAACCGATGGTGCCGGGCGTGGTCGGCCAGTGCAGGCTCAACGTGCCCTGATGCGGGGTTTGCCCCAGCAATGTCTTGATCAGCGAGCTTTTCCCGCCGCCGTTCGGTCCGACCAGCGCATGAATGCTGCCCGGCTGTACCTGGAAACTCACGTCATTCAGGATCGCGGTGCGACCCAAGGTCAGGGAGACCTTATCGAACTCAAGCGTCGGGCCGACGCTGACCGCCTTCAGTTGTTCCGCCGCCGTCATGCGCCCGACTCCTGAATCGCCCGCACCACGGTATTAAGGTTGCCGGTCATTTCCACTTCGTACTTCTCGGCGCTGTATTCGCCGTAGGAAATATGCGACAGCGGGTACAGCTTGACCCCGGATTCACGCTGGATGGTGTCGACGTAGGTGGACGGGAAGTCCATCTCCGAGAAGATCACCTTCACGTCCAGAGCGCGCAGTTCATCGATGGTTTTCTTCAACTGGCTGGGGCTGGGCTCGATGCCGTGGGCCGGTTCGACCACGGCGGTGACTTCCAGGCCGAATTCGCGCAGCAGGTAGTCGTAGGCGGCGTGTACGGTGGCCACGCGCAGGTCCGGGTTGGGGGCGCTGGTCAACTTGGCCAGGGCATCGGCGCGCATCTGGCGCAGGCGCTTGCCGTAGGCGCGGGCGTTCTGGGTGTAGGCCTTGGCGTTGTCCGGGTCGAGCTTGCCCAGTTCGCGGGCGATGTTATTGACCTGGGCAATCGACGCGCTGATCGACAGGAAGGTATGCGGGTTGACCACCTTGCCCGCACCGCGTGCGGCGTTGCCGGTAGCGGCCAGCAGTGGCACGTTGGCGTTGGCCTCGATCACCGGGATGTCCGGGCGTTCGCTGGTGGCGATCATGCGGTCGGCGAAATCATCATGGCCGACGCCGTTGAGCACGATCACGTCCAGGGTGCCGATGCGCTTGATGTCTTCGGCGCGCGGCTCGTAGGCATGCGGGTTGAAACCGGCCGGAATCAGCGGCACCACCTCGGCTTTGTCGCCGACGATGTTGGCCACGTAGCTGTAATAAGGGTGCAGGGTGATGCCGATTCGCAGGCGTTTACTCGCTTCGGCATTGGCGAGCGGGGCGAGCATCAGGCTGAACAGGCCAACCAGCAACAGGCGCAACAGGGGGGATGAAGTAGACATGGGCAATCGGTCTTCTCGTTCAGTGACGGTGCTGGCGGGTGACGCCGGCATCGAATTGCGCGACCACCTGCTGCCAGCCGGCTGCGATCAGCGCCTGGTCAGAGAGGTCGGAAGGGGCGGCGAGGTTGGCTTGGCGGTTGAGCCAGATATCCGGCTCGGCACCGTGCACGCGCATCAGCAGCGAGCCGCTGGTACCCGACGCCTGGCTCAAGCCCAGGTAGGCCGAGGGTGCCAGCAATTGCCAACGATGATCACCACGGCTGACCGAGCTGGCGTCCTGGGCGAACGGCGCGAAGCCTTCTTCGGCCAGTTGCGCCGGGCTGGGCAGCGCGCTTTGCTCTTGCTGCAACAGCTGGATCTCGTCCAGGGTCACCCGCAGGTCGGCGTAGATGCCTTGCTCGGCGGCGCTCAGGTCGCGACGGGCGTCCAATTGATGGCTGGGGACGGCCGCCACTTCCTGGGACTCACCGTGCAGCGCGATCACCGAACCCGCCACCGCCAGGATGATCAGGCACAACAACAGCACGTAGAGGGTTTCGTGACCGGCACCTGCGGGGCGTACAACCTGTGTGGTACTCATTGTGGCTGGATATCCGCTTGGTCGATTTCCACCACGTGGCCGGGGCCTGCATCAAACAACACATAGAACTCGGCGGACGGCTTCTTGAAGGTCAGCGTGGAGTCCTCGCCAAGCTTGCCGGGCAGCAGGATGGTTTCGTCGTAGCCGATCACATCCAGGGTCACGCCGGGCGCGCCGCTGCCGTCGGAGAAGCCTCCCTTGCACTGGATCTGCTCGCCGGGGATTTCCTTGCACTCGCACATCGGGTTGTGGGCCAGGGCGACGGTACTGAAGCCGGCGCTCAGCAACAGCACGCCGCAGGCGCGGGTCAGGCGCATCAAAGTCATGGTTTAACTCCTTGCTTGTTCAGCCAGGCAATAGTGGCAGGCGAGGCCTGGCTCAACGGGATGGAACCCTGGTGCATGCTGCCGTCCCAGCCTTCCATGGTGATCCAGACTTCAGCGTCGGCTGGCGTGCGTTCCGGAATCGGCAGGGCGGCGCCCATGCGGTATGGCGTGCCGAAGAAGATCACCCCGGCGGCCCGCAGGCTGCGCGGTTTGCCGATACGCAGGTAGGTGGCCTTGACCTGGTTGGCGCAGGTGTCGCACAGGGATGCGTTGAAAAACTTCATCGGGCCGGCCGGGTCGGGGCTCGGGCCTTCATCGCGAAATTCCGCGAGGGTCAGGCTCCAGGGCCCGACCTGCACCTCGCCGGCCACGCGCTCGCCGATGCCGGCATCGCCGCGAAACAGCGCCGCATCGGCGAAGTACTTGGGCATGAAGCCCAGGGGCACCAGCAACAGCAGCACATTGATATGGAAGCGCCATTTCAGCCAGAAGGCGCGCAACGGCGAAGGCGGTACAGCAGCGACCTTGCTCATCGGTGGGCCTCCGAGGTTTCAGCCTGCATGGCCGGGATGGCAACGGGCTTGTGTTGGGCCTTGGCTTCACGCTTGAGCGCATTGAGCGTTGCCAGGGCGGTGCGCTTGGTCCAGATCAGCAGGCCACTCAACACCATCATGCTCAGTACCAGGCCAAAAAATGCCCAGATCAGCTTGATCCACAGGCCACCGAAGTCGCCGGTGTGCAGGGGGCGCATGGATTCGGTGACGAACTCCAGGGTGGTGCGGTCGGAGAGCAGGTGCGAGACGGCGATTTCACCGTTATAGGGGTTCAGTTGCGCGGTCTGGAACATCAGCGGGTACCAACCGCGCCCGCCAATCTGCAGATGGCTGTAGGCGTTGAGCGGCAGGAACGCGAACGTTGCATCCAGGCCCGGAATGCGTTGGGTCGCGATCTTGATGGCGTCGTCGAGCGGGATCATGGGCGCCGGTACGCCAGGGGCGGAAGTCGGCACTTTCTCGCGGGCAATCACCGGGACAATCGGCTCGCTGGAGATGGAGATCTGGTTGTCCCCCAGGAATGCCTGGATCAGGAACCAAGTGCCGGTAATCGAGATAACCGCGATAAACCAGATCGACCAGATGCCGCTCAGGCGGTGGAAGTCGCCCCAGAAGATCCGCGCTCCGTGGCGGATACGCAGGGTCGGCCGGAAAAAACCTTTCCAGAACCGCTTGTACACCACCAGCCCGGTGACCAGTGACGCCAACAACGGCAAGCCGAGGAAGGACACCAGGTACCAGCCCCAGCTATAGCCGTTGGTAAACGGCACCAGCCACCAGCCGTGCAGCGCGCGCGTGAATTGCTGGAAGTTGAACGCCGGGCTGATGCCCTGGATCGCGCCGGTGTAGGGGTTGGCGTAAGCCTCGACCGAACGCCCGTCGGGGTAGCTCAGGCCGACGCTGAGTGCAAAGTGCGATTCGTCGGGGCGGATGATCGAGCGGACGATCACCTGGGGCTCGTCACGCTTGATCGCGGCGATCACCTGGTCAAAGCTCAGCGGTTCGGCGTCATCCGACGGTTTGCTCGCACGGATATCCGGGTTGGCCAGCCAGACGATCTCCTGGCTGACCACCGCCAGGGTGCCGGTGACGCAGACGATCAGTACAAAGAACCAGATGGGCAATGCCAGCCAGCTATGCACGAGAAACCAGAGTTTGGAGCGCGACTTCTTCGACATGTGAATGAGGGTCTTGATCGGAGGGGGGCAGTGAAGGCCCGAAAAAGGCCAGTCGTAGCTTTTGCTGACGCGACAGGCTGTATCTAAGTTAAGACGGATGAGAATGAGAAATCCCTAAGGCGTATATGAAAGAAAATGTTTCAGGTTCACATTCAGGGCGCTTTAACGCCTCGATCGAACACGAAACATGTTCCAAGCCATCACCCTGGCGGCATTGATGGGGCGGGGCGGCTGCGTAGGATGGGCGCATGCCGTTGAGCGAGCGCCTACAAAAGTGAGCCCAGGAACATGACTGCCAGAACCCTCTACGACAAACACATCGATTCCCACACGGTGTGTGCCCTGGATGACCAGGGCCATGTCCTGCTTTATATAGATCGCCAGGTGATCAACGAGTACACCAGCCCCCAGGCCTTCAGCGGCTTGCGTGAGGCCGGGCGCAACGTTTGGCGCCCGGGCACGGCGCTGGCGGTGGTCGACCATGTGAACCCGACTACGCCCAAGCGCATCGCGGCGATGCCGGATGCCGGCGGCGCGCGGCAAGTGTCTTACCTGGCGGAGAATTGCCGCGACTTCGGCATCGAACTGCTGGACATCCTCGACAAGCGCCAAGGCATCGAACACGTGGTCGCCCCGGAACAGGGCTTTATCCTGCCGGGCATGGTGATTGCCGCCGGCGACAGCCACACCACCACGTACGGGGCCCTGGGGGCCTTCGGTTTTGGCATCGGTACCTCGGAAATCGAACACCTGCTGGCTTCCCAGACCCTGGTCTACAAGCGCCTGAAAACCATGCGCGTGAGCGTATACGGCGACCTGGCGCCAGGCCTGACGTCCAAGGACGTGATCATGGCGCTGATCGGCAAGATCGGCGCCTCGGGTGCCACCGGTTATGCCATTGAGTTTTGCGGCGCCACTGTCGATGCGCTGAGCGTCGAGGCGCGCATGACCCTCTGCAACATGGCGGTGGAAGCCGGGGCGCGCGGCGCGTTCATGGCGCCGGACGAAAAAGTCTTCGCCTACCTCAAGGGCAAGCCGCGCGCGCCACACGGCGCGCTGTGGGAGCAGGCGCTGGTGGGCTGGCGCTTGCTGCACTCGGATGCCAACGCGGTCTTCGACCAAGAGGTGCAACTCGACGTCGCCACCCTGGAACCCATGGTCACCTGGGGCACCAGCCCCGACCAAGTCGCACCCATTGGCGCCCGCGTGCCCGACCCGCAGGAGGTCAGCGACCTGATCCTGCGCCAGGACATGCGCCGCGCCCTCCGCTACATGGGCCTGGAAGCCGGCATGCCGTTGAGCGATATCGTCATCAGCCATGCGTTTATCGGCTCCTGCACCAACGCCCGCATCGAAGACCTGCGCGACGCCGCCCGCGTGGTGCGCGGCAAGCAGGTGGCCGAGCACGTACGGGCGATGATCGTGCCGGGCTCCACCGAAGTGCGTGACCAGGCTGAAGCCGAAGGGTTGGCAGCGATTTTTATCGACGCCGGCTTTGAATGGCGCCAGTCCGGCTGCTCGATGTGCCTGGCGATGAACGACGATGTGCTGGCCCCCGGCGATCGCTGCGCCTCCAGCACCAACCGCAACTTCGAAGGCCGCCAGGGCGCGGGCGCACGCACCCACCTGATGAGCCCGGCGATGGTTGCCGCTGCCGCCATTACCGGCCGCCTCACAGATGTCCGCCACTTTGGAGCACGCCCATGAGCTTGCAACCCTTCACTCTGGTCACCGGCAAGGCCGCGCCGATGCTAGCGGCCAATATCGACACCGATGTGATCATGCCCAAGCAGTTCCTCAAGGGCATTGACCGCAATGGCCTGGACCGGGGGCTGTTCTTCGACCTGCGCTTCTTACCGTCCGGCGAGCCCAACCCCGAGTTCGTGCTGAACCAGCCGGCCTGGCAGGGCGCACGTTTCATGGTGGTAGGGCCGAACTTCGGTTGCGGCTCCAGCCGTGAGCATGCGGTGTGGGGGCTGAAGCAAATGGGCATCCGCGCCTTGATCGGCAGCAGCTTTGCCGGGATCTTCTATGACAATTGCCAGCGTAACGGGGTGTTGTTGATCACCCTGGACGAGGCGGTGTTGCAGTCGTTGGGCAAGGCTGTCAGCCAGGCGGAACAGGCGCTGATCAGTATCGACCTTGAAGTCCAGCAGATCCGCTTGGCGGATGGCCAGGTGATCCCGTTCCAGATCGATACCCTGCGCAAGACGGCGTTGTTGCTTGGCCTGGATGCCATCGGCAGTACGTTACAACGCAGCGAGCAAATCAAAGCGTTCGAACAACGCCACCTGCAAGCCAATCCCTGGCTCAACTGACACACTTAAATCCAAATGTGGGAGGGGGCTTGCCCCCGATGGCGGTGGGTCAGTCAACTTTTGAGTGACTGACACCCTGCAATCG
>NZ_JAIOKW010000070.1:0-12520 GCF_020093335.1 Pseudomonas fluorescens group sp. | reverse complement strand
CCTTCGGCCTGATGTCGGCCGTGAGCCTGGTACTGATTGCGTGGGTGCTGGTGAAAGTCCCGGACTACGCGCCCCAGCCTGCGCATCAACGCGTGTCGTTGGGCAAGGTGCTGACGACGCCGGGCGTACGGCCGGTGCTGGCGGTGGTGATGACGTGGATGCTGGCGCACAACATTCTGTACACCTACATTGCACCGTTCGTGGCGCCTGCCGGCTTGGCGGAGCGGGTTGACCTGGTGCTGTTGGTGTTCGGGATGGCCGCGTTGGCGGGGATCTGGATCGCGGCCAGGTTGGTGGAGCCGCTCTTGCGTAACACGGTCCTGGCCAGCCTGGCGGTGTTTGGGGGCGTCTCGCTGGTGTTGGGCTTTTTCGGCGGCGTGCCTGAAGTGGTGTACCTCGGTGTGGCGGTCTGGGGCCTGAGTTTTGGCGGCGCGGCAACCTTGCTGCAAACCGCGCTGGCCGATGCAGCGGGGGATGGCGCGGATGTGGCGCTGTCGCTGAACGTGGTGGCCTGGAACAGCGCCATTGCCGGCAGCGGCGTGGTCGGCGGGGTATTGCTGGATACCTGGGGCGTGGCGTCGTTTCCGTGGGCGATGCTGGTGTTGGTGGGCGTGTCCCTGGCGATTGCCTGGGGTGCCAGCGCCCATGGTTTCAAGCCCGGCCGACGGGCCGCTGAGGCAATAGTGGCTCATTAAACCTTCGGTCGAGCGCCATAGGGTGTACGCTGGGTCTCAATTCATCGGATATTAGCCCTTCATGTCCACACAAAGCGAAGAGAGCCGCCAGATCGTAGCTTCTCTGGCGCACCGTGTTGGTCCCACCGCTGATATTGCAGGCATCGCCCAGGCGATCATGTCGATATTGCAGGACATGGACGCAGCACTCACCCCCATTATCGGGCAGCAAGGCTGTGTCGCGCTGTTGCGTCGCAGCCTGCACCTCAGCGCCTCGAAGCATGCGCGACTGGCCGGTTTGCATGATCGCGTGCAGGCCGCGCCGGATCGGGCCGAACTCAAAGCCCTATTGCTCGAGCAGAGCGAAGCCGATGCGTTGTTTTTCGGTGAAGAGCTGTTGACCACCTTTTACGCCTTGCTCACCACGCTGATCGGGCCCTCGCTGACCGCGCGTTTACTGCGCGACGTATGGGCACCTTCTTTGAGCGACACCCCTTCGCAGGAAAATTCGCCATGAGCACCAAAGTAACTATCAACCGCCTGGCTACCGGTGTGCCAGGTCTGGACGAGGTGCTGGGCGGAGGTTTGCCGGAGTTTTCGTTCAACCTGATCGCCGGCCCGCCCGGCTGCGGCAAGACCACCTTGGCGCATCAGATGATGTTCGCCCTGGCGACACCTGAACGCCCTGCACTGTTTTTCACCGTGCTGGGCGAGCCGCCGCTGAAGATGCTGCGTTACCAGCAGCAGTTCGACTTTTTCGACAACGAAGCGATCAACCAGTCGATCCGCTACATCAACCTGGCCGACGACACCTTGGCCGGTGATTTGGATGAAGTGCTGCGGCGCATCGTCAGCGAAGTCGAGGCGCACTCACCGTCACTGGTGTTTGTCGACTCCTTCCGTTCGGTGGTGTTGGCCAGCCAGACCCAGCACAACCCCAACAACAACCTGCCGCAGTTCGTTCAGCAACTGGGCATGTTGATGACCACCTGGCAGGCGACCACCTTCCTGATCGGCGAGTATTTCACCGAAACCGACACCAACCCGATTTTCACCGTGGCCGATGGGCTGATCTGGTTGCGCCAGAGCGTCGAGCGCAATTCGATGGTGCGCAAGATGGAAATCATGAAGATGCGCGGCCAGCCGACCTTGCCGGGGCTGCACACCTTCCGGATCGCCAGTTCGGGCATCAAGGTGTTCGCACCGGCCCCGCTCAACCCGGTCGAGACGCCGATGACGCTGCCGGTGCAACGCCTGAAAATGGGCGTGCCACGCCTCGACGAGATGCTCGGCGGCGGCCTACCCCGTGGTTACTCGCTGCTGGTGGCGGGGCCTTCGGGGTCGGGCAAAAGCATTCTCGCGGCCACCTTCCTGGCCGAGGGCGCACGCAATGGCGAAACCGGGGTTATCGCGGTGTTCGAGCAACGCCCCAATCACTCGCAAAACGCCACGCTCGCTGACTTGATCCTCAGCGGCAAGGTCGGCCTGGTGGACAGCCGGGCGCCGGACCTGTCGATTGATGAGATTGTCCAACTGCTGCTCAGCGAAATCAGCCGCCTGGGCGCCACGCGGGTAGTTATCGATTCACTGTCGGGCTTTGAGTTGGCCCTGGCGCCGACCTTTCGCGCCGACTTCCGCGAGTCGTTGTCGCGCATGGTCACCGCGTTGACCCGCGCCGGGGTCAGTGTGTTGATGACGTCAGAGCTGGAAGATCGCTACACCGACCTGCGCTTCAGCCCCTACGGCACGGCGTTCCTCACCGACGCGATCATCGTGCAGCGCTACATCGAAGTGCGCAGCCGCCTGTTGCGCATCATGGCCGTGGTCAAAGTGCGCGCCAGCGCCCACTGCGACGAGCTGCGCCAATACCACATCAATGACGATGGCCTGCAGATCGGCGAGATGCTCGTTGACCAGGAGGGGCTGCTCGGTGGACGCCCAACCACCCGGCGCACAGGAGACCCTGATGTTTGAGCTGACCCATGAGTAATACGCCTGGAGAGGAGGAGCGTAAGGTGGCCAATGCTGCCCACGAACTCTTCCTGCTCGGCCAGAAAACCGTTGAAGCCCGCGCGGTATTGGCCGCGCTGCAGCAACAGCTGGACGACGCCAACAGCCGTTTGGAGGATTCCCAGCACGTCGAGCAACTGATCGAGGCCAACCAGCAGTTAGTGTTGGCGATACTCCTGGCGCAATCCGACGCGGTCGCGGCCCCCCAGGTCGAGGATCAGCCTCTGTTTCAGGCGCTGCGCGAAGCGAACGCGCAGTTGGTGATCGCCGCACTCAGCGCCCAGGACCTGCAGGCCACGGCGGAGCAGGCTTTGGGCCAGCAAAAAAGCATCCTGGCGATGGTCGCCCACGAGCTGCGCAACCCGCTGACGCCGATCAGCCTGATTGCCGAGCGCATGGTGCGGCTGCCCAGCGACCAACTGCCGCGTATGCGCGAGTTGATCGAAGGCCAGGTGCAGCACATTTCCCAATTGGTCGATGACCTGTTGGATGTCTCACGCGCCAGCACCGGCAAACTGCGTATCCACCGCCGCGAGGTGGACATGCTGCGTATCCTGAATGCTGCCGTCGACGCCTGCAGCCCGGTGATGATCAGCCGCAAACAGCAATTCGACGTAGCGCTGCCCGACGCCGTCCTGACCGTGGACGGCGACCCCGTGCGACTCGCGCAGATCCTGCACAACCTGCTGGGTAACGCGGCCAAGTACACCCAGGCGGGCGGCACCATTGCGATGGTGGTGACCGCAGAGGCCGGACAGCTGAGGATCAGCATTGCCGACAACGGCATTGGCGTAACCGCCAAGGCCTTGCCGTTCATTTTTGATCCTTATGTGCAAGACGCCCACGCCATCGGTTTCAACAGTGCCGGCCTGGGCATTGGCTTGACCGTGGTGCGCGAACTGGTCGAAGCCCATGGCGGCACGGTGACGGGCAAGAGTGAGGGGCATGGCAAGGGCAGCGAGTTTGTGGTGAGGCTGCCCCTGTCGGGTTAAGGGATCAACCGCGCGGCGCGCAACTGATCGAACACCGCGAAAAACGCCTGGTCGCTGGCCTGGTAAGCGGTGAAACCCAGCTGGCGGCTTTTGGACATGTCCGTGACCACCTCGATCGGCCGCCCCAGGTCGGCATCGGTGTGCCACGGCGAGACGAGCCGGCTGATGTCGGCTTCTTTCAACCCATGCTGCGCAACCATCTGGCTCCAGGCGGACTGGTCATCGGCCATCTGCTGCTCAAGCGGGCAGGGCTGGGCGGGGAAGTCTGCCGGGGTGAGGCCAAAGTAATCGGCGATTTGCCCCCACATCCATTGCCAGCGGAACACATCGCCATTGGTGATGTTGAACGCCTGGTTCGCCGCCGCCGGTGTGGTCGCTGCCCATAGCTGTTGTTGGGCCAGTTGCCGGGCATCGGTCATGTCGGTGAGGCTGTCCCACTGCACACGCGAACCTGGGAACACAAACGGGCGCCCGGTGTGTTTGCACACGCTGGCGTAGACGGCGAGGGTGGTCGCCATGTTCATCGCATTGCCCACGGCGACGCCCGTGATGGTGTGCGGGCGGTGCACGCTCCAGGTGAAGCCGTCTTTCTCGGCCGCAGCGAACACTTCGTCCTCTTGGGCGTAGTAGAAATTCTCCACGTCCAGGCGGCCTTGTTCTTCGCGGAACGGGGTCTGCGGCAGGCTGCCCTTGCCATAGTTTTCGAACGGGCCGAGGTAGTGCTTCAAACCGGTCACCAGGGCCACATGCTGCACCGTGCCGGCGGGGCGCACGGCGTCCAGCACGTTGCGCACCATGGCGGCGTTGACGCGGATGTTCTCGGCTTCTGTGGCCTGGCGCGACCAGGTGGTGATGAACACATGGGTGGGTTTCAACTCGGCCAGTGCCTGCTGTACTGAGGCCGGGTCTTGCAAGTCGGCGGCTACCGGGATCACGCCGGGTATCTGGGACGGGCTACGGGACAGCGCGGCAACCTGCCACTGGTTATCGAGCAGTAACTGGGTGGTGGCGCTGCCAACGATGCCGCTGGCGCCCACGACGAGTGCGGTCTGGGTCATACAATTCTCCCTAGGATGTAGGGTTCTGAGCCCTGGCGTGTAGGAGAGGTTCAACCTTATCCGTGAGCCTTGCGGCACCAAACCGGCCTATCAGGGTCCATACACCCCGCACGAACATTCGCGCTCGTCCGTTTACCCTCACCATAAGATCTAACGCATGTACCTACGCAAGATTGCAGTCGGGCTGTCGGCCCTCGTTTTACTCTCCACCGCTGTAGACGCACGCAGCCTGGCCAATCCCTACACCCCCACGCAGCAACGCAGTTCGTTTGACGGTTGCGCCCAACTTTTTCCCGCCACCACCCCGATCAACATGGCCACCGTCCCGGCGTCGATGAAGCCCTTGGCCCTGTGCTCCGACACCTTCGCAGTGCTGTACTCGCAAACCAGCAAGACCCCGCTGGTGGTGGTTGAACGCCTGAATGCCACGCAGTTGAAAGACGCCAAAGGCGAGGAGCGCACCAACCAGTTCTACCCCGACCCACGCATCCCCAAGGCCGGGCGCGCCGAGCTGAGCGACTACCGCAGCCAGCACCCGGCCGTGGACCGTGGCCACCAGGCCCCGGCCGCCGATGCGCCCAACGCCCATGCCATGGCCCAATCCTTCGCGCTGTCGAACATGGTGCCGCAAGACCCCACCAACAACCGCAAGATCTGGAGCAAGGTCGAGGCCGACGTGCGCAAGTTTGCCCAGCGCTCCGGCGGCGATGTGTACGTGTTTACCGGCCCGCTGTTCGACGCCGGCTACAGCACCATCGGTAAAAACAAGGTCTGGGTGCCGACGCGCCTGTTCAAGCTGGTGTACGACGCCTCGTCCCGGCGCGCCTGGGCGTATGTGCTGCCCAATGCTGAGACGCGCATCCAGAAGCCGATGGACTACGACACCTTCGTGAAGAGCACCGGGCTCAAGTTGTTGGGGAATCTTCCGGTTTCCGGGTCGGTGGGGCGGACGTGATCGACGCGGGCCGATCCATCTGGCGCTTGAGGGTATAGAGCGCCACACCCACCGCCAGGATGCCCGACACGGCGCCGACCCCCAGCGCCCAGCGCGGCCCGAGGTGGTCGGCCACCCAGCCGACGATAGGCGCGCCGATCGGCGTGCCGCCCAGGGCCACGCCGACACGCAGGGCGATCACCCGGCCGCGCATGGCCGGCTCGGTGGTGAGTTGCATCAGGCTGTTGGTGGTGTTGCTGAAGGTCATGGCGCCCACGCCGATGATCACCAGCGCCACGGCGAACAGCCAGTAGTTCGGCGCCAGGGCCGCCAACGTGCAGCCGATCCCGAAGATCGCCGCGCCGTTGAGCAGTGACCTGAACTGCGGCCGTTCACGGCCAGCCGCGATCAGGGCGCCGGCGATGGTGCCGATGGCCAACGTCGAAGACAACAGGCCATAGCCGCGCGCATCGGTATCGAACACGCGGACCGCCATGGTCGAGATGAAAATCGGAAAGTTCATGCCGAAGGTGCCGATCAGAAACAGCATCAGCAGGATCGCCTTCAAGTCCGGCCGCGCCCACACATAGCGCAAGCCCTCGGTGAGGCTGCCCTTGGTGCGCAGGGCGCGAACCTTGGCGTGCTGCCCCGACACCCGCAGGAAAAACAACGACGCCAGCACCGCAAAAAAACTGCTGCCGTTGAGCAGGAATGCCCAGCCGGTGCCCACCGACGCGATGGTCAGGCCGGCCACCGCCGGGCCGATCATGCGCGCCATATTGAACGAGGTGGAATTGAGCGCGATGGCGTTGGACAAGTCCTTCTCGGCCACCAGCTCCGCGACGAAAATCTGCCGCACCGGCGCATCGAACGCCGACGCGCAGCCGGACAGGAACGCGAACACATACACGTGCCACAGCTCGACAAACCCGGTGATGGTGAACACCCCCAGCGTCAGCGCCAGCAAGCCCATGACCGCCTGGGTGACGATCAGCAGCTTGCGCTGGTCATAGTGGTCGGCGGCAAACCCGGTCCACGGCAACAGCAGCAACTGCGGCCCGAACTGCAACGACATGACGATGCCGACAGCGGCGGCGTTGTGCGGGGTGAGCTGAGTGAGTACCAGCCAGTCCTGGGCGGTGCGTTGCATCCAAGTGCCGATATTGGACACCAACGCACCCGCGGCCCAGATGCGGTAGTTGGGGCTGCGCAGCGAGCGGAAGGTGCCGAGGAAACTCATGGCGGTATTTTTTACTCCTCAAGGCGGGATGATCTAAACAGCGCCTGGGTGTATGACGCGGCAGGCGCAGTTCACAACCACAGTGAAGATCAATGTGGGAGTTGTCGAGCCCCAGCGAGGCTACGAAGGCGGCGGTATTGCCAGCCTCTTCTTTGCCTGACCCACCGCTATCGCAGCCTCGCTGACGCTCGACAGCTCCCACACTGAATATCACCCCACGGCGTTATACTCGCCCCCTCGCAATCAACCCATTCAATCAACCCGGGATACCCCATGAGCACCTCTCTCCCTCTCACCCCTGCGCGCAAGCCTGTCGCGCCGCTGGTGGCCTTTATCATCCTGGTGCTGGGCGCCCTGTTCCTGCAAAACAGTGTCGGCTCACGCCAGGTGCTGTTACTGGTGGTCGGCGCTGCACTGGGCTTGACCCTTTACCATGCGGCCTTCGGTTTTACCTCGGCCTGGCGTGTGTTTATCAATGATCGCCGTGGCGCCGGCTTGCGTGCGCAGATGGTGATGCTGGCGGTGGCGGTGCTGCTGTTCTTCCCCGCGTTGGGGGCGGGCAGCTTGTTCGGCCAGCCGGTGGTCGGGCTGGTGGCGCCGGCCGGGGTGTCGGTGGTGTTCGGGGCGTTTATCTTCGGGATCGGCATGCAGCTGGGCGGCGGTTGTGCGTCGGGCACGTTGTTCACCGTGGGCGGCGGTAATGCGCGCATGCTGGTGACGTTGTTGTTCTTCATCTGTGGTTCGTTGATTGCCACACACCACGTTGACTGGTGGTTTGCGCTGCCTGCGTTCCCGGCGGTGTCCATCGTCAAGAGCTTCGGTGTGCTGCCGGCGCTGGGCTTGAGCCTGACTGTGTTTGCGCTCATTGCGGTTATCACCGTGCGCCTGGAGAAGGGCCGTCATGGTCAGCTGGAAGAGGGCGTAAAAAGCGAGCACCAAGGCGTGCGCCGCTTCCTGCGTGGGCCGTGGCCACTGGTGTGGGGCGCCATCGGCCTGGCCCTGCTCAACTACGCCACCCTGGCATTGGCGGGGCGGCCATGGGGTATTACTTCTGCGTTCGCCTTGTGGGGCGCCAAGGTGGCAAGCGGTCTGGGTGTGGACGTGGCGAGCTGGGCGTTCTGGCAAATGCCGGGCAATGCCAAGGCTCTCGCCGCGCCGGTATGGGAAGACATCACCAGCGTCATGGACATCGGCATTGTCCTCGGCGCGTTGTTGGCCGCAGGCCTGGCCGGGCGTTTCGCCCCCAGCCTGAACATCCCGGCGCGCTCGCTGGTGGCGGCGGTGATCGGCGGCCTGTTGCTCGGCTATGGCTCGCGTCTGGCCTACGGCTGCAACATCGGCGCGTACTTCAGCGGCATCGCCTCGGGCAGCCTGCATGGTTGGGTGTGGCTGGTGGCGGCGTTTATCGGCAATGGTGTGGGCGTGCGGTTACGGCCGTTTTTCTTTGACGGCGAGCGGCCGCAGGTCGCGTTGAGTGGTTGCTGAGTCAGCTCTGCGGGGAAATGTCTGGCGCCTGGGCGGCTTCAGCCGCCAGCTTTTCCCGGTCCGCCTTGCTGACGTACGTATCTTTTTTCTTCGGCGCCAATTTGGCGCTGGCTTTTTTGGCTTTGGCCTTGAAGAGCTGCTGGAGTTTTTTCTGGCGATTCATGTCTTTTACCAACCTTTGAAAGGCCTCGATGATACCAGTTTAAAAAAGCGGGCTGTTCCCCTGCGCGCTTTTCAGCATAAGGCGCTTGATAAAGCCTTTTCCGACTGTTGGCGTTGCTCTTAGGGGGGAGCCGTGCGCTGCAAAAATTCGCTGATCAGCGCGATCACCTGCTGCTGGATCACCGCTCGCGGCCGAGCGCCCTCACCATCCCGGCAGATCATGCCATCGCCTGGCGAACTCTCTTCAACCAAGGCCATGCCACCTGGCTTGCAGATCGGCATGAAACTGAAGTGAGTGGCATCGTCGATCTTCACGTACTGCGTCGACGCCTCTGGCAGCCGCTTGGCCAAGTCGGCGGACTCCAGATTGAAGTCCATATCCTCGGTTGGCACGCCCCCCGCAATCACCAATGTCGGCACTTGCAGTGCGGCCAGGCTGGCGTCGGTCATACCGCGCGACAGGCCCAGGTCCAATGACACGATGGCGGTAACGCGCTTGTCGCGCAAATCCGCCGCCAGTTGGGCCTTCCCGTCTGGTGTGCCGGCGGGGTTCATCTCCCGGTAGCCAATGCAACCGCCCAGCTTGGGGTGGACGGCGCAGTCGCGACTGAACAGGTCGGGGTCGAAGCGCGCCCCGGCGATTTCCAGCACGGTCCAGCCGCCGAGGGAGTGGCCCACGGCGGCAATCTGGTTTTTCGCCACCGCGCCAAATTGCTTCGGCTGGGCCAGGACCGCGTCGATAGCACGGCTCAGGTCGGCCGGGCGTTGCCATAACTGCGCGGCGTTTTGCGGGCTGCGGTCCTGGGTAGTGGTGCCGGGGTGGTTGATCGCCGCCACGATGTAACCCTTGTGCGCCAAAGCACTGGCCAGCCACACCTGTTTGCCCCAATTGCCGCCGTAACCGTGGGAGAGCACGACCAGCGGATGGTCGCCGCTGGCCGGTGGTGCGTCAGGCACGGCAAGGGCGCCGATGAAGACCGCGTTGTCGGCGATCAGCTGGGGTTGAACAGTGGTGGCGGCGGGGTACCAGACCACCATTTCAAGCGCGCGGTTGGTTTGCGCGGCGGGCAGCGTGGTGGTTGTGAAACCGACGGAGCGTTCGTCGGCGAAGGCAGGCGTGGCCAGGCAGAGCAGGAACAGGGCGCGAAAAGCAGTTTTCATTTTTGTTATCGTCCTTGATTCGGGGCGTGCATCATTACCTGAAACCGTTCGTCCGGGTATCCCCCCAACCCGCCCTTGGTATTGGCCAACACAGCCCCATAACTACCCTGTATCCATTCAGGGGAAATGCCGACCATGACCAACCAAACCGAAACCGCCATTCTTGCCGGCGGTTGCTTCTGGGGCATGCAAGACCTTTTGCGCCGCTACCCCGGCGTGCTGCACACGCGGGTTGGCTACACCGGCGGCGATGTGCCGAACGCCACCTACCGCAACCATGGCAACCATGCCGAAGCGATTGAGATCGTGTTTGACCCGGCGGTGATCAGTTACCGGCAGCTTCTTGAATTCTTTTTCCAGATCCATGACCCGAGCACGGCTAACCGACAGGGCAATGACCTTGGGCCCAGTTATCGTTCGGCGATTTATTACCTGAGTGAGCAGCAGCGGGATATTGCCGAAGATACGGCTGCGGATGTCGATGCATCCAAGTTGTGGCCGGGTCGGGTGGTGACAGAGATCGAGCCGGCCGGACCGTTTTGGGAAGCGGAGCCGGAGCATCAGGATTATCTGGAGCGGATTCCTAATGGGTATACGTGCCACTTTGTGCGGCCAAATTGGAAGCTGCCGAAGCGGGGTTGAAGAGGGCGGTGAGGAGGAAGGTCAAGGGTGGCGGCGCGCCAGCGAAAGGTGTGCGCGCCGCCTCTTGATGTGAACCGTTGCCTTGCCTACGCGTGGGTCAGCCCGGTCAACGTATCCGCAATGGTTTTGGTGCGTTGCGCCGTGCCTTCCGTGGCGCGGCTGGAGGCCTCCAGTGCATCGAGCATCTCGCGCAGTGCGCCGACCCCGGTGGACTGATCTTCAATCTGCTGCGCAACGCGCTGGATCTCACTCGACAGCAGGTCGATATCCACACCGATTTCCGCCGCATTCTTACGCGTGATCTCCGCCAGTTTTCGCACCTCATCGGCCACCACCGCAAAGCCCCGGCCCAGGTCACCCGCGCGCGCCGCTTCGATGGCGGCGTTGAGCGCCAGCAGGTTGGTCTGCCCGGCGATCTGCTGGATCACCTGCACAATCGACTGGATACGCAAACTCGAACCGGCCAGCGTCCGCGCGCCTTCAACGGCAACATCCGCCTGGCTGGACAGCCCCTCCACCGTCGCCCCTGCCTGGGCCGACACGCTGTTTTGCCGATCAATAGTGCCCACCAGGTCGTCCATCGACGCATGCAGCTCACCGGAGTAATGCTTGAGCTGCGCAGCGATGTCCTCCTGCTGACGCTCGGCATGTGCCAGCACCAGGCCCAAGTCCGCCAGACCTTCGAACACCGGCAGGATATTGCGGTCCAGCCCACGGGTATTCAGGGTGTTGGTGAAGTCGTTGTTCTTGAATGCGGCAATCTGCTTGACCACCACATGGTTCAACCCCGCCAGCTTCTTCACCTGGCGACGTAGGAAAAACGCCTTGAACTCGCCATAGTGCGCGATGAAATTATCCACGTACTCATCACTGAAACTGGCACCCTTGGCGACCCGGAAAAAGAAAATCGCCGTCAGCGTCTGGTTCAGGTTCAACCCCAGAATCTCACCAAAGGTCGAGAACCCCGCCAGCGGCACGTCCCCAAACGCCCCGGCCATGCTGCCCAGCTCGGCGGCGTTGTTGAGTCGACGCAAAATGCAGTCATTCAAAATACCCGCCACCGGCACACCGCCCTTGCCACGCAAAAATTGCTCGTAGTCCAACCGCGTCGCCTCACGCAAGGGGGTGCGCCGCACCATCACCAACTCCTCGCCCGGCGCCACGTCGCAAAACAACTGCACGATCTGCTGCTCAAAGTCGATGCGCGCAATGGACCGCACGAACAACTCACTGCCCACCCGGATCGCAAACGAATAATCCGCCAGCTTCGACTCCAGCGCCTGGGGCGCACAACTGAAGGCATCACACAGCGCCTGCACCATGCTCTTGATATTGCCGGCGCTGTCGATCACCTGATCAATCGTGCGGTCCTCCACCGAAGCCGTCAGCACACTGAAGGTCAAATCCGCCGGCTTGAAGTTCTGGCTCTTGAACACCCCAAACCGCACCTGCGCCGCCGTCTTCAGGAACACAATCTGCGCATGGTGCTGATAACTGCGCTGGCCGTCATGAATCAGTGTCTTCTTGAAATCCGATTTACCCCCGGCCGACCCCCCCACAAACAGGCAAGGAAAGCGCCCCGACTCATACAGCGCCTCCATAAAAAACGACTCCGACGCCGACAACCCATCGAACACCACATACGCCAACGTATCGCGATGATCAATCGCGGTACGCACCTGCACCCGCTTGATATTGCTCACCAACTTGGCAATGCGCTCCTGCATGCCCATGCGCTTGCCGCCACTGCGGATGTCCTCGCATTCCAGCGGCACCATCACGACTTCGGCGGAGGCGATCACACTGTCGTCAAACAGCTGCAAGACGATCCGGTCCCAACGCTCGCCCGTGGCGCAATACAGCGAATTGGGTGCGTTGCAGAGCTCGCCGGAGGTGGTGCAGAGGCTGATGGTGGACTGGGGGAAGCGGCGTTTGAGCTTGGCGGCGATGGCGTCGATGTCGAGGTGGGGGGAAATGAAACCGGTGATCAGGGTGGGAGTGATGCGCAGGGTGGTGAGGGAAGCGTCCAGGTCGTTGGCGGTGCAGGTGAGCGTGGTGGTGCCTTGACGAGCGGCCCGGGGGCTTTTGAAGAGGGAGAGTGGATTCATTAGGTGGGGGCTCGAAAGGATGGGGGCACACGGGAGAAGTGTGTGGATAGTGAG
>NZ_JAIOKW010000006.1:0-266225 GCF_020093335.1 Pseudomonas fluorescens group sp. | reverse complement strand
AAGAGCACGCCGCCTAAAATCCTGCGGTAGCTATTACCTAAAGCAGTTACACGGAGTACAGCCGTGGGAGCGTTGCCGCCTCTGGAAAAAATGGCTTGATGAAAACCATCAAGACAGTTGCTCCCACATTAGATCTGCATCGTTTTGGAGCGATAGGTTCAGGCCAGCTCGGTGGCGGTGTTCTTGACCACCGCCAACTCCGGATGCGCCACCAGCTTATCAATGTGTAACTCATCATTGTTCAACCAAGTCTCCGTCAGCACCCGGTAGTGCTCCATGTCCCGGCAACGCATGCGCAGGCTGTAGTCAAACGGCCCGCTGATCAGTTGGCATTCGAATACCTGGGGGCAGGCCTTCACGCAGGCTTCGAAGGCCTTTTGCGCCGAGCGCCCGCTCTGGTTGGACAAGGCCACCAACACCAGCAGCGACAGCCCTGGCGAGACCATCTGCACATCGATGATCGCCCCATAGCCACGGATCACCCCACGTCGCTCCAACTTGCGCACCCGCTCCAGGCAGGGCCTGGGGGTGAGGTGCACCAGCGACGAAAGCTTTTCGTAGGTGATACGGCCCTGGTGGCGCAGCACTTCGATGATGGCTTCATCAATGCGGTCCAGTACGGGGGCGGAATGGGGTCCGGAGGCCTTGGTATCCATGGGGTTCACTTCAAACGGTTGGAATAAATGGCGGCAAACCTTGCGTGGTTGCCTGACCCTTCACATGGTACGGCCTTCCTCCGTCAACGTCTGTATGCGCTCGGGGACGTGCCTGTACACCTCAGGCGCGTTTTTGCTGCTGCACGCGAGGCTGCTGGGCGAGTCGGGCAAACAAGTCTTTCGGGTCGGCGAGGTCCGGCACCAGCTCAAGTTCGCTGCCCACGTCCAGTGCCTTGGCCACATCCAGTACATAACGCAGCGCCGAGTAGTCTTCGATGGCAAAGCCCACGGAGTCGAACAGGGTGATCTGGTGCGCGTTCTCACGGCCGGGCTGCTGGCCGTTGATCACTTGCCACAGTTCAGTCACCGGTGAGTCGTGCGGCATCTGCTGGATTTCACCTTCGATGCGGCTTTGTGGCTCGTACTCGACGATCACGCGGGCGCGCTCGACGATGCGTCGGTCCAGCTCGGTTTTGCCTGGACAATCGCCGCCCACCGCGTTGAGGTGCATACCGGGTTCGATCATTTCGTCTGTGAGGATGGTGGCGTAGGCCTTGTCGGCCGTGACGGTGGTGACGATATCCGCGCCTTTGACCGCTTCGGCGACGCTGCCGGCCAGGATCACCTTGATGGCCGGAAAAGCCTTGAGGTTGTCGGCCAGTTTGGCGGTGGCTTTGGCATCGATGTCGAACAGACGGATTTCCGTGATGCCGAGCATGGCGTGGAAGGCCAGGGCTTGGAATTCACTCTGCGAGCCATTACCGATCAACGCCATGCTGCGGCTGTTCTCGCGCGCCAGGTAGCGGGCGACCAGGGCTGAGGTGGCGGCTGTACGAATGGCGGTGGTCAGGGTCATTTCCGCCAGCAGCACCGGCTTGCCTGTGTCGACATCGCCCAGCGCGCCAAAGGCCATCACGGTGAGCATGCCGGCCAGGGTGTTTTTCGGGTGACCGTTGACGTACTTGAAGGCGTACAGCGACGCGTCGGACACCGGCATCAGCTCGATCACGCCATCCGGGGAGTGGTTGGCCAGGCGTGCGCATTTCTCGAAATCCTGCCAGCGCAGGTAGTCGGCGCGAATGTATTCGGCCATTTCGGTCAGGCAGGTTTGCAGGCCTTTTTGCGCGACCAGATAGCTGAGGTCATTGACGTCGATATAGCGGGTCATGGAAATGCTCCTTGTTATTGGAAGGCGGCCAGCGGTTTCTGCTGCGCACAGAGCGCCGTCATGGAGTGGGCCAGTGCGGTTATTGTGGCGGTTGTTGCGCAAGGATCTCGGCTGAAACTGGGGGGTGGCTCAGCCGGTAAAGCTGAAAAGTGGGGTCGGGCAGCCGAATCGGCTGTCGAGCCTGAGAGGCGATCAAATAAGGGAGGGAGCGTGCTCCTTCCCACATTGCTACAGTGGCGACTCTGATAGCGCGGTCAGCCAGGAGGAGCCATGTCTACCGTTGTTCGTATTGCCCAGCCCGCCGATGCCGAGGGGATCAGCCAAGTGATTCTGGCGGCATTGCACAGCAGTAATGCGCGGGATTATCCGGCGGATGTGATTGCCCGGGTCGCCAGTAACTTCACGCCGGATGCGGTACTGGCATTGCTTGAGCGCCGCGTGGTGCTGGTGGCGATTCAGGATCGGATGATCGTGGCCACCGCCGCACTCGACGGCAGTGTGGTGCGCTCGGTGTTCGTCAATCCGGTGCTGCAAGGGCAGGGCATTGGGCGGCTGTTGATGATTGAAATCGAGTTACGCGCCCGCGAGGCCGGGGTCACGGTACTGAGCGTGCCGTCTTCGCTGACCGCCGAACCGTTCTATGCCAAGTTGGGGTTCCATACTGTGCGCGACGTCTACCACGGCAACGAGCGTACGTTGGTGATGGAAAAGGCGCTGCTGTCCAGGCATCCCATCGGGCCCTATCGCGACCGTCAGCATCGTGCGCAAGTGGTTGCGCTATGGCAGGAGGCTTTTGGCTATGAAACCGCCCATAACCTGCCGACCCTGGCGATTGATAAAAAGCTGGCCGTCAACGATGGGTTGTTTTTCGTGGCGACCGACAAAAAAACTGTGATCGGGACGATTCTGGCGGGCTACGACGGCCATCGTGGCTGGCTGTATTCGGTGGCGGTGCACGCTGACTATCGGCGTCATGGCCTGGGTTCGTCACTGGTACGGCATGCGGAACAGGCATTGACGGCGCTGGGCTGCATGAAGATCAACCTGCAGATCACCAGTGGCAATGAGGCGGTGGCGGGGTTTTACGAGGCGTTGGGGTATGGGGTGGAGCCGAGGATCAGTATGGGGAAGAAGATTGTTGGGAATATTCCGACTCGATCCTGAGAACACCTGAGCTCAAATGTGGGAGCTGGTAAGCCAGCTCCCACATGGGGTTGGGGCGTAGCTTGGTGTGGCTTAGACCTTGACGATCCAGCCCGCTGGCGCTTCAACGTCGCCGGTCTGCACGCCGGTCAGCTCTTTGTAGAGCTTCTGGGTGATCGGGCCGACTTCGGTCTCGCTGTGGAACACGTGCAGCTTGCCGTTGTACTGGATACCGCCGATCGGCGAGATCACCGCGGCGGTACCGCAGGCACCGGCTTCCTTGAACTGGTCCAGTTTGTCGATGAACACTTCGCCCTCGACCACTTCCAGGCCCAGGCGGGTCTTGGCCAGTTCGATCAGCGACAGACGGGTGATGCCTGGCAGCACCGAAGGCGACTTCGGTGTGATGAACTTATTGTCGTGGGTGATCCCGAAGAAGTTGGCCGAGCCGACTTCTTCGATTTTCGAGTGAGTCATCGGGTCCAGGTAGATCGCATCGGCGAAACCGGATTTCTTCGCTTCGGCGCCCGGCATCAGGCTGGCGGCGTAGTTGCCACCGACCTTGGCGGCACCGGTGCCCTGGGGTGCGGCGCGGTCGAAGGTGGAGATCTGGAAGTTGTGTGGTACCAGGCCGCCTTTGAAGTAGGCGCCAACCGGGATGGCGAACACCGAGAAGATGAACTCCGGCGCGGTACGCACACCGATGTTGTCACCGGTGCCGATCACGAACGGGCGCAGGTACAGCGCGCCGCCACTGCCATACGGCGGGATGAAGCGCTCGTTGGCCTTGACCACTTGTTTGCAGGCGTCGATGAAGTCTTCGGTCGACACATGCGGCATCAGCAGGCGCGCGCAGCTGCGCTGCATGCGGGCGGCGTTCTGGTCCGGGCGGAACAGGTTGATCGAGCCGTCCTTGCAGCGGTAGGCCTTGAGGCCTTCAAAGCATTGCTGGCCATAGTGCAGGGCGGTGGAGCCCTCGCTGATGTGCAGCACGTTGTCGTCGGTCAGGGTGCCAGCTTGCCATTCGCCGTTTTTCCAGACCTGGAGAAACCGCTTGTCGGTCTTGATGTAGTCAAAACCCAGCTTGTCCCAATTGATGCTTTCGTTACCCATGACACCCTCTATCTTTGGTCAAGTCGGTTTTTTTTCTGAATGGGCGCAACAATACTGCATTCTTGGCTTGTGTGGGAGCCACTGGGTGGACGCCTTCAGCCTCTGTATTGACCGATCCACCGCTATCGGGGGCAAGCCCCCACCCCCATTTGGCATGCATTCCCCTGTGGGAGGGGGCTTGCCCCCGATGGCCTCCCCGCGGTTTTACAGGTGCAGCGCGTGGCCCAGCGCCCGCAGCGCAGCCTCCTGCACCGCCTCGCCGAGGGTCGGATGGGCGTGGATGGTGCCGGCCACGTCTTCCAGGCGCGCGCCCATTTCCAGGCTCAGGCCGAAGGCGGTGGACAGCTCGGACACGCCGGCGCCAACTGCTTGCCAGCCGACGATCAGATGATTGTCGCGGCGTGCCACCACCCGTACGAAGCCGGTTTTCGACTCCAGGGTCATTGCGCGGCCGTTGGCGGCGAACGGGAAACTCGACACGATGCAGTCCAGGCCGGCGGCCTTGGCTTCATCGGGTGTCTTGCCGACCACCACCAGTTCCGGGTCGGTAAAGCACACGGCCGGGATTGCCGCCGGGTTGAATTCGCGGGATTTACCGCTGATCAGTTCGGCAACCATTTCACCTTGGGCCATGGCCCGATGGGCCAGCATCGGCTCGCCGCTCAGGTCGCCGATGGCCCACACGTTGCGCATGCTGGTCTGGCAGCGGCTGTCGATTTTGACCGCCGCGCCGTTCATCTCCAGGTTCAGCGCCTCAAGGTTCCAGCCCTGGGTATTGGGGGTGCGACCCACGGCGACCAGCACCTGGTCGGTTTCCAGCGAGAGGGTGTCACCCTTCGGGTCACGTACCTGCAACTGGTTGTCGGCAAAACCGCTGACGCTGTGATTGAGGAACAGCTTCACCCCCAAGTGCTTGAGGGACTCGTTCACCGGTTGGGTCAATTCGGCGTCGTAGGCCGGCAGGATGCGATCCTGCGCCTCGACCACGCTGACCTCGGCGCCAAGCTTACGGTAGGCAATCCCCAGTTCCAGGCCGATATAGCCGCCGCCCACCACGATCAGGCGCTTGGGCACCCGCGTTGGCGCCAGCGCCTCGGTGGACGAGATGATCGGCCCGCCAATCGGCAGCATCGGCAGGTTGACGCTTTTCGAACCAGTGGCCAGCAACAGGTGTTCGCACTGGATGCGCTGGTCGCCGACGTCGACGGTCTTGCCGTCCGCCACCTTGGCCCAGCCGTGGATCACTTGCACCTTGTGCTTCTTCAGCAGCGCGGCGACGCCGGTGGTCAGGCGGTCAACGATGCCGTCTTTCCATTCCACGCTCTTGCGGATGTCCAGGGTTGGCACATCCACTTCGATGCCCAGGTGTGAACCCTGGCTGTGCTGGACTGTTTGCTGGAATTGCTCGGCCACATGGATCAACGCCTTGGACGGGATGCAGCCGATATTCAGGCAGGTGCCGCCCAGCGCCTGGCCTTCCACCAGGAGGGTCGGGATGCCCAGTTGGCCGGCACGGATCGCCGCCACATAACCGCCAGGGCCGCCGCCGATAATCAGCAGCGTGGTATTCAATGTCTGCGTCATGCCTTACTCCAGGAACAGGCTGGCGGGTTGTTCGAGCAGGCCGCGAATGGCCTGGATGAATTGCGCTGCATCCATGCCATCGACCACGCGGTGATCGAAGGAGCTGGAGAGGTTCATCATCTTGCGCACCACGATCTGGCCCTTGATCACCATCGGCCGCTCGACGATGCGGTTGACGCCGACGATGGCCACTTCCGGCAGGTTGAGCACCGGCGTGCTGACGATGCCGCCCAAGGCGCCGAGGCTGGTCAGGGTGATGGTCGAACCGGACAGCTCGTCACGGCTGGCCTTGCCATTGCGTGCAGCAGTGGCCAAACGTGCGATTTCCTCGGCATTGCCCCACAGGCTGCGGGCCTCGGCGTGACGCACCACCGGTACCATCAGGCCCACGTCGCTTTGGGTGGCGACACCTACGTGAACCGCGCCAAGGCGGGTGATGACCTGGGCTTCGTCGTCGTAACGCGCATTGATCTGTGGAAAGTCCCGCAGCGCCACGACCATGGCTCGCACGATGAACGGCAGCAGGGTCAGCTTGCCACGCGTGGCGCCGTGCTTCTCATTGAGGTGCACGCGCAGTTCGTCGAGAGCGGTGACGTCGATTTCTTCCACGTAGCTGAAATGCGCGGCCCGCCGGGTGGCGTCTTGCATGCGCTGGGCGATCTTGCGGCGCATGCCGATCACCGGGATCTGTTCTTCGTCGTTGCGTTCGGCGTAGGGGTTGGCTGCGGTTTGGGTTTGCGTCGGACGCTGCTGCAAGTAAGCGTCGAGATCTTCGTGCAGAATCCGCCCCGCCGGGCCTGAGCCCTGGACCAGGCGCAGTTGAATCCCCGCATCCAGCGCATGTTTGCGCACGGCAGGGGAGGCCAATGGGCGTTCGTCGGCGGTACGGGCCACCGGGGCCTGGGCTGCGACAACCGGAGCGGGTTGGCTTTCAACCACCACCGGTGCAGGCTTGGCTTGCACCACCGGGGCGGCCTTCGGCGCCTCCTTCACGACCGGCGCGTCCTTGGCGTTGCCCGCACCCTCCACTTCAATGCTGATCAGAATACTGCCCACGGCCATGACTTCACCCGGCTCGCCGCCGAGGGAAATCACCTTGCCATGCACCGGCGAGGGAATGTCCACCATCGCCTTGTCGGTCATCACATCCGCCAGCACCTGGTCTTCGACCACCATGTCGCCGACCTTCACATGCCACACCGACAGTTCAACTTCCGCGATGCCTTCGCCAATGTCCGGCATCTTGATAACGTGCGTGCCCATTCAGACCTCCATGACCCGTTTCAACGCCGCGCCCACTCGGGACGGGCCTGGGAAATACGCCCACTCCTGCGCGTGCGGGTAGGGGGTGTCCCAACCGGTGACGCGTTCGATCGGCGCTTCCAGGTGGTGGAAGCAATGCTCCTGCACCAGTGCGACCAGCTCGGCGCCAAAGCCGCAGGTGCGAGTGGCTTCGTGCACCACCACGCAGCGGCCGGTCTTCTTGACGGAGTTGACGATGGTTTCCAAGTCCAGCGGCCACAGGCTGCGCAGGTCGATGACTTCGGCGTCGATGCCGGTTTCTTCGGCGGCGACTTGCGACACATACACCGTGGTGCCGTAGGTCAGCACGGTCACGGCCGAGCCCGGACGCACGATGGCGGCCACGTCCAGCGGCACGGTGTAGTAACCGTCCGGCACTTGGGCTTGCGGGTGCTTCGACCATGGGGTGACGGGCCGGTCGTGATGGCCATCGAACGGACCGTTGTACAGGCGTTTGGGCTCAAGGAAGATCACCGGGTCATCGTTTTCGATGGAGGCGATCAACAGGCCCTTGGCGTCATAGGGGTTGGACGGCATCACCGTGCGCAGGCCGCACACCTGGGTGAACACCGCTTCGATACTCTGGCTGTGGGTCTGGCCGCCGTAGATGCCGCCGCCGCAAGGCATGCGCATGGTCAGCGGCGCGGTGAACTGGCCGGCCGAGCGATAACGCAGGCGTGCCGCTTCGGAGATGATCTGGTCGGTGGCAGGGTAGACGTAGTCGGCGAACTGGATTTCGGCGACCGGGCGCAGGCCGTAGGCGCCCATGCCCACGGCCACGCCGATAATGCCGCTTTCGGAGATCGGCGCGTCAAACACTCGCGAGCTGCCGTACTTGGTCTGCAGGCCTTCGGTGCAACGGAACACGCCGCCGAAATAGCCGACGTCCTGGCCGAATACCACCACGTTATCGTCACGTTCGAGCATCACATCCATGGCCGAGCGCAGGGCCTGGATCATGGTCATGGTGGTGGTGGTCATGGCGGTTTCCACTTCAATGCTGTTGTTGTGATCGTTCATGTCAGATCCCCAACGCTTGACGCTGGCGCTTCAAGTGCTCCGGCATCTCTTTGTAGACGTCTTCGAACATGGTCGCGGCGCTTGGAATCTGGCCGCCGGCAAGGGTGCCGTACTGTTCGGCTTGTTTTTGCGCCGCAATCACTTCGGCTTCTAGTTCGGCACTGACCGCCGCGTGTTCCTCTTCGGACCACTGGCCAATCTTGATCAGGTGCTGCTTGAGGCGGGCAATCGGGTCGCCGAGGGGGAAGTGGCTCCAGTCATCGGCGGGGCGGTATTTGGATGGATCATCCGAGGTGGAGTGCGGGCCGGCACGGTAGGTGACCCATTCGATCAGCGTGGGTCCGAGGTTGCGGCGCGCACGTTCGGCAGCCCAGGCGGAAGCGGCGTATACCGCGATGAAGTCGTTGCCGTCCACGCGCAGGGAGGCAATACCACAACCTACGCCGCGTCCGGCAAAGGTGGTGGCTTCGCCGCCGGCGATGGCTTGGAAGGTGGAGATGGCCCACTGGTTGTTGACCACGTTGAGGATCACCGGCGCGCGGTACACGTGGGCAAAGGTGAGGGCAGTGTGGAAGTCGGATTCGGCGGTGGCGCCGTCGCCGATCCAGGCGGAGGCGATCTTGGTATCGCCCTTGATCGCCGAGGCCATGCCCCAGCCCACGCCTTGTACGAATTGGGTGGCGAGGTTGCCGGAGATCGTGAAGAAGCCAGCGTCTTTCACCGAATACATGATCGGCAACTGGCGGCCCTTGAGCGGATCACGCTCGTTGGACAGCAACTGGCAGATCAGGTCCACCAGGGGCACGTCGCGAGCCATCAGGATGCTTTGCTGGCGGTAGGTGGGGAAGCACATGTCGTCGATGTTCAAGGCCAGGGCCTGGGCGCTGCCGATGGCTTCTTCGCCAAGGCTTTGCATGTAGAACGACATTTTTTTCTGACGCTGGGCGACGACCATGCGGTTATCGAAAATCCGCGTCTTGAGCATCGCGCGCATGCCTTTGCGCAGGATCTCGACGGGAACACCGTCAGCCCAGGGGCCGAGGGCCTGGCCCTGGTCGTCGAGCACGCGGATCAGGCCTTTGGCGAGGTCGGCGGTGTCGGCGGGTTCTACGTCGATGGCGGGTTTGCGCACCAGGCCGGCGTCGGTCAGGCGCAGGTAGGTGAAGTCGGTCTTGCAGCCTGGGCGTCCCGAGGGTTCAGGGACGTGCAGGCGCAGCGGTTCGTACGGCTGATTCATGGCTTCTACGCTCGATCTTGTGAATTTCTTGTAGTGGGCGCGCTAGCTGACAGTCAGTCTCCGGATAGGAGAAATCTTGTCCTACAACAATCATAGGCGGGGCGTAGAAGAATATTTATCTGTGTTTCATTGCGCTCACGATCATTTGCGGATAAAAAAACTGCATAAACATAATAAACAGGTGATTTTGTCTCATGCGCAAACTGGACCGTACCGATATCGGCATTCTCAACGCCCTGCAGGAGAACGCCCGCATCACCAACGCCGACCTGGCCCGCTCGGTCAACCTGTCGCCCACGCCGTGCTTCAACCGGGTGAAGGCAATGGAGGAATTGGGCCTGATTCGCGAGCAGGTCACGTTGCTGGACGCCGATCTGCTGGGGCTGCACGTCAATGTGTTCATCCACGTAAGCCTGGAAAAACAGAATGAGTTGGCGTTGCAGCAGTTCGAAGGCGCGATTTCCGACCGGCCCGAGGTCATGGAGTGCTACCTGATGGCTGGCGACCCGGACTACCTGATCCGGGTGCTGGTACCGACGATCCAGTCGCTTGAGCGCTTCATGATGGATTTTCTGACCAAGGTGCCGGGCGTGGCCAACATCCGCTCAAGCTTTGCCCTCAAGCAAGTGCGTTACAAAACCGCACTGCCACTGCCAAGGGACGGACTGATGGTTTGATAACGGCGCGCTATTACATTGAGTACTTTGATCGTTAGCTGGGTAACTAACTTCATCGTATTTTATTTTTGCGGCTAATAAAAAAATGCGTAATCAGTCACGTATTTTTCACATGTGTTTTAACACATTAACCCCCATCAGGCCGTGAAGTTCGCGGTCCAGGAAAGGGGTGAGCCGCAATGTTCATGAGAGCCTTGAAGTTAAACTTTCGTACCACACTTTGTTTTGGCGTGGTGTGCCTTCTGCTGTTAGTACAAGGAGCAATGACGCTGATAAAAGTCGATAAAGTTTATTCGTCGACGGTTGAAATCGAAAACAACTGGCTCCCCAGTATCCGTTTGGCCGGTGAGATAGATTCTGCATTTTATAAACTTCGTCTTGACCTGCGTCGTTATGCCATGGAAACGACCCGCCAGGATCCGGCCTCCCTTGAAAAGCTTAAGGCGACGCGTACGGAAGTGCTCGACATTGCCGAGCGTTATGTGCCGTTTGTGTCGAGCCCCGAGGAGCAATCCACCTACAACGGGGCATTAGCCAGCATCAAGAACTACAGCCAGAAGATGGATGAGTTTCTCGCGCAGGCGTCCAGCCTGTCCGTTGAACAGATGTCGACCTACTTGCGTGATGTCAACGGACCTATCGCCCTGGATGTGCAGCGTGCCATCCGTGAGCTGATCGCGTTGAACGAGAAGGGCTCCAAGGCGGCGGTACAAGTTGCCTCCGGCGAGTATGAAACAGCACGCTTGTTTACCTGGATACTGATGGTAGGCTCCTTGCTGATCACCGTCGTGGTCGCACGCTTGTTTACCCGCAGCATCATTGCTCCGGTACGTGAATTGCTGGTGTCGACCGGCAAAATTGCCGACGGCGATTTACGTGTAGCCATTGCGATCAATGGCAATGACGAGCTGACGGCGTTGCAACGGTCTACCGCGTCCATGCAAATGAATCTGAAAAGTACCCTGCAGCACATCTCGGAAGCGTCCGGGCAGTTGGCGTCGGCGGCAGAGGAGATGAGTGCCATTACCCGCGAATCCAGTGCGGGGATCGAGCGCCAAAGCCTGGAGACGGACCAGGCCGCCACAGCCGTAAACGAGATGACGGCGGCAGTGGAGGAGGTCGCCCGCAATGCGGTGTCGGCGTCCCAATCGACGCAAGATTCCCAGCGCTCGGCCAAAATGGGTCAGGAGCGTGTGACGCAAACCATCGCCTCAATCGAGAAACTCAGCGCCACGGTGCAACAGACCGGCGTGGAAGTTGAAGGCCTGGCCAAGCAGGCTCAGGATATTGCACGGGTGGTTGAAGTGATCCGCTCGATTGCCGAGCAAACCAACCTGCTGGCGTTGAACGCCGCCATTGAGGCGGCCAGGGCAGGAGAACAGGGCAGGGGGTTTGCGGTAGTGGCCGACGAGGTGAGGGCACTGGCGCACAGAACGCAGACATCGACGCAGGAAATCGAGCAGATGATTGCCAAAATCCAGAGCTGCTCCAGCGAAGCGGTGTCCTCCATGGCGCTTAACCGCAACGAGGCGGTGGATTCCTTGAAGATCGCCCATGAAGCGGGCCTGGCCATTACACAGATCACCGAAGCCATCACGGATATCAATGAACGCAACCTGTTGATTGCGACAGCGTCCGAGGAGCAGGCCCATGTAGCCCGCTCCGTGGACCAGAACCTGATCAGTATCCGTGACCTGTCTATCCAGAGTTCTTCGGCGGCCGGCCAGACTTCGATTGCCAGTCAAGAGCTGTCAAGGCTGGCGGTGGACCTCAAGCAGATCGTGTCGAAGTTCTCCGTCGCCTGATAAAACCTGCGCAACCCGCGCAACATGGCGCGGCACGGAGGCCGCGCCTGCCCGCTTTCACAGTTGGTTCAAGGGGATCTTCAGGTAAGTCACCCCATTTTCCTCTGCAGGCGGCATATTCCCCGCCCGCACATTCACCTGGATCGCCGGCAGCAACAGCGTCGGCATCCCCAGCCCGGCATCACGCTGGGTGCGCATCGCGACAAACGCCGCTTCATCCACTCCGTCATGCACATGGATATTCCCCGCGCGCTGCTCGGCCACCGTGGTCAGGCACTTTGCTTCACGGCCTTCGGGCGGGTAGTCATGGCACACGTACAGCTCGGTCTCCAAAGGAAACGCCAGCAGCTTGCGCATCGATGCATACAACTGCCGCGCATCACCGCCGGGGAAGTCGCAGCGCGCCGTGCCGACGTCGGGCATGAACAGCGTATCGCCCACCAGGATCAGCCGGTCGTCGATCAGGTAGGCCATGTCCGCCGGGGTATGCCCGGGCACATGCAGGGCCTGGGCCTTGATAGAGCCGATATGAAACACCTCATCCGGCGCAAACAAGTGATCGAACTGCGAGCCGTCCACGCGAAATTCCGATTCCAGGTTGAACAGGTTCTTGAACACGTCCTGCACTTTGCTGATGGACTGGCCAATCGCGATCTTGCCGCCCAGCGTCCGGCGCAGGTAAGGCGCGGCGGAGAGGTGGTCGGCATGGGCGTGGGTTTCGAGCAACCATTGCACCTGCAGGCGATGTTCGCGCACGTAGGCGATCACCTTGTCGGCCTGGCGGGTGTCGGTGCGCCCGGAGGCCGGGTCGTAGTTGAGCACCGAGTCGACGATGGCACAGGGGCCATCATCTGCCTCGTGTAGGACGTAGGTGTAGGTCGACGACGCCTCGTCCAGAAAGGCTTGTATCAACGCGGGCATGGCGGCGGTCCTTGTAGTGGATTGCGGCTTACATTCGAGATGTTTTCCACATAGGCTTGCGAGCTTAAGGGAAAAAAACGGTCCGAGGCAAAGGATCGACCTGTAACGGGACGTGACGCCATACGGCAACGCTCCTTGTGTGCATCGAATTAAAAAGGCGATAGACCATGACCGAACAACACTGGGGCCCTACCATCAGTGGCGATATCGTAGTCATCGGCGGCGGCTCGGCGGGGATCGGCCTGCTGGCCAGCCTGCTCAAGCGCGACCCCCACCTGAATATCACCCTGATCGAGCCGAGCGACCACCACTGCTACCAGCCCGCCTGGACCCTGGTGGGCGGCGGCGCCTACGACCTGGAAAAGACCCGCCGCCCGCTGGCCGACGTACTGCCCAATGGTGTCACCTGGGTACAGGCCGCCGTCACCGAACTGTTGCCGGACGAACAGACGCTGGTCCTCGACAGCGGCCAACGCGTCACCTGGAACAACCTCATCGTGTGCCCTGGCCTGCGCCTGGCCTGGGAGAAGATCGAAGGGCTGCAAGACACCCTTGGCCAGCATGGCGTCACCTCCAACTATAGTTACCAGCACGCGGCCTATACGTGGCAGTTGGTGCAGCAACTCAAGGGCGGCAAGGCGATTTTTACCCAGCCGGCCATGCCGATCAAATGCGCGGGGGCGCCGCAAAAAGCCCTGTACCTGTCGTGCGATCACTGGCTCAAGCAGGGCGCTCTGAAAAACATCGACGTCGAATTCAACCTAGCCGGCGCCGCGCTGTTCGGCGTGGCGACGTTTGTGCCGCCGCTGATGAAGTACATCGAAAAATACGCTGCCCGCCTGGCGTTCAATTCCAACCTGGTGAAGGTTGATGGCCCGGCACGCAAGGCCTGGTTCGAAGTGAAGGACGCCGCAGGCAATGCGACGGTTGAAGAGAAATCCTTCGATATGCTTCACGTGGTCCCACCCCAAGTTTCCCCGGAGTTCATCCGCCAGAGCCCGTTGGCTGACGCCGCCGGCTGGTGCGAAGTAAACCCCCACAGCCTGCAACACCTGCGTTACCCGCATATCTTCGGCCTTGGCGACGTGTGCGGCACCACCAATGCCAAGACCGCCGCTGCGGCGCGCAAGCAAATCGTGGTGGTCGCCGAAAACCTGCTGGCCCTGCGCAAACAGGCGCCGCTGCCGCTCAAGTACGACGGCTACGGTTCCTGCCCGCTGACGGTGGAGAAGGGCAAGGTGGTGCTGGCCGAGTTCGGCTATGGCGGCAAATTGCTGCCGACCTTTCCCCTGGACCCGACCCAGGCGCGCCGCTCAATGTGGTTCCTCAAGGCCACCTTGCTGCCGTGGTTCTACTGGAACGGCATGCTCAAGGGCCGCGAATGGCTGACCCGCCTGAGCAAGGTGGACTGAATGCTGCTGGCCAGTGTGTTGGGATTATTGATGGGCCTGGTCATGGGCCTGACCGGCGCGGGCGGCGGCATCCTCGGGGTGCCGGCGCTGGTGCTGGGCCTGGGGTTGAGCATGACCCAGGCGGCGCCGGTGTCGCTGCTCGCCGTGGGCGCGGCGGCAGCGGTGGGGGCGATTGACGGTTTGCGCCATGGCCTGGTGCGCTACCGTGCTGCGTTGCTGATCGCGTTGCTTGGCGCGTTGTTTTCGCCAGTGGGCGTGTTCTTTGCCCACCAGTTGCCGGAGCCCGTGCTGATGGGCCTGTTCAGCGCGTTGATGGTGCTGGTGGCCTGGCGCATGTTGCAGCGCGAAAAACGCGAGGCCGGGCCGAGTGACCATGGCACCGCCTCCTGGGCCCAGAAAAACTGCATGCTCGACCAGCAAACCGGGCGCTTCGCCTGGACCGCCAAGTGCAGCGCAACCCTGGCCGCCCTCGGTGCGGTGACGGGAGCGGTGTCCGGCCTGCTGGGCGTCGGCGGCGGGTTCCTGATCGTGCCGGCGTTCAAGCAGCTCACCGATGTGCAGATGCGCGGCATCGTCGCCACCTCCTTGATGGTGATCAGCCTGCTCTCGCTGATCGGTGTGGCCGGTGCGTTCCATGCCGGTGTCCGCATTGAACCGATAGGCTGGGTATTTATCGGCGCAAGCATCGTCGGCATGCTGGCCGGCCGACGCCTGTGCTCGGTGATTCCCGCGCGTATCTTGCAGGTGGGTTTTGCCAGTTTGTGTGTACTGGTTGCTATTGGCATGGTGGTTAAAGCGGCCATCTGATCGGCTCATCCTCTCGTGTCCTCCACCCAGTGCCCAGCACCGTTGTTGAACAAACCGTCAAGCCCGGCGAGTGGCGGGCCGTATTGAGCCCGCTTTTGGCTTGAGGCGTTGATACCTGTCAACGCAGCCTGTGGCAATCCAGGGCATGCTTGCGGCCTGATTTGAAGGCTGATGGAGCCCGCCATGAACGCCCCCGCCACAACCGCCGCATCATTCAAATTTCCCCTGGGCCTGGTAGTCGCCGTGCTGGTGATGGCCGGGGTGCTGCTGTTGCCGCTGCCCGCTGACTTACCGGTGGCTGGGCACCGCATGCTGGCGATCCTCGCGTTTGCCGTGGTGGTGTGGATCACCGAGGCGGTGTCCTATGAGGCCAGTGCGATCATGATCACCTCGCTGATGGCTTTTCTGCTCGGCACGGCGCCGTCGGTGCAAGACCCTATCCATCTGATCGGCACCAGCCCGGCCATCAGCATGGCGCTTACCGGTTTTTCCAACCCGGCATTGGCGCTGGTGGCGGGCGCGTTGTTCATCGCCGCCGCGATGACGCATACCGGTCTGGACCGGCGCATTGCCCTGGTGACGCTGAGCCGGATCGGCACGAGTACCCGGCGCATCCTGCTCGGAGCGGTTGCGGTGACCATTCTGCTCAGCCTCGTTGTGCCCAGCGCCACGGCGCGCAGTGCCTGCGTGGTGCCGATCATGATGGGCGTGATCGCCGCGTTTGGCGTGGACAGACGCTCGAACATCGCGGCCGGCATCATGATCGTGGTGGCCCAGGGCACCAGCATCTGGAACGTCGGCATCCAGACCGCCGCCGCGCAGAACCTGCTGACCGTCGGCTTCATGGACAAGATGCTCGGCCAGCGCGTGTCGTGGATCGACTGGCTGATTGCGGGGGCACCGTGGGCGTTGATCATGTCGGCGGTGTTGCTGTTCCTGGTGCTCAAATTGTTGCCGCCGGAGACCGACAGCATCCCGGGCGGTAAAGAGGCGGTGGCGCAATCGCTGGTGGACATCGGGCCGATGACGGGGCCGCAGAAGCGCCTGTTGACGGTGTCGGTGTTGTTGCTGCTGGCTTGGGCCACGGAAGGGCGTTTGCACAGTTTTGACACCACCTCGACCACGTACGCGGGGTTGGTGTTTCTGTTGCTGCCAGGCATCGGCGTGATGACGTGGAAGGATGTGCAGTCGCGGATTCCTTGGGGCACGGTGATTGTGTTTGGGGTGGGCATCAGCCTCGGGACGGCGCTGCTTACCACCCAGGCGGGGCAGTGGTTGGGGGCTGCCGTGGTGGCTCACACGGGGTTGGATCAGGTTGGGCCGCTGGGGGTGTTTGCGATTCTTGGGGCGTTTTTGATCGTGATTCATTTGGGGTTTGCCAGTGCCACGGCATTGACCTCGGCGTTGTTGCCGATCCTGATTGCGGTGTTGCAGACGTTGCCGGGGGAGTTCAGTCGGTTGGGGATGACGATGCTGCTGGGGTTTGTGATGAGTTATGGGTTTATTCTGCCGATCAATGCGCCGCAGAATATGGTGTGCCTGGGAACGGGGACGTTTACGGCTCGGCAATTTGCCAAGGTGGGGGTTCTGGTGACGGTGATCGGCTATGCGCTGATGCTGGTGTTTGCCGCCACTTACTGGAGCTGGCTCGGCTGGGTCTGACAGTGTAAAGGTTGTCCCCAATACACTGCAGATGCCATGTGGGAGGGGGCTTGCCCCCGATGGCGGTGTGTCTACTTCGATGACCCATTGTTCCTTCGAAATGACAAGATGAACTCCCCTCAGGTTTACTACTCCCTGAGTAATGGTTTTACCGACATCCTGCGTCGGGTCATCTAGGTCATCGAATGAACACATACACCCCCCACACCTGGGAGCCCCACGAGCGGCCCAGCCTGCCCGGTTCGCCGTCGACGCCGTTGCACCCCACCTATAAGCGTTGGTTGTTCGCGATGGTGGGGGTGCTGGTGGCAATTACCGGCGGGCTGGGTAACGCGCTGGTGATCGCCAACCTGCAATACCTGCAAGGTGCACTGGGCGCGACCACCGCTGAAATGGCCTGGCTCCCCGCCGCCTATGTGATGACCAACGTGTGCATGAACCTGCTGCTGGTGAAGTTTCGCCAGCAGTTCGGCCTGCGCGCATTCACCGAAGTGTTCCTGGTGCTGTATGCGCTGGTGACCTTCGGCCACTTGTTCGTCAACGACCTCAACTCCGCCATTGCGGTGCGGGCGGCCCACGGCATGGTGGGGGCGGCGCTGAGTTCATTGGGCTTGTACTACATGATCCAGGCCTTCCCGGCCAAGTGGCGCTTGAAGTCGCTGGTGCTGGGGTTGGGCACGGCGCAGTTGGCCTTGCCGCTGGCGCGGTTGTTCTCCGAAGATTTGCTGCAAATCGCCGAATGGCGCGGGCTGTACCTGTTCGAACTGGGCATGGCGCTGATCTGCCTGGGCTGTGTATTCCTGCTCAAGTTACCGCCCGGTGACCGCTTCAAGACCTTTGAAAAACTCGACTTCCTGACCTTCGCCATCCTGGCTACCGGTGTCGCGTTGCTCTGCGCCGTGCTGTCCCTGGGCCGCATCGATTGGTGGCTGGAGGCTCCGTGGATCGGCGTGGCCTCGGCCTGCTCCCTGGTGCTGATCATGGCTGGCCTGGCCATCGAGCATAACCGCGCCAACCCGATGCTCATGACCCGCTGGCTGGGCAGCGGCGTGATGATTCGCCTGGCACTGGCGGTGATCCTGATTCGCATGGTGCTGTCCGAGCAGTCCACCGGTGCCGTGGGGTTCATGCAGATGTTGAACATGAGCTACCAGCAGATGCACACGCTCTATGTGGTGATGCTCGCCGGGGCGATTGCGGGGCTGGCGGTCAGCGCCCTGACCATCAACCCGGCGCATTTGCTGATGCCGCTGGTGATTTCCCTGGCGCTGATGGCCACGGGGTCGGTGATGGACAGCTTTTCCAGCAACCTGACCCGGCCGCAGAACCTGTATATCAGCCAGTTCCTGCTAGGCTTCGGCGGGACGTTCTTCCTGGGGCCGACCATGGTGCTGGGCACCAAGAACGTGCTGGCCAACCCGCGCAACCTGGTGAGTTTTTCGGTGATGTTCGGCATTTGCCAGAACCTCGGCGGCCTGATCGGCGCGGCGTTGTTGGGGACGTTCCAGATCGTGCGCGAGAAATATCATTCGAGCATGATCGTCGAACACCTGACCCTGCTCGACCCGCGTGTGGCCGCGCGGGTGCAGAGCGGCGGCTCGGCCTACGGCGGCATTGTCGCCGACCCCGAGCTGCGCAACTTGATGGGCATTCGCAGCCTGGCCACGGCGGCGACCCGTGAAGCGAACGTGATGGCCTACAACGATGTCTTCATGCTGATCGCGATCATCGCAATACTGACCATGATCTGGATCTTTATCCGCAGTCTGTGGCTGATGAGCACCACCCAGGCAGCAGCCCCTTCCGTTCAACCCAGCGGCGCTTCTTCATGACCGAACCGACTTCCACCACCACGACCACCAACGCCATCGCTTCCACGCCGGAAGGCAGCACGCCTCCCGGGGCCACGGTGACCGAGCCGCGCTCCTTGCGGGTGCGCATCGTCTCGTCCCTGGGCTTTGCCGCGATTGCCATCGTTGGTGTGCTGATTGTGCTGTATGCCTGGCAATTGCCGCCGTTCAGCAGCGCGGTGGAAACCACCGAAAACGCGCTGGTGCGTGGGCAAGTCACGATTATCGGTCCGCAGCTCAGCGGCTATGTGTTCGACGTGCCGGTGCAGGATTTCCAGTACGTGAAGGCAGGCGATCTGCTGGTGCGCCTGGATGATCGTATCTACAAGCAGCGCCTCGACCAGGCGCTGGCGCAACTGGCGGTGCAGAAGGCGTCGTTGGCGAATGTGGTGCAGCAGCGCAACAGCGCCGAAGCCACCATCCAGTTACGCCAGGCGGCCTTGGTGGACAGCCAGGCGCAGGCGCGCAAAAGCACGGCCGACTTGCGCCGCAATGAAGCGTTGATCAGTGACGGTTCGGTGTCCAAGCGCGAGCTGGACGTGACCCGTGCCGCCAACGCGCAGACCGTCGCGGCGGTGGCCCAGGCCCAGGCCAGCCTGGAAATCGCGCGTCAGGACCTGCAGACGGTGATCGTCAACCGCGGTTCCCTGGAAGCGGCCGTGGCGAGTGCCGAGGCGGCGGTGGAGCTGGCGCGTATAGACCTGTCCAACACCCGCATCATCGCACCGCGTGACGGTCAGTTGGGGCAGATTGGCGTGCGCCTGGGGGCCTACGTCAACTCCGGCGCGCAGTTGATGGCGCTGGTGCCCAAGCAGCTGTGGGTGATCGCCAATATGAAAGAAACCCAGATGGACAATGTGCAGGTCGGCCAGCCGGTGACCTTCACGGTCGACGCCCTGAACCACCGCAAATTCCACGGCACGGTGCAACATATTTCCCCGGCCACCGGCTCGGAGTTCAGCCTGTTGCAGGCAGACAACGCCACCGGCAACTTCGTGAAGATCGCCCAGCGGGTGCCGGTGAGGATTACGGTGGATCCCGACCAGGCCGAGAGCGAGCGGTT
Source organism: Pseudomonas fluorescens group sp. (assembly GCF_020093335.1). Classification (NCBI taxonomy): domain Bacteria; kingdom Pseudomonadati; phylum Pseudomonadota; class Gammaproteobacteria; order Pseudomonadales; family Pseudomonadaceae; genus Pseudomonas; species Pseudomonas fluorescens group sp. The sequence goes on along the minus strand of NZ_JAIOKW010000006.1, from coordinate 246,805 downwards.
GCGGCCGGGGTTGTCGGTCGTCGTCAGCATCGACACCGCTGGCCGCCTGAAAAACAGCCCACCCTGACATCACTGACACAACACAAATCAAAACTGTGGGAGGGGGCTTGCCCCCGATAGCGGTGCCTCAGCCACCCAATGTATTACTGATTCACCGCCATCGGGGGCAAGCCCTCTCCCACATTTTGAATGTATTTCAGGTTGAAGGTGAGGTGGGTTGACTGGCCCTGTTCCAGCAGTTTCAAACCGGGCCGCCCCGGCAGGTGATGGGCATTCACCGGATGGCTCACCGGCTCGATGCAAAAGAACCCCAACCCCGGCGGGCAATACAGCAGGAAGTAATCCGCGCCGCTCGCCTGGCATTCCAGCGCATAACCCAGCTCCGGTTGCTCGATCCGGCACTGCCCATCCCACTGGCAAAAACCATTGTCCACCAGGCCCTCGGGCAGGCTTTTCAATCCTTGGAAATCCCACTCGCCCGGCACCGGCGCCAACCCCGTCGGCAGCTTGGACGCATCACTCATCCACACCTGTGCGGCCTTGGCCCGCAACCGGGTACCCGGCCGACGCGGAAAGTACGGGTGCAAGCCCACGCCATGCCATGCGGCTGTTTCGGCCAGATGAGTCACCCGCAGTTCGATACGCAAGGCCCCATCGCTCAAGCGAATACGCTGCTCGGCGCGATAGGCAAACGGCGTGTCACATCGCACTTCCAGCACGGCTTCATCCGCCGACTGGCTAACCACCTGCCACGCTTGTTGCCAGGCCGAACCGTGAATCGGCAGCGGATCGGTCAGGCTGTTGGGCGTGAGTGCCAGCCAACCCTCGGGGTTATCGAAACCGCCGTGGGCAATGCGGTTGGACCAAGGCACCAACGGATAGCACCCCAGCTTGCCCGGCAAACCGGTGAGGATCGCCTGCTCATCGTTATGGCGCAGCAACGGCTGCCCGGTGGCGCGCACCGTCCAATTGACGAGGCTGCCGCCCACGGCCGGATTCACCGTGAGGTGGGTCAGGTTGTCTTCAAGTTCAATCATCATCACAGCACCACGCTGGGCAGCCACAGCGACAGCGCCGGAATGTAGGTCACGGCCATCAGGATCAGGAACAGCACCCCATAGAACGGCAGCAGCGCCTTCACGGTTTTCTCGATACTGACCTTGCCCACTGCCGCCCCCACGAACAACACGGCACCCACCGGCGGCGTAATCAAGCCAATGCCGAGGTTGACCAGCATGATCATGCCGAAGTGCACCGGGTCGACGCCGAGGCCGAGCACCACCGGCAGCAGGATCGGTGTGAGGATCAAGATCAATGGCGCCATGTCCATCACCGTGCCGAGCAACAACAACATGACGTTGATGCACATCAGGATCACGTAGCGGTTGTCCGACAGGGTCAGGAACATCGTGGTGATCTTCGCCGGGATCTGCATCAGGGTCATGATGTAGCCGAAGCTGGCGGCAAAGGCGATCAGGATCATCACGATGGAAATGGTGCGCACCGTGCGGTGCATCAGCTTGGGCAGCTCCCGCCACTTATAGTCACGGTAGATGAACATGGTCACGAAGAACGCCCAGAGCACGGCAATCGCGGCGGACTCGGTGGCGGTGAAGATGCCCGAGAGGATGCCGCCGAGGATGATCACCATGGCCATCAGGCCCCAGAGTGCGTCGGCGGCGATCTTCAGCGCTTGCTTCAAGGGGATGACGTCGCCCTTGGGGTAATTGCGCTTCTTCGCGAAGATCAGGCACAGCACCATCAGGCAGGCGCTCATCAGCAGGCCCGGTACCACGCCGGCCATGAACAGCGAGGCGATCGACACCGTGCCGCCCGCCGCGAGGGAGTAAAGCACCGAGTTATGGCTGGGCGGGGTCAGCAGCGCCTGCACCGAACCGCTGACGGTCACGGCCGTGGCGAACTCACGGGGATACCCGCGGCGTTCCATTTCCGGAATCAGCACCGAACCGACCGAGGCGGTGTCCGCCACCGACGAACCGGAAATCGCGCCGAAAAACGTCGAGGCCATGATATTCACCAAGGACAGGCCGCCCCGCACAAAGCCCACCAGCACCCCGGCAAACGCCACCAGCCGCCGCGACATGCCACCTTCGGCCATGATCGCCCCGGCCAGCACAAAGAACGGAATCGCCATCAGCGAAAACTTGTTCACCCCGCCGGCCACCTGAATCATCAGGGCCTGGAACGGAATGTCGATCCACCACGCGCCGATCAGCGCCGACAGCCCGAGGGCATAGGCCACGGGCATGCCGATCAGGATCAAGGCGATAAAACTGCCCAACAGAATCAATGCGTCCATATCAGGCGGCCCCTTCGCTTTCTTCAACCAGATCGAAACGCACGACCCGACGATTGCTCTGGTCACCGAGCAGGAGTTTTTCCACGACAAAGATCAGCGTCAGCAGGCCGCCAATGGGAATCGGCATATAGGTGATGCCCACGCGCAGGGTGGGGATGGCGCTCATGAACTGGTTCCAGGTGGACAGGCACAGCTTGGAGCCCCAGACGGTCATGAACAGGCAGATGATGGCCATCAACAGTTGTGAGACGACGCCGACCACTTGGCGTTGGCGCGGTGCGAGGCGGTCGGTCACTACCGCCACCGACATGTGGGCCCCCGCGCGGTAACTGGCGGCCGCGCCGACAAAGGTGAACACCAGCATCAGCAGGATGGCGGTAGGTTCCGGCCAACTCGAGCCGGTGCCGAGGATATAGCGGGCGAAGATGCCCCAGGGGATGATCAGTGCGACCCCGAGTACCGAGAGGCCGGCGACCCAGATGCAGGTCATGTAGATGCGGTCGTTGATGCGCAGCAGTAAATTCTTCATGGCGTTCACCGTAACCGGGCGCGTCCGCATGGGCCGCACCGGGCCTTGCTAGGGGGAAGGGAGGTTACTGAACGGCGTTGATACGCTCGATGATGTCGGCGTAGGGTGCGCCGTACTTATCACGTACCGCTGCGGTGGCGTCATAGAAGGGTTTTTTGTCGACGGTGATGAACTCGACACCGGCCTTTTTGAGTTTTTCCTCACTGCTGGCGGACTTGGCGTCCCACAGCACGCGCTCGTCAGCCTGGGCGGCCTTGGCGGCTTTTTTCACCATGTCCTGTTGCGCGGGGGTGAGTTTGTTCCAGGTGATTTTCGACATCACGATGGGTTCCGGCAGGATCAAGTGCTCGGTGAGGGTGTAGTACTTGGCATTCTGGAAGTGGTTGTGTTCCAGCAGGGTGGGGGGGTTGTTTTCCGCACCGTCGATCACGCCGGTCTGCAGGGCGCTGAAGATCTCGCCGGTGTCCATGGCGATGCCGTTGGCGCCCATGGCATTAAAGGCGTCGATGAACAGCGGGTTGCCTTGCACGCGGATCTTCATGCCCTTCAGGTCTTCGATCTTGCGCACCGGCTTCTTGGTGTAGAGGTTGCGCGTGCCGCCGTCCATCCAGGCCAGGGCGACCAGGCCGAATTCGGAGTTGGTGATCTTGGCGAGGATCTCGTCGCCGATCTCGCCGTCGATGACCTTGCGCATATGGGCCTGGTCACGGAACACGAACGGCAAGTTGAAGACGTTCACGTCCGGGACCACCGGGCCGACGATACCGAGGCTGACGCGGGTCATCTGCACGGCGCCGACCTGGGCCTGCTCGACCACTTCTTTCTCGGAGCCCAGCACACCGCCAGGGAAGTATTTGAAGGTCAGTTCGCCGTTGCTTTCCTTGGTCAGGGCTTTGCCCATGTTTTCTTCGGCCACGACGGTGGGGTAGCCGGCGGGGTGGATGTCGGCGAATTTGATTTCCAGCGCGTGGGCGGCGCTGCTCAGGGCGAAGCATGCAGCGGCGAGCAAGGTGCGTTTGAAGTCCATGGGGTACGTCTCCAGTCTTGTTATTGTTGTATTCAAGGCACAGCGATGCAGCTAGAGGGTGAACGTGGGCTCGGGTAAACCGGTGATGCCAGGATTGAGGGCGAATACGCCGCCGGCCAGCGACTGCTCACTCTGGTCGTCACGGATCGAGGTGACGTACAGGGTGTCCAGGCGACTGCCGCCAAAGGCGCACATGGTGGGTTTTTTCACCGGTACGGTGAGGGAACGGTCGAGACGCCCCTCGGGGGTGAAGCGGTGGATGAGCCCGGCGTCGTTGGCGCAGATCCAGTAGCAGCCATCGGCATCCACGGCGGCGCCGTCGGGTCGGCCGAGGTGCTTATGCATGTCCACGAACACGCGGCGATTGGACGGCGTGCCGGTCTCGATGTCGTAATCGAAGGCCCAGATCTGTTGCACCAGCGGGTGTGAATCCGAGGCGTACATCGTGCGGCCATCGGGGCTGAAGGCCAGGCCGTTGAGGGTGATGAAACCGTTCAACTGGGCATGGGGCAATGAACCCGATGCATAGCGATAGAGGATGCCTTCGGCTGCGTTCGCGCCCATGTTCAGCACCATGCTACCGGCCCAGAAACGGCCTTGGCGATCACAGCGGCCGTCGTTGAGGCGCATGTCCGGGCGTGGGTGTTTGACGCTCGCCAGAGACGTGGTGTCGAGGCTGCCGTCGTTGTGCGGTGTGAGTTGGAAGAAGCCGGTTTCCATCCCCGCGACCCAGTTGCCCGCGTCGGTGCGGGCGATACAGGCGAGCATCTGCGGGGCAGTCCAGGCGGCAACGTGGCCGGTGTCGGCGCTCCAGCGTTGCAGGCCACCGTTGGGAATATCCACCCAGTACAGGGCGTTTTCCTCCGGCACCCACACCGGGCATTCGCCCACGGCATTGCGGGCGTCGACAATCAATTCAGCGTTCATGGCAACTCATTCCCTTGGGTTGTTGTGCGCTCAGTCACCGAATGGCCCAGCGGCGCAGAACGCACCGCCCTGATAAACCTTGGCCGGGTCGTCGGCGGCGACCGGTGGCTGGGTTTCGACCTGCGCGCGGAAGACTTCGGAACTGTCTTTGGGGGCATAGCCCAGGTGTGCGGCGTAGCGGTTGTCCCACCAAGTGTCGAGGTTATCCGACATGCCGTAGACCACGGTGTGGCCGACGTTTGGCGTGTACAGCGCGCGCTCGAGCAGTTGAGTGAGGTCGTCGAAGCTCAGCCAGGTGTGCATCATCCGACGGTTCTGCGGTTCCGGGAACGATGAGCCGATGCGGATACTGACGGTCTCGATGCCATAGCGGTCGAAGTAGAAGCTCGCCATGTCTTCGCCGTAGGACTTGGACAGGCCGTAGTAGCTGTCCGGCCGGCGAGGGGAGTGGGCGTCGATTTTCTCGCCTTGTTTATAGAAGCCGATGACATGGTTGGAGCTGGCAAAAATCACGCGCTTCACACCGTGGCGGCGGGCGGCCTCGTAGATATGGAAAATGCCGCTGATATTGGCGCCGAGGACTTCTTCGAACGAACGCTCAACCGAAACGCCGCCAAAGTGCAGGATCGCATCGACACCTTCCACCAACTGGTGCACCGCGTGTTTGTCGGCGAGGTCGCAGGTGTGCACTTCTTCGGACGCGTCGGCAGCCGGAGCCATGTTGGCGATGTCGGACAGGCGCAGCACGTGGGCGTAAGGACGCAGGCGTTCACGCAGGACTTTGCCCAGGCCGCCGGCGGCGCCGGTGAGCAGTAGGCGGTTGAAGGGAGCGGGGGTGGTCGTGGTCATGGGGATTCCAAATTTTTGTTGTAGGTTGTCGTATGACTATGTCGAAGTATTGTGAGTGATCCCCCAGGTTGTCAACGTTCTTCCTGTAGTGAGCGGGCTTGCCCCGCGCTGGGCTGCGAAGCAGTCCTAAAACCAGACGCCGAGAACGACCTGATAAAACGCATAGACCTATTGGGGCTGCTTCGCAGCCCAGCGCGGGGCAAGCCCGCTCACTACAAGTATTCCAGGGGCTAGAGCAACGAGATCGGATAGCTGATAAAGATCCGGTTCTCATCAAACTCGTTGTTGCTGAAATCCCGACGCATGGTCGAGTTGCGCCACTTCACGTTGAGGTTCTTCAGCGCACCGCTCTGCACCGTGTAGGCCAGTTCCGACTCACGGCCCCATTCCTTGCCATCGGTGATCGCGCCGGTGTGCACATTGCTGCCGCTGATATAGCGGTTCATCAGGGTCAGCCCCGGCACGCCGAGCACCACGAAGTTGAAGTCGTGACGCAACTGCCAGGATTTTTCCTTGGCGTTGTCGTAGCTGGCGTTGTAGCTGTCGTTGGCCAGGGTACCGCCGCTGGTGCCGTTGATGCGCATCCAGGCGCTGTCGCCGGTGAGTTTCTGCAAGCCCACGTAGAAGGTGTGACCGTTGTATTTGGCCGAAAGCAGGGCGAAGGCGGTCTTGTTATCGAGGTCGCCGGCCAGGGCGCTGCCATCTTCCTTGCCGTTGAAGAAGCCGAGATTGGCGCCCAGGGTCCAGTCGCCCACCGGCTGGCTGTGGGTGAGGTTGAAGTATTGCTGCTGGTAGATATCGGTCAATTCGGCGTACCACAGGCCGACCTGGGTGCGCTTGTCGTTGAAGGTGTATTCGCCGCCGCCGAAGTTGAAGCGGTCGGAGGTAAACGCGGCCCTGCCGTTCATGAACATGTCTTCCATGCTCGCGTCGTTGCGCGGGCTGTTGCCGCGAAACTGGCCGCCATAGAGCGTCAGGCCGGCGATCTCGTTGGAGGTGACCTGGCCGCCACGAAAGGTCTGGGGCAGTGAGCGGCCATCGTCGGAGCGCAGGATCGGCAGTACCGGCATCCATTCGCCGACCTTCAATTCGGTCTTCGACAGTTTTGTCTTCAGCGCCACGCCCAGGCGCCCGAAGTTATCGGCAGGGCGGCCGTCGTCGTGGATCGGCAGCAGTTGAGTACCGCCAGTGCCTTTGCCGCCATCCAGCTTTTGTGAATACAGGCCCAGCACATCAATCCCGAAACCTACGGTGCCCTGGGTGAAGCCGGACTTCGCATCGAGAATGAAGCTCTGCGTCCACTCTTCGGCCTTGCCCTGAGGGTTGGTCGGGTTGGTGAAGTTGCGGTTGAAGTAGGCGTTGCGCAGGTTGAGCGTGGCCTTGGCGTCATCGATAAAACCTTCGGCGTGGACGCTGGGGGGGAGGGTGAACGCCAGGCTGCCGAGCGCGATGAGGCCGATACACGAGGACGAATTGCGGGCGAATTGACTCACGGTGGAGCTCCCTTTCGTTTGTTGTTTTTATTATTTGTTATACGTCGTCGTACAACATCGAGCGGGATATTTGCGGGGTTTTCAGGGCTTGTCAACTGGAAGTTATAGGATGACTGCCTCGACGTTGGTCAAAAGTGGGCAGGGTCAAGGTGGGCGGGGGGAATCAGCCGGCCAGAACCATGGGCGGCAACGTACCCAGCAGGGAAACGGCCGCCACCGCTGAAACACCTAGTAACCATTCCAGCATCACGCTGGACTTCAAACTGCCCAGTCGCTCGTCACAACGCTCCAGGCGCAAACGATTCAGCAACGCCAGCGCCAGCATGCCCAGCACCAACATCACCTTGATCAGCAAGATCAGCGCAAACCCATCGAACAGCGGTGTGGGCCACAGCTGCCCGGTGAGCACGCGCACATTGATCAGCCCGGTCATCAGCAAGCCCGTTACCAGCCCATAACCCACACCGCTGAAGCGCCGCAGGATCGGTTCCAGCGCGAAGCGTTGCGGCTGCCGGAGGATCAGCACCAGCACCAACAACCCGCCGAGCCAGGCGCCGACGCAGACCAAATGCACCACCTGGTTGAGGATCAGCAATTGCCCGCTCAGGCCATCGAGCATCGCGCCATGGCCGACGGGAGCGAGGGTTGCCAGCAGCAGCGCGATCAAGGGCAGGCGCAGCGCCGCCCAGGGTCTGATCAGCACCATTACCAGCAACAGGTTGAGCAATAAATGCCAGGCCCAGACCTGGCCAAAAAACGTCTTGCCCAACACCAATTGCACGGTGGCTGGTTGCAGTGCCGCGTCCCAACTGCCGGCCATGCTGGCGGTGATCAGTATCAACCACGCCACGCCAGAGATCAGCCCGAGCCAGGCCAGGGCGCGCGTGATGCGCAGCAACTGCCGGTCCAGCGCCGGCTGCGGTTCAGCGCCCAGCAGCCAGGGCCTGAATACGCAGGCCCCGAACATCAGCAACACGACGATGAAATGCAGGAAACGGCACAGCACCAGCAGCGTCGCCATGGGTTATTGGCCGACCTTGAAGCTGTATTCGCCGTTGCTCTTATGGGTGTCGACCGACACCGCGTTCCACACCACTTTGTAGTTCCCGGCGGCAAGAGGGGCGGCCGGCGTGACCACCAGGGTTTTCTTGTCGGCGTCCGGGGTTTCCAGGCCCTTGATGGCGACTTCGGTACCGTCCTTGCTCAGGGACACCTTGGTGAACGTGGCTTCGACGCCCTCGCTGAAGGTCAGGCGCAGGTCGGCAGGGGCGGCGACGGTGCTGTCGGCGGCAGGGGTAGCGCTTTTCAAGTGGGCATGGGCAAATGCGGCTGAGGCGCCCAGCAGGGAGGCGAGCAGGGCGACGGCAGTCAGGGCTTTCTTGATCAACATTGGGCAATACCAATCAATGGATAGGAGCCGGGAGTGTACGAAGTTTCGACTTCGCTTGTCGCCCCGATCTAGAGCGGATGGTAGTCTTTGGGGCATGTCGTCGTCAGGGAGCCCTTATGGGCAATCACAAGATCGGAATTCGTCGGGTCAACGTCGAGAAAATCCTTTTGGCGGCGGAGAAAATCTTCGCCGAAAAGGGCTATGGCAGCACCGCCATGGCCGATATCGCGCAAGAAGTGCAACTGCCGCGCTCCAACCTGCATTACTACTTCACCACCAAGAGCGAGCTTTACAGCGCCGTGCTGTTCGACCTGCTGGAAGTGTGGAAACAGGACGCCCTGAGCTTCGAAACCTTCGATGACCCACGGGTGGTGCTCAGCAGTTATATCCGCGCCAAAATGCAGCGCTCGCGTACGCGGCCGTATGGCTCGAAAGTCTGGGCCAACGAAATCATCCATGGCGCGCCGACGCTCGGCGAGGCGCTGGATGAAAGCCTGTACGACTGGGCCAAGATGAAGGAAGCGAAAATTCGCCAGTGGGTGGAAGACAAACGCATCCTCCCGGTGGAGCCGTCGAGCCTGCTGTACATGATCTGGGCCTCGACACAGCACTACGCCGACTTTGATCATCAGGTGAAGATCCTGAATGATCACCAGCCGTTGTCGGACATGCAGTTCGAGAGGGCAATACAGACGGTGACGGGCGTGATTTTGCGCGGGATTGGGTTGGAGCCTTGATCTTTGTTGGGGCTGAGGGCCTCATCGGGGGCAAGCCCCCTCCCACACCTGACTGCATTTCACCTGAAAGAATGCGGTCGAATGTGGGAGGGGGCTTGCCCCCGATGGCGGTCTAAAGGCCTACACAGCCTCCCGGTAAGGATTCCTCGGATCCTGCGTCCAATTCAAGAACGGCTTGCCCGTGTCGATGGGCACCATCTCGATACAGTCCGCCACCGGACAGGTGATCTGGCACAGGTTGCAGCCCACACACTCATCATCAATCACTTCGTATTGATGCGTGCCATCCGCCTGCTTCAAGCTTGCGATCGCCTGGTGCGACGTATCCTCGCAGGCGATATGGCAACGCCCACAACCAATGCAGGCTTCCTGATCAATCTTCGCAATCACCTGATAGTTGATATCCAGGTACTTCCAATCCGTCGTATTGCCCACCGCACGGCCGGAAAATTCCTGCAGGCTGGTGTAACCCTGACTGTCCATCCACCGCGACAGCCCGTCCTTCATCTCGTCCACGATCCGAAACCCATGCAGCATCGCCGCCGTGCACACCTGCACCGCGCCGCAGCCCAGGGCGACGAATTCAGCCGCGTCGCGCCAGTTGCCGATACCGCCGATGCCGCAGATCGGCAGGCCTTGTGTTTGCGGGTCACGGGCGATTTCGGCGACCATGTTCAGCGCAATCGGCTTCACCGCTGAACCGCAGTAGCCGCCGTGGGTGCTCTGAGTGCCGACCATCGGCAGGGCGACCATGCGTTCCAGGTCCACGCTGGTGATGGAGTTGATGGTGTTGATCAGCGACACCGCGTCGGCCCCCCCGCGATACGCCGCCCGCGCCGCGACGCGGATGTCGGTGATGTTCGGCGTGAGCTTGACGATCACCGGCAGCGAGCAATACGTCTTGCACCAGCGCGTCACCTGTTCCACATACTCCGGCACCTGGCCCACCGCCGCGCCCATGCCACGTTCGGGCATGCCGTGGGGGCAACCGAAGTTCAGTTCGATACCGTCGCAACCGGTGGCTTCCACCCGCGGCAGGATGTTTTTCCAGGACTCCTCAACGCACGGCACCATCAGCGACACGATCAGCGCTCGATCCGGCCAGTCCTTTTTTACCTGGGTGATTTCCCGCAGGTTGATCTCCAGCGAGCGGTCGGTGATCAACTCGATATTGTTGATGCCCAGCACTTCGCGGTTGGCGCCATAGTGCGCCGAGTAGCGGGAGGACACGTTGACCGCCGCCGGGTCTTCACCCAGGGTTTTCCACACCACGCCGCCCCAGCCTGCTTCAAACGCGCGAACCACATTGTAGGCTTTGTCGGTGGGCGGCGCGGAGGCCAGCCAGAACGGGTTGGGGGCCTTGATACCGGCGAATACAATCGAGAGATCGGCCATTATGCAGCCTCCACATTCAGCATGAGTTGGGCGTGCATGGCTTCGGCGGCCAGCTTGCCATGTTGCACGGCCTGCACGGTGAGGTCCTGGCCGAGGCTGACGCAGTCGCCACCGGCGTAAACCCCGGGAATACTGGTGCGCAGCTGCTCGTCGACGAAGATCCGCTCGCCCACGCGGTGCAGCTGTTGTGCCAGCGGATCGTGCAGTGCCTCGCTGTCAAAACCCTGGCCGATGGCCTTGAAGATCGCATCGGCAGCCAGTTCGAAGGTTTCGCCGGTGGGTTGCAGGCGGCCGTTGTCCAGGCGCGTGCGGGCGAAACGCATGCCGCGCACATGGCCCTGATCGTCCAACAGCACTTCTTCGGGTTGGGCCCACGTCAGCAGGCGCACTTGGTTGGCCTTGGCGATGTCCTGTTCATGGTGGGTCGCGCCCATGTCGGCCAGGCCTCGACGGTAGACGAGGTTGACGTCGCGGGCGCCGAGGCGGGCCATTTGCACGGCCATGTCGATGGCGGTATTGCCGGCACCGAGCACGATGCAGCGGTCGGCCAGGGGCAGTTGTGTGAGGTCATCGGCCTGGCGCAGTTCGCGGATGTAGTCGGTGGCGGCGAGCAGGCCGGGGGCGTCCTCGTGGGGCAGGCCCAGCTGTTTGCTCGCGGCCAGGCCGAGCCCCAGGAATACCGAATCGAATTGCTGATGCAGTTCGCTGAGGGTGAGAGTGTCCCCCAGGCGCTGGCCGTGGCGGATCTCGATGCCGCCGATCTGCAGGAGGAAATCCAGCTCTTTCTGGGCGAAGTCGTCCACCAGTTTGTACTTGGCGATTCCGTATTCATTCAGGCCGCCAGCCTTTTCCCGCGCTTCGAAAATCACCACGTCATGGCCGTGCAGGGCGGCGCGATGGGCGCAGGCCAAACCCGCAGGCCCGGCGCCGACCACGGCGATGCGCTTGCCGGTGGGGGCGGCGCGCTGGAAGGGGTGTTCGCTGAAGTGCGCGTTGTCGATGGCATAGCGTTGCAGCAGGCCGATCAGCACCGGGGCGCATTCTTCGGCGTTATTGCGCACGCAGGCCTGCTGGCACAGGATCTCGGTGGGGCACACCCGCGCGCAGCTGCCGCCGAGGATGTTGGCCGAGAGGATTTTCTGCGCGGCACCTTGCACGTTTTCGGTGTGGATGTTGCGGATGAACGAGGGGATGTCGATCTCGCTGGGGCACGCGTTCACGCACGGCGCGTCGTAGCAATACAGGCAGCGCGAGGCTTCCAATTGTGCCTGGCGTGCGTTGAGGGGCGGTGCCAGGTCGGTGAAATGGCTGGCGAGGGTGGCTCCATCCTCAACGGGATGGGGGAGGTGGGTCAGGGTCTGGATCACGGTGGTGGCCTCACGGTTATTGAGGTGCTGCCTCTGATGGGCAGTGGTTTTTGTGTTGCCTGTACTGGCCTCATCGGGAGCAAGCCCCCTCCCACATTGGGTGGGAGGGCGCTTGCTCCCGATAGCGGTCTCAGCGGTTCACAGCAACCGGCTTGGAATGCGCTGCCCGCTTGCTCAACTGCTCAAACACCGCCGGGTACGCCGGCCGCTCCACATACCGCCCCGCACCGCGCTCGGCCCTCAGGTCGCCATCGGCCCAGACCAGCTTGCCCTGGCTGATGGTGTGGCTCGGCACACCGCGCACGGTCTTGCCTTCGAAGATATTGAAGTCGACCTGCTGATGATGGGTCTTGGCGGAAATGGTCCGTGTACCCTCGGGGTCCCACAACACCAGGTCGGCATCCGCACCCACGCGGATCGCGCCTTTGCGCGGGTAGAGGTTGAAGATCTTCGCGGTGTTGGTGGAGGTCAGCGCGACGAACTCCTGCATCGACAGGCGCCCGGTGTTGACGCCTTCGTCCCACAGCAGCGCCATGCGGTCTTCGATGCCGGCGGTGCCGTTGGGGATCTTGCTGAAGTCGTCTCGGCCGGCGGCTTTTTGCTCGGCGCAGAAGCAGCAATGGTCGGTGGCGGTGGTGTGCAGGTTGCCGGATTGCAGGCCATGCCACAGCGCCTCCTGATGCCCGCGCGGGCGGAACGGCGGGCTCATCACGTAGCCGGCGGCGGTTTGCCAGTCGGGGTGTTGGTAGACGCTGTCGTCCAGCAGCAGGTGGCCAGCGAGGACTTCGCCATACACCGGTTGGCCCTTGCTGCGCGCATAGGTGATCTCATCCAGCGCTTCTTTGGTCGACACGTGCACCAGGTACAGCGGCGTGCCGATAGTCTCGGCGATGCGGATCGCGCGGCTGGCCGCTTCACCTTCAACCTGGGATGGGCGCGACAGCGGGTGTGCTTCCGGCCCGGTGATGCCCTGGGCCATCAGCTTGCGTTGCAGGTGGTACACCAGCTCGCCGTTCTCGGCATGCACGGTGGGCACCGCGCCCAATTCCAGGCAACGCTCGAAGCTGGCGACCAGGGTGTCGTCCGCCGCCATGATCGCGTTTTTGTAGGCCATGAAATGCTTGAAGCTGTTGATGCCATGGTGGCTGACCAGCTCGGCCATTTCCTCGCGCACCTGCTCGCTCCACCAGGTAATCGCCACATGGAAGCCATAGTCGGACGCGGATTTTTCCGCCCAGCCGCGCCACTGGTGAAACGCGTCCATCAAGGATTGCTGCGGGTTGGGGATCACAAAGTCGATGATCGACGTAGTGCCCCCCGCCAGGCCTGCTGCCGTGCCACTGAAAAAGTCTTCACTGGCCACGGTGCCCATGAAGGGCAGTTGCATGTGGGTGTGGGGGTCGATGCCGCCGGGCATCAAATATTGACCGCTGCCATCGAGTATCTCAGTGCCGGCGGGAACGTTCAGGTTCGTGCCAATGGCGCGAATTAGACCGCCTGCGCATAACACATCGGCGCGGTAACTTTCATCATGGGTAATAACGGTGGCGCCACGGATCAACAGCGACATGTCGAGTTCCTCACAGGCTTGACCGGCTTGTGCCAGTTCTAAGTGTTGTAATGCTGCTTACCGATGGTCGGTTAATTCCTGTCATCGGTGACAGGAATAGAAACTAGCCCGAGTTTTTCGATTGAGCAAGAAGATTTTTTATAAGCTTATAGCGTGTTTAATTTATTGATTTATAAGTTAAAAATTTATAAATCACCAAAATGTGGCGGCCGCTCACCATTTTGACGCACTTGACAGGTTCGCAAATTGAGCAACATTTCTTATTGCAAATCAGACGCTTGAGAGATGCCTCTTGACGAAGACAGTTAATAAAAATAATTGTGTTGCACCAGATTGAGTCCGGAGGGTTCGGGCAACTTACGCATTATTTAGCCTGAGTAACGTGGCAAGTACCGCGGGCTCAATCGGAAAGCTGATTAACATCAGCCAGTTATATAAGCGGTACGGGTTCGAGGGCCGTAGTCGGCACGGTTATTGAGTGCAGTGGCGGCTGGCCGGGTCCGTGATGTCATGTTGTTTATGAGGTACTCCGGCCATCCGGCGCAGCGCGTTGGATGAGCAACAATAATTCGAAAAAACCGTGGAGCGGCCATGCAACAGAACAGATCGCAAGTCATTGAACGCAACGGCCTGTACGAACTCGACGCCGGCCCCGACGTCCTCGACAGCCCGCGCTACAACCACGACATGGCACCGACCAAGGTGCATGAACGCACTTGGAACAAGTGGCACATCACCGCGCTGTGGGTCGGCATGTCGATCTGCGTGCCCACGTATACCTTGGGCGGGGTGCTCACCGCGTATTTCGGCTTGTCGGTGGGCGAGGCGCTGATGGCGATTTTGCTGGCCAACATCGTGGTGCTGATCCCGCTGACCCTCAACGCCTTCCCCGGCACCAAGTACGGCATACCGTTCCCAGTGTTGTTGCGCTCATCGTTCGGCATCCTCGGTTCCAACGTGCCGTGCCTGATCCGGGCGCTGGTGGCGTGCGGGTGGTTTGGTATCCAGACGATGTTTGGCGGGCTGGCGATTCACCTGTTCCTGGGCTCGATTTTCGACGGCTGGAAGTCCCTCGGCGGTACGGGTGAAGTGATTGGCTTCATGATTTTCTGGTGCCTGAATTTGTGGGTGGTGCTGCGCGGCGCCGAATCGATCAAGCGCCTTGAAACGTTGTCGGCGCCGTTGCTGGTGGCGGTGGGGATCGGCCTGTTGGTGTGGGCAATGCCTAACGTGTCGATCAGCGAATTGATGGCGATCCCGCCCAAGCGTCCGGAGGGCGCGAGCCTCACCGGTTACTTCATGGCCGGCCTCACCGCGATGGTGGGTTTCTGGGCCACCTTGTCGCTGAATATTCCCGACTTCAGCCGCTACGCAAAAAGCCAGAAGGACCAGATTCTCGGGCAGATTTTCGGCCTGCCGCTGACCATGTTCCTGTTCGCCGCCCTCGGCGTGATCATGACCGCCGCCTCGGTGAAATTGGTGGGCGTCAGCGTGTCCGATCCCGTCACCCTGATCGGGCATATCCAGAGCCCGGTGTGGGTGGCGGTGGCGATGGCGTTGATCATCGTCGCTACCCTGTCCACCAACACGGCGGCGAACATCGTGTCGCCGACCAACGACTTCCAGAACATCGCGCCCAAGCTGATCAACCGCACCACCGCCGTGATCCTGACCGGGTTGGTGGGGTTGGCGTTGATGGGCCATGAACTGCTGAAAAAGCTTGGCCTGATCGTTTCCGATGTGAGCCTGGAAACCGTGTATTCCAACTGGTTGCTCGGCTATTCAAGCCTGTTGGGGCCGATTGCCGGGATCATGGTGGTGGACTACTTCATCACCCGCAAACAACAACTGGACCTGGCCGGGCTGTACCGCGATGACGTGTACCCGGCGTGGAACTGGAGTGGCTTTATCGCGTTTGGCGTGCCGGTGGTGCTGACCTTGCTGTCATTGGGCAGCGATGCGTTCAGCTGGTTCTACAGCTATGGCTGGTTCACCGGTTCGGCGCTGGGCGGCTTGCTGTATTACGGCTTGAATGCCAAGCGTGGTATCAGCCCGGTCGCTGCTAAGTCACCGCTGTAACGGAAGTGGAATGCAATCCAAATGTGGGAGGGGGTTCCACCTGTTCCACTTATAAAAAACCAGCCTGAGGAGATCCCCATGAACGCTGCCCTCGACGTTCTGCAATCGACCCATCAGCACATCAACCGCGACCGCTTGTGGCAATCCCTGATGGACCTGGCCAGACTCGGCGCCACCCCCAAGGGCGGCGTGTGTCGGCTGGCCCTGACCGACCTCGACCGCAAGGCCCGCGACCTGTTTGTGCAGTGGTGCGAGGACGCCGGTTGCACCGTCACCATCGACGGTATCGGCAACATCTTCGCGCGCCGCCCCGGCCGCAATCCTGACCTGCCACCGGTGATGACCGGCAGCCATATCGACACCCAGCCCACCGGTGGCAAGTTCGACGGTTGCTTCGGTGTGCTGGCGGGCGTGGAAGTGCTGCGTACCCTCAACGACCTCAAGATCGAAACCGAGGCGCCGCTGGAAGTGGTGGTGTGGACCAACGAGGAAGGCTCGCGTTTCCCCCCGTGCATGATGGGCTCCGGCGTGTTCGCCGAGAAATTCACCCTGGCCGATACCCTGGCCAAGGTCGATGTAGACGGCGTCAGCGTCGGCGATGCACTGAATGCGATTGGTTATGCGGGCACACGTCCCGTCAGCGGTCATAAAGTGGGGGCGTATTTCGAGGCGCATATCGAACAGGGACCCATTCTTGAGGACGAGCAGAAAACCATCGGCGTGGTGCTCGGCGCACTGGGGCAGAAGTGGTTTGACCTGAAACTGCGCGGCGTCGAAGCGCATGCGGGGCCGACGCCGATGCATTTGCGCAAGGACGCCCTGGTCGGCGCGGCGGCAGTGGTGGCGGCGGTGAATGCCGCAGCGCTGGGTCATCAACCCCATGCGTGTGGGACGGTGGGTTGCCTGCAGGCCTATCCCGGCTCGCGCAACGTGATCCCTGGCGAAGTGCGCATGACCCTGGATTTCCGTCACCTTGAGCCGGCGCGGCTGGACTCGATGATTGCCCAGGTGCGCAAGGTGATCGATGAAACCTGTGCCAAGCATGGCTTGAGTTTTGAGATGGAGCCCACGGCGGATTTCCCACCGCTGTATTTCGACAAAGGCTGCGTCGACGCCGTGCGCGATGCGGCGAACGGCCTGGGCCTGTCGAACATGGACATCGTCAGCGGGGCAGGGCACGACGCGATCTTCGTCGCAGAGCTGGGTCCGGCGGGGATGATCTTTGTGCCCTGTGAAGGCGGCATCAGCCATAACGAAATCGAGAATGCCGCACCGGATGATCTGGCTGCTGGGTGTGCGGTTCTATTACGCGCAATGGTGGCAGCTTCCGCCGCAATCGCCAGCGGCAAGTTAGCCGCCTGAAATACGGTAGAAAAAATGTGGGAGGGGGCTTGCCCCCGATAGCGGTGGGTCAGTCACCCTGTTATCGGGGGCAAGCCCCCTCCCACATTTGAACAGTGTGTGATGTTAGATCCAGATGGCATCCCACAATGGGTAGTCGCCGATCTTTTTCACCAGACCTGCTCTCAATGGATTGGCCACTACATACCTCGCCATCTTCACTAGATCATCCTCCTTGCGCAGTGCGCGGTCATGAAAGCTTTCCTGCCAGAGTCTTCCCTTGCGACCACTCACGCCATTAACGGACCGCGTGCTCTTGGATTTTACCTGTCGCATCAGATCTGCAAGAGAGCCTTTTTTCAGCTCAATAATCCAATGGAAATGGTCCGGCATGATCACCCACGCAATTGAGTTCGCGAGCCCTTGGTGTTGTGCCAGCCGAAATTGCCAGACCAGCAGCCGACCCAAGTGGAAGTTGCTGAAAATGGGAATGCGTTCGTGAGTGTTGGTGGTGATGAGGTAGATACGGTTGGGTTCGCTGAAGCGTCCGATGCGCAGGCGGTGTGACGCGGGTAATTCTGCCATTCCCTGGCCCTCTCAAGATGCGTCTAGAGAGGCTAGATTGGAGGGCCGCAGGGTGAGGGGCGGACTTTTGGCAGGATGTGTCTGGAAGGGCGCGATCGGGAGCAAGCCCCCTCCCACCTTGGCTCTGCGGTGTTCACACATTATGTGTCCGGCACCGGACACGTGTGGGAGGGGGCTTGCCCCCGATGGCAGTCGTTCAGTTGATAGTGATGTGACTGACCCGCCGTGTCAGGCGCCAGGTTGCCACCCACCGCCCAGCGCAGTCACCAACCCCACGCTCGCCTGCAACTGCCGTGTCTGCACCGCCTGCAACGTCCTCTGCGCCTGCAACGCCGCCGTCTGCGCCGTCACCACGTCCAGGTAACTCACGGCCCCGGCCTGGTAGCTGTTCATCGCCAGCGATTGGGTGTGCTGCGCCGCATCCGCCGCCGCTTGTTCATCCTGCGCCTCAAGCTGCAAATCCCGCAGTTGCGCCAGGTTGTCTTCCACCTCGCGCACGGCCTTCAATACCTGGCTGCGGTAGTGCGCCGAGGCTTCTTCAAACTCGGCCTTGGCCTGGCGTTCATTGGCGCTCAAGCGCCCGCCATCGAAGATCGGCAGGTTCACCAGCGGCCCCAACGCCCAGTAGCGATTACCGGCGGACAGCAAGTTGCCAACGCCCTGGGTTTGCCCGCCAATCAGCCCGGTCAGGCTGAAATCCGGGTACCACGCCGCCTTGGCCACGCCGATATTGGCGTTGGCGGCGAACACCCGGCGCTCTGCCGCCGCGATGTCGGGGCGGCGTTGCAGCAGGTGGCTCGGCAATTGTGAGGGAATGCCCGGCAGCGCGATCAGTTGCTGGCTCGGCGGCAGGGTGAAGTCACTGGCCGCCACACCCACCAACTCGCCTATTGCATGCTCGGTCAGGTTGCGTTGCCCGCGCACTTCATCCCGTTGCGCCTTGGCCTCGGCGAGCTGGTTTTGCGCACGGGTCAGGTCCAACTCCGAAGCAATCTGGCCCTCATACCGACTGCGGGTCAGTTGCAGTGCCTGGCTGAAGTCATCCAGCGAACGGTCGAGAATCCGCGCCTGCGCGTCCAGCCCATTGAGCTGCACATACAAGGTTGCCAACTGATGCTGCAAGCTCAGGCGCGCCACCGCCAAATCGTCACCCGAGGCTTGCGCCTGGGCATCGCCGGCCGCGACTTGGTTACGGATTTTTCCCCACAGGTCCAGGTCGTAACTCAGCGAGAAGCCTGCCGTATTGCTGTTGTACACCGACGGCTGCGTGGTTCCCCGCAGCGGCCGCGAGTCCGATTGCCGCTGGCGCAGCGGCTGCGCGCTGGCGGTGATCTGCGGGAACAGCCCGGCATGCAGTTGGCTGGCATACGCCTGGGACGCATCGAAGTGCGCCAGCGCCGCCGCCAGGTCCGGGTTGGCCCGGAGCAGTTGCTGTTGCAGGTCATTCAGGCGCGCGTCGTGGTAGAGCGTCCACCATTCGGGGGCCATTTGGTCGGACGGTTGCGCGCTGTGCCAAGGGCCGTCGCTGGTCTGTTCGCGGTAATGCGCGGGCAGGTCAAGCGACGGCACCTTGTAGGCGGGCGCCATCGAGCAGCCCTGCAACGCCAGCAGCATCAATGCTGCGAGAGGTTTAAGCCTTGGGCGCATGCGCACCTCCCGAGGCATCGGCCAACTGCACCGGGTCGCCTTCGCGCAGGGCATCGGGCGGGTTGTCGACGATACGGTCGGCGGGTTTCAAACCTTGGTCGATGACCAGGCGTTCGCCCAGGTCGAGGCCGATGTGGATGTCTTGCAGGTGCACATGATTCTGCGCATCCAGCACCGCCACTTGGGTGCCTTGGGCACGGAAGATCAACGCGCTGGCCGGGATGCTCACGCCATGGGTGTCGGCTGGAATCGGCAAGGTGGCTTCGGCGTAGTCGCCGGGCAGCAACTCGCCATTGGGGTTGTCGGCGACGAACTGCGCGAGCAACGTGCCGGAGCGGCGGTCGATGGCGGTGGAGTCGCCGATCAGGCGCGCCTTGAAATGCTCGCCTGGATGCTCGGGCACGGTCAGTTCGGCTTCAAGCCCTGGGTGGATGACGGCCGCGTAGTTCTGCGGCACCGGCACATACAGGCGCAATTGATGCGTGTCGGCGATGTTGAACAGTTCCGGGTCGCTGTCGGTATCGGCCTTGATCAGCTGGCCGATATCGGTGTTTCGCGCGGTGATGGTGCCGGCGAAGGGCGCACGGAGGGTCTTGTAGCTTTCCAGGGCCGACAAGCGCGCATAGTCGGCAGCGGCGGCTTCAGCATTGGCTTTGGCTGCCGCCGCGTTGGAGGTTTTTTCATCGGCTTCCTGGCGCGACACCGAATGACTGGCCAGCAGGTTTTGCCAGCGTGTCGCCGTGGTGGCGGCCAGGCGTGCATTCGCCTGCTCCTGGATCAAGCGCGCATGGGTCTGCGCCAACTGTTGGTCGAGGTCGGGGCTGTCGATTTCGGCAAGGATCTGCCCGGC
Source organism: Pseudomonas fluorescens group sp. (assembly GCF_020093335.1). Taxonomy (NCBI): domain Bacteria; kingdom Pseudomonadati; phylum Pseudomonadota; class Gammaproteobacteria; order Pseudomonadales; family Pseudomonadaceae; genus Pseudomonas; species Pseudomonas fluorescens group sp. Next base: position 226,699 of record NZ_JAIOKW010000006.1, on the reverse strand, counting down.
CTTGACCTGACTGCCGATATCCACTTTCCAGTCCTTCAAATAGCCACTGACCCGGGCATGAATCGGTGCCTTGCTCCAGGCTTCAAGGTGCGCAGGCAGGCGCAGGGTATCGCCGGCGACGTTCTGCTTGGGCTGGAACACCATCACCTGCGGGATGGCGGCGGTTTCAGTCCAGGCCGTGACCGATTGTTCGTGCAGCGTGCGGGCATGCAGGCCGTTGGCGACCAACAGGGCGGCCAGGGTCAGGCCGCCGACACCCATGAGCATCAGACGCTTGCGCGAGGGTTTGTGATCAGACGACATGTGGGGTTTCTCCTGCAACTGCGCGAGTAGGCTGACGACCGTGGACCAGGCTGAAGACCACGGGAACAAACAACAAAGTGGCGAGGGTGGCGAAGATCAAGCCGCCGATGACGGCGCGCCCGAGCGGGGCGTTCTGCTCCTCGGAAATCGCCAGCGGCAGCATGCCGATGATCATCGCCAGGGCGGTCATGCACACCGGACGGAAGCGTGTGTAACCGGCCTCCATGGCGGCTTTCAACGCGTCGCCATGTTCGGCCAGGCGCTCACGGCAGAAGCTCACCACCAGGATCGAGTTGGCCGTGGCGACGCCCATGCACAAGATGGCGCCGGTGAGTGCCGGTACCGACAATGAGGTGCCGCTGAGGAACAGCATCCACACAATCCCGGCGAGCGCCGCCGGCAAGGCCGTAATGATCACAAACGGGTCGGACCACGACTGGAAATTGACCACGATCAGCAGGTAGATCAGCACCACGGCGCCGAGCAGGCCAAGGCTCAGGCCGCTGAAGGCTTCATGCAGTGCGTCGATCTGCCCATGCAGGCTGATTACCGCACCTTTGGGCCGCAGGGCAGCGGTGTCATCCAGCACTTTTTGCACATCACGGGCCACGCCGCCGAGGTCGCGGCCTTGCACGTTGGCGTACAGGTCCAGGGTCGGTTCGATGTTGTAGTGGGTCACCACCGCCGGGCTTTGCACGCGGGAGATGGTCGCCACGCCGCCGAGGATCTGCGACTGGCCGTCGGCGCCGGTCACCGGCAAGGCCTCCAGAGAGGGCAGGCTGTCGAGGCGGTATTGCGGGGTGGCGGCGACGATGGAATAGGACACGCCGTTGGCCGGGTTGAGCCAGAAGGTCGGCGCCACCTGGGAGCTGCCGGCGAGCGAGGCGACCATGCTGTTGGTCACGTCACGCTCGGTGATGCCCAGGCCATTGGCGCGCATACGGTCGACGTTCACCTGCAGCGACGGATAGCCGGTGGACTGCTGGATGCGCAGGTCGGCGATGCCCGGTACGTGCTGCAACCGGCGCTCAAGCTCCACGGCGTAGGCGCGGTTTTCTTCATCGCTGCGCCCGGAGATTTTCACGTCCAGCGGGGCCGGGGCACCGAAGTTGAGGATCTGGCTGCTGATGTCCGCCGGCAGGAAGGCGAAGTGGCTGCCAGGGAAACTGTGCGGCAGCGCTTCACGCAGTTTTTTCACGTAGTCGGCGGTCGGTGCGTGGTCCTTTTTCAGGCTGACTTGGATGTCGCCATCCTGCGGGCCGATGGTGCCGCTGCTGCTGTAGGCCATGTCGATGCCGCTGAGCGGGATGCCGATGTTATCGACGATGGTGTCCAGCTCTTCGGCAGGGATGATTTCGCGGATCCGCGCTTCAATGCGGTCGAAGGCGGCGGCGCTTTCTTCTATGCGCGTGCCCAGCGGCAGGCGCACATGCAATGCCAGGGCACCTGCGTCGGTGGCCGGGAAGAAGTCCTGGCCCAGGCTCGGAAGGAGCAGGAATGACGCCAGCACGCAGGCCAGGAAACCGACGATAAAGCGCTTGCGATTGCCCAGGGCCAAGGTCAGCAGGCCGTGATAGGTGTCGCGGATGTTCGAGAAGTGGCGCTCGAAACCCTGCTGGAAATTCAGCACCGATTGCAGCACGGCATTGCGCTGCTGGGTGTGCTGCTCGCCCTCGTGGTGGTTGATGAATTCGTCTTCCGGGTGATGCCCCGCACCTGGCTCCGGCGTGTGCGGCTTGAGCAGGAACATTGCCAGGGTCGGCACCAACGTACGCGAGAGGATGAACGAACTGGCCATGGCAAAGATCACCGCCAGCGCCATCGGCCGGAACAGGTAACCGGCGATGCCTTGCAGCAAAAACATCGGCACGAACACGATGCAGATGCACAGCAGCGAGACGAACGCCGGGCCGACAATTTGCGCGGCACCGTCGAGGATTGCCGTCTTCACCGGCTTGCCTTGTTCCAGGTGCCAGTTGATGTTTTCGATGGTCACCGTGGCGTCGTCCACCAGGATCCCCACCGCCAACGCCAGCCCGCCGAGGGTCATCACGTTGAGGGTTTGCCCGCTGACCGCCAGCAGTGCGATGGCCGATAGCACGGCCAGCGGAATCGAGGCGGCAATAATGATCGTGGAGCGCCAGCTGCCGAGGAACAGCAGGATCATCGCACTCGTCAGCAGTGCGGCGATGATGCCTTCCTGGGCCACGCTGCCGACCGATTGTTTGACGAACACCGAGGCGTCGCCCAGTAATGAAGTCTTCAGTGACGGTGGCAGGGTTTCGTTGATGCGCGGCAGCATCTGGCGGATGCCGTCGATGATCGACAGGGTCGAGATGCTGCCGTTTTTAAGCGCCGGCATCAGCACCGCACGGTGGCCGTCGACGCGCACGATGTTGGTCTGCGGCGGCGAGCCGTCACGCACGTGGGCGACCTGGCCGATGGTGATCAGCGCGCCGTCGACGGTCTTGATCGGCAGGTCGTTGAGTTCATCGATGGCTTTGGGGCTGTTATTCAGCAGGATCGTGTATTCGTTGGGGCCGAGCTTGGCGGTGCCCACCGGGATGATCTGGTTCTGCAGCGCCAGGGCGTTGCCCACGTCCTGGGCCGACAGGCCTTTGGCGGCGAGTGCCTGTGGGTCAAGGTCGAGGGTGATCTGGCGTTGCTTGCCGCCCATGGGCGTGGGCATGGCCAGGCCGGGCAGGGCGCTCAAGGGCAGGCGGATGTTGTTCTGCACCAGGTCGCGGATCCTGGCTTCCGACAGGCTGGGGCTGGAGAACGCCATCTGCAGGATCGGCACCGTGGAGGCGCTGTAGTTGAGGATCAGCGGCGGTGTGATACCCGGCGGCATCTGCTTGAGCACGGTTTGTGACACCGCCGTCACTTGGGCGTTGGCGGTGCGGATATCCACGCCGGGCTGGAAGAAGATCTTGACGATGCCCATGCCGGGCAGCGATTGCGATTCGATGTGTTCGATGTCGTTGACGGTGGTGCTCAGGGAGCGTTCGTAGGTGTAGATCACACGACCAGCCATGGCGTCCGGCGACAGGCCGTTGTACTGCCAGACCACGGCGACCACGGGGATGCCGATATCGGGGAAAACGTCAGTGGGCGTACGCAGGGCCGCCATCGGCCCGATGATGCAGATGAATATGGCCAACACGATAAACGTGTACGGCTTTTGCAGTGCGGTCTTTACCAGCCCGAGCATGCGTGAACCTCCGGAGGAGCAGGATTGCAAACCCCGGCAGTCTCACGCGACCCACCTAACACGCACCTTTCAGCCAGGTGAAGGAACATTTAGGTAAGGGCTGAAAATCGTTTCATAGGCATTCATTTGTTCTAGACAGGTCAGCCGCCCAAGCTTGTAACCCATCGGACACATTGTCCTGCTTTGGAGCCCTGCCATGTCACTCAAACCACTGTTATTGATTCCCGCCCTCGGTGCTGCGCTGTTGTTGTCGGCGTGCGCCGGGCCAATGCCCAAAGCCGACCCGAGTGAAGCCTGGATCGGCTTGAGGGAAGAAGCGCCGAACGACCTGATGGCTGAACGCGTGGACGGCAAGCGTGTGGATGACGGCCGCTTTTTTGAGGTCTCGCCGGGGGACCATCGCCTGGATGTGACGCTGTTCGAGGAGGAGGCGGGTGACGACAACCAGCAGGACTGCCAGGGACGTGTCGAATACAAGCATTTCAAGGCGGGTGAGCATTACACCCTGGTGGAGTCCAGCCTGGGTACCACCGTGCGCGCAGCCTTGATGGATGGTCACGGCAAGGAGGTCGCAGCGACTCAGGACTTCAATTGCATGCCTGGCTAGGCGTGGTGCACCGCCGCCTTATGAGGCTTGGCGGGCGCAGCGGGTTTTACGTGGGGGTGATGGTGCCGGCGGGTGATGCGCAACACCCCCCACAACATGGCGGCGGCTACCGACAGCCAACCGCAGATCAACAGGAAAATCGTCGTTGCAAGGCTCATTCGGGCCTCCTCTCGCCCCGTACGGGGCACACACAGTCTTCTCAATGGACAGTCTAGCTACCCGGCGGTTGCCTGCTATTGACCAATGGTCGTGTCCGTCCAACTTGTTTGCTCTATCCGCTTCCTTTACTAAGCCTACGGGCTATACCCGCGTGGCCGGGCGTCCTATGATCAGGGCCCTCACCGGCAGTTGATCAAGAGAGTAGAAAATTGCGGTTACGGTCGAACCTTAAAACATCCTTTCTATTGGCCTGCGCCCTGGGGCTTGTGGCCTGTTCCGCAACCCCGTCGAAACTGGCGGGCCTGCCGGAGCGTGTCGAACTCAATGGCGTGCCGACGTTTCGCAGCGAGGCTTATCAGAGCGGTCCTACGGCGTTAGCCAGCATGCTGTCGCAACAAGGCATTGTCATGACACCGGGGTTGCTGGATAAGCCACTGCATCTACCGGGCGGCGAAGCGGACCTTGAGCGCAACATGCAGGTGCTGGCGCGCGAGTACGGGCTGATGGTGTACCCGCTGGATGCCAAGCTGACGGCGGTGCTGGCGCAAGTGGCGGCGGGGTATCCGGTGATGGCGCGGATCGGCGGCGGGCTGTGGTCCGACGCGCACTACGTGGTTGTGGTGGGGTTCAATCAACAGAAAAGCACGGTGTTGCTGCGTTCGGGCATGGACCGGCGGCTGTTGATGAGCTTCAGCGACTTTGAGTCGAAGTGGAAAAGCGCCGGGAGTTGGGCAATCCTCACCCAGCGGCCGAGCCAATTGCCGGCAAATGTGGACGCCCAGCGCTGGCGGGATGCGGCCAACGCCACGGCCCAGGCCGGGCAGGAGCGGGCGGCGGCGCAGGCGCTTAAAGTGCTGGCGGAACACCGATAAAAAATGTGGGAGGGGGCAAGCCCTCTCCCACACGGGTATTGCACATTGGATCTGGCGTTGTTGCTTAGCGACGCACTTCTGCCGCGTTCGGACGGTTCTTCAGGTTCTTGTCGGCCTTGTAGCGCAACGCCACATCCGGCACCGAGCCGCTCTTGCCGGTCTCTACCCAATTACGAATACGGCTGGCATCGGCAAAGTGGGTGAATTTGCCAAAGGCATCCAGGATTACCAGCGACACCGGGCGGTTGCCCATGCTCGTCACCAGCACCAGGCAATGACCGGCCTGGTTGGTGAAGCCGGTCTTGGTCAGCTTGATGTCCCAGTTGGCGCGGTTGATCAGGTGGTCGGTGTTGGAGAAGCCCAAGGTGTAGTTGGGCTTGCGGAACGACACGGTCTTTTCCTTGGTGGTGCTCAGTTGGCTGAGCAACGGATAGTGTCGCGCGGCGGCCAGCAGTTTGCTCAGGTCGCGGGCGGTGGAGACGTTGTGGATGGACAAACCGGTGGGTTCGACATAGTGCGTGCTGGTCATGCCCAAGGCCTTGGCCTTGGCGTTCATCGCGGCGATGAACGCGGCGTAACCGCCCGGATAGTGGTGGGCCAGGCTTGCCGCGGCGCGGTTTTCCGAAGACATCAGGGCGATCAGCAGCATTTCCTTGCGGGGCATCTGGCTGCCGATCTTCACGCGGGAGAACACGCCTTTCATCTCTGGCGTATCGGTGATGTTGATGTCGATGTACTCGTCCATGTTCTGCTTGGCTTCCAGCACGATCAGGCCGGTCATCAATTTGCTCACCGAGGCGATGGGCACCACCACGTCAGGGTTGCTGGAATAGATCACCTTGTTGGTCTGCAGGTCGACCAGCATGGCGCTGCCGGACGCAATTTGCAGTTTGGAGGTGTCACGCGGCGCCTGGGTGGTTTCGGCGGCGTGCGTGAAGTTGCCTGTGAAAGCGAAAAACAGGCTGATGATAGAGAGACGAATTTTCACGCGGATGAACTCGCTAAAAAGTAAGGAAATACCGTTCAGGAACGGTTTTTTGATAAATGCCGTTACATTTTAGGAGTATGGACGAGAGACTGTCGAATGTTCTTCTAAAACCAGACGAAAGTACTTAAAAACTAAGAAAAAACAGGGTTTATCACGGGCAATAAAAAGCCCTGCGATAAGGCAGGGCTTTTTCAGTACGCCTGGTTATTAATCGTGCAGGGTTTCTGCGGCGTACAGGGTATTTTCCAGCAGGCAGGCACGGGTCATCGGGCCGACACCGCCGGGTACTGGGGTAATCCAGCCAGCACGGGGCAGGGCGGTCTCGTACACCACATCGCCGACCAGCTTGCCGTCTTCCTGGCGGTTGATGCCCACGTCGATGACGATGGCGCCTTCCTTGATCCACTCACCCTTGACCAGCCCCGGCTTGCCGGCGGCGACTACCACCAGGTCGGCGCGGCCGACGTGGCCGGCGAGGTCCTTGGTGAAGCGGTGGGTGACGGTCACGGTGCAGCCGGCCAGCAGCAACTCCATGGCCATCGGGCGACCCACGATGTTGGACGCGCCGACAACTACGGCGTCGAGGCCGTACAGGTCGACGCCGGTGCTTTCCAGCAGGGTCATGATGCCTTTCGGGGTGCACGGGCGCAGCAGCGGGATACGCTGGGCCAGGCGGCCGACATTATAAGGGTGGAAACCGTCGACATCTTTGTCCGGGCGAATGCGCTCCAGCAATTTGGAGGCGTCCAGATGGTCGGGCAGCGGCAACTGGAGCAGGATGCCATCCATCTTCGGGTCTTCGTTGAGGCCATCGATCAGGTCCGTAAGGGCCTGCTGGGTGGTCTCGGAAGGCAAGTCGTAGGCCTTGGAAATAAAGCCGACCTCTTCACAGTCTTTACGCTTGTGCGAGACATAAACCTGAGAGGCAGGATCGCTGCCGACCAGGATCACCGCGAGGCCGGGCGTGCGCAGGCCTTGCTGGCTACGCTCGGTGACGCGTTTGGCGATCTGCTGGCGCAGGCTGGCGGCGATTGATTTGCCGTCGATAAGTTGTGCAGTCATTACGCGTGATTAACCATCGAGAGGGGGAAGAAAAGTGCGCGCATTCTCGCATGCCAGGACGTGAGGGCAAAGGCGCTTGGTCTGCAAATTGCCCTAACTCCTTAAATAAAATCAGTTTTTTTCAAAAAAGATTTGACGGGTTTCGGGGGCATCTATACTATTCGTCGCACTTGTCGGGCACAGCCTAGCACTGGTTAAGAAGGTCGAGCGGAATAGATGATTGTTCTGCAAGGCTGGAAGCACTTAGTTTGTAATCCTCCAAGAGTACAGATTAATAAGGCGCCCGTAGCTCAGCTGGATAGAGCATCCGCCTTCTAAGCGGATGGTCGCAGGTTCGAGTCCTGCCGGGTGCGCCATTAGGCAGCTTTGGCACAAGTAGCGTTAGATGGTGGGCGTAGCTCAGTTGGTAGAGCACGGGATTGTGACTCCCGTTGTCGAGGGTTCGATCCCCTTCGTCCACCCCATATTTTGAAAAGGCGCCAGATTAATCGTCTGGCGCCTTTGCTTTAAGAGCTTCAAGCGCGGATGTGGTGGAATTGGTAGACACACTGGATTTAGGTTCCAGCGCCGCGAGGCGTAAGAGTTCGAGTCTCTTCATCCGCACCAATTAAAGCTTGGCCCCGTTGAAAGACAGGGTAAAGCTCGACAAAGAAGTAGTTTGGTTTCTTTGTTAACGCAATATGGTGGGCGTAGCTCAGTTGGTAGAGCACGGGATTGTGACTCCCGTTGTCGAGGGTTCGATCCCCTTCGTCCACCCCATATTCGAAAGGCGCCAGATTTAACAGTCTGGCGCCTTTTTTGGTTTTAGCGGTTCGAATATTCCGCGGCTGCAGGTACTGGGTCGCAATGGCAGGGCGTTTCGTCGTATTTATGTATCTCGATGATGCCGCACTGCCTGCCAGCCCTGTGTGTGGGTTGGCCGTCGGGGTGATGGATGACGACTTCTTCTATATATAGAAGGGGCGGCGCAGAGCCCTGGCGTGATGGGCTGTATTTGTCACCGGGGCGAGGTGCATCAGTGCCTTCGTACCGATAAATTGCCGGCTGTTTTCGGGCGTATTTCCAGTAGGGTGACTTCTTGAGTTTGACCCACTAGAATGCATGCCCTTGATTGGGGTCGGAAATGGCCGGCTAACGTCTGTGCAACGAGGAATATCCATGCAAGTTTCTGTTGAAAATACTACTGCTCTCGAGCGTCGCCTGAGCATCACCGTGCCGGCTGAGCGTATCGAGACTGCGGTCAACAAGCGTCTGCAGCAGACTGCCCAAAAGGCCAAGATCGCTGGTTTCCGTCCAGGCAAAGTGCCAATGAGCGAAATCAAGCGCCGTTTTGGTGCCGATGCGCGCCAGGAAGCTGTCGGTGACGTGATCCAGGCTTCCTTCTACGAAGCGGTCGTTGAGCAAAAGCTGAATCCGGCGGGTTCGCCGTCGATCGAGCCTAAGTCCCTGGAAGCGGGCAAGGACCTGGAATACGTTGCCGTATTCGAAGTGTTCCCTGAATTTGAAGTGGCCGGTTTCGACGGTATCGCCATCGAGCGCCTGAGCGCCGAAGTGGCTGATTCGGACCTGGACAACATGCTGGAAATCCTGCGCAAGCAGAACACTCGTTTCGAAGTGGCCGAGCGTGCTGCCCAGAACGAAGACCAGCTGAACATCGATTTCGTTGGCAAGGTTGACGGCGAAGCGTTCGCCGGCGGCTCCGCCAAGGGCACTCAGCTGGTGCTGGGTTCCAACCGCATGATCCCTGGTTTCGAAGACGGCCTGGTTGGCGCCAAAGCCGGCGAAGAGCGCGTACTGAACCTGGAATTCCCTGCTGACTACCAGAACCTGGACCTGGCTGGCAAAGCCGCCGAGTTCACCGTGACCGTCAACAGTGTTTCCGAGCCTAAGCTGCCAGAGCTGAACGAAGAGTTCTTCGCTCAATTCGGTATCAAGGAAACCGGTATCGAAGGCTTCCGCACCGAAGTTCGCAAGAACATGGAGCGCGAGCTGCGTCAGGCCATCAAGTCCAAGGTCAAGAACCAGGTCATGGACGGTCTGCTGGCCGCCAACCCGATCGAAGTGCCTAAGGCCCTGCTGTCCAACGAAGTGGATCGCCTGCGCGTACAAGCTGTTCAGCAGTTTGGTGGCAACATCAAGCCTGACCAACTGCCGGCCGAGCTGTTCGAAGAGCAAGCCAAGCGCCGCGTTGTGCTGGGCCTGATCGTGGCTGAAGTGGTCAAGCAGTTCGACCTCAAGCCTGACGAAGACCGCGTTCGCGAAATGATCCAGGAAATGGCTTCGGCCTACCAGGAACCTGAGCAGGTCGTGGCTTGGTACTACAAGAACGATCAGCAACTGAACGAAGTGCGTTCGGTTGTGCTGGAAGAACAAGTTGTGGATACTGTTCTGCAGAAGGCTAAGGTGACCGATAAAGCGGTCTCTTACGAAGAAGCAGTCAAACCGGCGGAAGCAGCACAAGCCGACTGATTGTCCAACTCGTTGGAAATTCAACCATAAGCCAGCCTCGCGCTGGCTTATGCGTTTTCAAGACATGACTATTTGGGAGTAACTGCAGAGCATGTTCCGTAATTCCTATATTCAGCAGAACTCTGATATCCAGGCCGCTGGCGGCCTGGTCCCGATGGTTGTCGAGCAGTCCGCTCGTGGCGAACGCGCCTACGACATCTACTCGCGCCTGCTCAAGGAGCGAGTGATCTTTCTGGTGGGCCCGGTAGAGGACTACATGGCCAACCTGATCTGTGCGCAGCTGCTGTTCCTTGAAGCGGAAAACCCGGACAAGGACATCCATCTCTACATCAACTCCCCAGGCGGTTCGGTGACAGCTGGCATGTCGATCTACGACACCATGCAGTTCATCAAGCCGAATGTATCGACCACCTGTATCGGTCAGGCCTGCAGCATGGGTGCATTCCTGTTGACCGCAGGTGCTGAAGGCAAGCGTTTCTGCCTGCCTAACTCGCGCGTGATGATTCACCAGCCATTGGGCGGTTTCCAGGGCCAGGCGTCGGACATCGAAATCCACGCCAAGGAAATCCTGTTTATCCGTGAGCGTCTCAACACGCTGATGGCCAAGCACAGCGGGCACACCCTGGAAGAAATCGAGCGCGACACCAACCGCGACAACTTCATGAGTGCCGAGGCAGCGCGTGATTACGGGCTGATCGACGCAGTGATCGACAAGCGCCCCGCTTAATATAAGCCGCTCAAAATAGGGCTGGTCGGCATGTCCGACCACTGGCGGGCTTGAAAAAGCCCGCATAAGCCTTCATCTTGTGTTGCAAGCCTATCGGATTTGGATCGAACGAATGACTGACACCCGCAACGGCGAGGACAACGGCAAGCTGCTCTATTGCTCCTTCTGTGGCAAAAGCCAGCATGAAGTACGCAAATTGATTGCCGGCCCCTCGGTCTTTATCTGCGACGAGTGCGTCGACCTGTGCAATGACATCATCCGTGAGGAGGTGCAGGAAGCCCAGGCCGAAAGCAGCGCGCATAAATTGCCTTCGCCTAAAGAAATCAGCGGCATCCTTGATCAATACGTGATTGGTCAAGAGCGTGCAAAGAAGGTTTTGGCCGTAGCGGTGTACAACCACTACAAGCGCTTGAACCAGCGTGACAAGAAAGGCGACGAAGTTGAACTCGGCAAGAGCAACATCTTGCTGATCGGTCCTACAGGCTCGGGTAAAACCTTGCTTGCAGAAACCCTCGCTCGTCTCTTGAACGTTCCGTTCACTATCGCCGACGCCACCACCCTCACCGAGGCTGGCTACGTGGGTGAGGACGTCGAGAACATCATTCAGAAGCTGCTGCAGAAGTGCGACTACGACGTAGAGAAAGCCCAGATGGGTATTGTCTACATCGACGAAATCGACAAGATTTCGCGCAAGTCGGACAACCCGTCGATCACCCGGGACGTTTCCGGTGAAGGCGTGCAGCAAGCCCTGTTGAAACTGATCGAAGGCACGGTTGCTTCCGTACCGCCACAAGGCGGCCGCAAGCACCCGCAGCAGGAATTCCTTCAGGTTGATACGCGCAACATCCTGTTCATCTGTGGCGGTGCGTTCTCCGGTCTGGAAAAAGTTATCCAGCAACGCTCCACCCGTGGTGGCATTGGTTTCAGTGCGGAAGTGCGCAGCAAGGAAGAAGGCAAGAAGGTGGGCGAGTCCCTGCGTGAAGTCGAGCCTGACGATCTGGTCAAGTTCGGTCTGATCCCGGAATTCGTTGGCCGTCTGCCGGTCCTGGCTACGTTGGACGAATTGGATGAGGCTGCTCTGATTCAGATCCTCACCGAACCGAAAAACGCCCTGACCAAGCAATACGCCAAGTTGTTCGAGATGGAAGGTGTAGACCTCGAGTTCCGTACCGACGCGCTCAAATCGGTGGCCAAGCGGGCACTGGAGCGCAAGACCGGTGCACGTGGTCTGCGCTCGATTCTTGAAGGCGTACTGCTCGACACCATGTACGAAATCCCCTCGCAGTCCGAGGTGAGTAAAGTGGTGATCGACGAAAGCGTTATAGAAGGTAAGTCCAAGCCACTGTATATCTACGAAAACAGTGAGCCGACTGCCAAGGCTGCGCCAGACGCGTAAGCGTTTCGCAGTGTCGGTATAAACAAGGGGCCTCCAGGGGCCCCTTTGTTTTTACGAGGTTTTTTACGCCAGAGCGTTTACTGCGTTTAACTGCTGGCAATAAGCTTGTTTTTTTTGCATGCAGCCCCCATCTTGGTTTCAAGCTTACTTTTCAACTGTCATAGAGGCGAAATCATGAAGACAACCATCGAATTGCCTCTCCTGCCGTTGCGTGATGTCGTCGTCTATCCGCACATGGTTATCCCGCTGTTCGTGGGGCGCGAGAAGTCTATCGAAGCCCTTGAGGCAGCGATGACGGGCGACAAGCAGATCCTGCTGTTGGCCCAAAGAAATCCTGCTGATGATGATCCGGGCGAAGAGGCCCTGTATCGCGTTGGCACCATTGCCACTGTTCTGCAATTGCTCAAACTGCCGGATGGCACCGTCAAGGTGTTGGTGGAAGGCGAGCAGCGCGGTGCGGTCGAGCGCTTCATGGAGGTGGATGGTCACCTGCGCGCCGAAGTAGCGCTGATCGACGAAGTCGAGGCCCCGGAGCGCGAGTCTGAAGTTTTTGTACGCAGCCTGCTCTCGCAATTCGAGCAGTATGTGCAGTTGGGCAAGAAAGTCCCGGCTGAAGTCCTGTCGTCCCTTAACAGCATCGATGAGCCAAGCCGCCTGGTCGACACCATGGCCGCGCACATGGCGCTGAAAATCGAGCAGAAGCAAGACATCCTCGAAATCATCGACCTGCCGGCCCGTGTTGAGCATGTGCTGGCACTGCTGGATGCCGAAATCGACCTGTTGCAGGTTGAGAAACGCATCCGTGGTCGTGTGAAGAAACAAATGGAGCGCAGCCAGCGCGAGTACTACCTGAATGAGCAGATGAAGGCCATTCAGAAGGAACTCGGCGACAGCGAGGAAGGCCACAACGAAATCGAAGAGCTGAAAAAGCGTATCGATGCCGCCGGCCTGCCGAAAGACGCCCTGACCAAGGCCAACGCCGAGCTGAACAAGCTCAAGCAAATGTCGCCGATGTCGGCCGAAGCCACCGTGGTGCGCTCCTACATCGACTGGCTGGTGCAGGTGCCGTGGAAGGCTCAGACCAAGGTGCGCCTCGACCTGGCCCGCGCTGAAGACATCCTCGATGCCGACCACTATGGCCTTGAAGAAGTCAAAGAACGCATCCTCGAATACCTCGCCGTGCAAAAGCGCGTGAAAAAGATTCGCGGTCCGGTGTTGTGCCTGGTGGGCCCGCCTGGTGTGGGTAAAACCTCGCTGGCCGAGTCGATTGCCAATGCCACCAACCGTAAATTCGTGCGCATGGCCCTCGGTGGTGTACGCGATGAAGCGGAAATTCGTGGTCATCGCCGGACGTACATCGGTTCGATGCCAGGAAGATTGATTCAAAAGATGACGAAGGTGGGTGTGCGCAACCCGCTGTTCCTGCTCGATGAAATCGACAAAATGGGCAGTGACATGCGTGGCGATCCGGCCTCGGCGTTGCTCGAAGTGCTCGACCCCGAGCAGAACCACAATTTCAACGACCATTACCTGGAAGTCGACTACGACCTGTCCGACGTGATGTTCCTGTGCACCTCCAACTCCATGAACATTCCGCCGGCATTGCTGGACCGGATGGAGGTGATTCGTCTGCCGGGCTACACCGAAGACGAGAAGATCAACATCGCGGTCAAATACCTCGCGCCCAAGCAGATTTCGGCCAATGGCCTGAAGAAGGGCGAGATCGAATTCGAGGTCGAGGCGATCCGCGATATCGTGCGTTATTACACCCGCGAGGCCGGTGTACGGGGCCTGGAGCGCCAGATCGCGAAGATCTGCCGCAAGGCGGTCAAGGAACATGCGCTGGAAAAACGCTTCTCGGTGAAGGTCACGGCCGACTCCCTGGAACACTTCCTGGGCGTGCGTAAATTCCGCTATGGCCTGGCCGAGCAACAGGATCAGGTAGGGCAGGTGACGGGCCTGGCGTGGACCCAAGTGGGCGGCGAATTGCTGACCATCGAAGCCGCGGTGATCCCGGGTAAAGGCCAACTGATCAAGACCGGTTCCCTGGGTGACGTGATGGTCGAATCCATCACCGCCGCACAGACCGTGGTGCGCAGCCGCGCCAGGAGCCTGGGGATCCCCCTGGACTTCCACGAGAAGCACGACACCCACATCCATATGCCGGAAGGGGCGACGCCTAAAGACGGCCCTAGCGCCGGCGTAGGCATGTGCACGGCGCTGGTGTCGGCATTGACCGGCATTCCGGTGCGAGCCGATGTCGCAATGACCGGGGAAATCACCCTGCGTGGCCAGGTATTGGCCATCGGTGGCCTGAAAGAGAAATTGCTTGCGGCACACCGGGGCGGTATCAAGACCGTGATCATTCCTGAAGAGAATGTTCGCGACTTGAAGGAGATTCCTGACAATATCAAGCAGGATCTTCAGATTAAACCGGTTAAATGGATTGACGAGGTCCTGCAAATTGCGCTGCAATACGCGCCGGAGCCCTTGCCGGATGTGGCTCCGGAGATAGTCGCGAAGGACGAAAAACGCGAGTCTGATTCCAAGGAACGAATTAGCACGCATTAATGTGCTGGAGCCTGGGGGCTTCCTTGACAGCTTTTTAGAGCCCTTGTTATAAAGCGGCTCTTAAGTGTCTGTAGGCCATTCAGCACTGGTTTTTGCTTTTACCAAAAAAACTTAGAATCATACTCAATAGATATATAAGGGGACTTAGAGTGAACAAGTCGGAACTGATTGATGCTATCGCTGCATCCGCTGATATCCCGAAAGCTGCTGCTGGCCGTGCGCTGGATGCAGTAATCGAATCCGTCACTGGCGCTCTGAAGGCCGGCGACTCCGTGGTACTGGTAGGCTTCGGTACTTTCTCTGTGACTGACCGCCCAGCTCGCACTGGCCGTAACCCACAGACTGGCAAAGCACTGCAAATCGCTGCTGCCAAAAAACCAGGTTTCAAAGCCGGTAAAGCCCTGAAAGAAGCCGTCAACTAAGTTTCGATCAAGCCTTTACCTACCCGGGTCGAACGCAGGTTCGACCTGGCAGCGGAGCGGCAGCTGACCCACGTATCCATCGGGTCGCCACGCCGGGGGTGTGGGTTCAAACCCCCGTCCGCTCCGCCAGTTACGAGAAGGCGCATCCTCGGATGCGCCTTTCTTCTATCCGGACTCTACCCACGCTCCACGGTTGCCTATTTTTGAAGTTCAACCGTTTCTGGGGGACGCATGCTGCAAAATATCAGGGACAATTCACAAGGCTGGATTGCCAAGACCATCATCGGGATCATCGTCGCATTGATGGCGTTCACCGGTATCGAGGCCATTTTCCAGGCTTCGGGTAATAGTAAGCAGGACGTGGCCAAGGTCAACGGTGAAGAAATCACCCAGACCGAACTGAGCCAGGCCGTCGACATGCAACGTCGCCAGCTGATGCAACAGCTGGGCAAGGATTTCGATGCTTCTCTGCTGGACGAAAAACTGCTGCGCGAAGCGGCCCTCAAAAGCCTGATCGATCGCAAGCTGTTGCTGCAAGGCGCCGCCGATTCCAAGTTTGGCTTCTCTGAAGCTGCCTTGGACCAAGTGATCCTGCAGACGCCGGAATTCCAGGTGGACGGCAAGTTCAACGCTGAACGCTTTGACCAGGTGATCCGTCAGCTGGGCTACAGCCGTCTGCAATTCCGTCAGATGCTGACCCAGGAAATGCTGATCGGCCAGGTGCGTGCAGGTATCGCCGGCAGCGGTTTCGTCACCGATTCCGAAGTGCTGGCATTCGCCCGTCTGGAAAAACAGACCCGCGACTTCGCCACCGTCAACATCAAGGCCAACCCAGCGGCGGTGAAACTCACCGATGACGAGGTCAAGGCTTACTACGACCAGCACGCCAAAGAGTTCATGACCCCTGATCAAGTGGTCATCGACTATCTGGAACTGAAGAAGTCATCCTTCTTCGACCAGGTTGCCGTGAAGGACGATGAGTTGCAGGCTGCCTATCAGAAAGAAACCGCGAACCTCGCTGAACAGCGTCGTGCCGCGCACATCCTGATTGAAGTCAACGACAAGGTCACCGACGCGCAAGCCAAGGCCAAGATCGAGGAAATCCAGGCACGCCTGGCCAAGGGTGAGAAGTTCGAAGCCCTGGCCAAGGAGTTCTCCCAGGATCCAGGTTCGGCCAGCAATGGCGGCGACCTGGGCTTTGCCGGCCCTGGCGTCTACGACCCGGACTTCGAAACGGCCTTGTACGCGTTGAGCAAGGACCAGGTTTCGGCGCCGGTGCGCAGCACCTTCGGTTGGCACCTGATCAAGCTGTTGGGCGTTGAAGCACCGCAAGTGCCGACGTTTGCCAGCCTGAAAGACAAGCTGACCAAAGAGCTCAAGACCCAGCAAGTCGAGCAGCGTTTTGTCGAAGCGACCAAGCAATTGGAAGATGCGGCATTCGAAGCCTCCGACCTGGCCCAGCCGGCGTCCGACCTGAAGCTGACCGTTCACACCTCTGCACCATTTGGCCGTGAAGGTGGTGAAGGTGTTGCGGCCAACCGTGCCGTGGTCACCGCCGCGTTCAGCCCGGAAGTGTTGGATGAGGGTGCCAACAGCACCGCCATCGAACTGGACCCGGAAACCATCATCGTGCTGCGTGCCAAAGAGCACCTGAAGCCTGCGCAACTGCCGCTGGAAAGTGTTGCAGCGGCGATTCGCACCCAGATGGCCAAAGAGCGCGCCAGCGCGGCTGCCAAGACCCACGCTGATGAGTTGATCGCCAGCCTGCGTGATGGCAAGACCCCGCTGAACCAGCCGGTCGACGGCCAGGCATGGAAGGTCACTGAAGCGGCTACCCGTAGCCAGGAAACAATTGACCCGGCCGTACTGCAAGCCCTGTTCCGCATGCCTAAGCCTGCGGCCAAGGATAAGCCGACGTTTACCACGGTGACCCTGGCTGACGGTAGCCTGGTGATCGTGCGCTTGAATGGCGTCAACGAAGCCGCTGCCCCGACGGACGAAGAAAAGGCGCAATACCGCCGCTTCCTCGCTTCCCGTGTCGGTCAGCAAGACTTCGCGGCTTACCGCAAGCAGTTGGAGACCAAGGCTGACATAAAGAAGTACTGATGTCGGTTTGAATAAAAAGCCCTCGGCCTGAAAAGTCCGGGGGTTTTTTATGTGCGCTAGACTGGGCCTTCACTGTGCGGACCAGGGAGTTTGCAGCATGTTCGATCAAGGAAGTGAGGGGGTGATGATCCGCCGCGCCAGTGTGGCGGATGCCCCGGCGGTTTTGCAGGTGTTCGACGAGGTGATTGCCTGGTTCGTGTCCATGGGCAATCACGGTCAATGGGGGACTGAGCCTTGGTCGGCTTCGCCGCGACGGGTTGCGCAAGTCACCGATGCCTGCGCGATGCCGGGTGCGTGGGTGGTTGAGGCGCGCGGCGGCCAGATCCTGGCGGCACTGGTGTTGGGCGAGCCCATGGCTTATGTGCCCGCGGCGACAGCGCCGGAGGTGTATGTGCGGCTGTTGATCGCCTCGCGGGATCAGCGTGTACGGGGTATCGGGCGGCGCCTTATGGCTTTCGCCGACGACCGTGCCCGTGCTGCGGGAGTAAGGCGTTTGCGGGTGGACTGCTATGGCGGTGGGACCGGCGACCTGGTGCGGTTTTATGAGTCGTGTGGCTATGAGCGCATTTCAACGTTCGACCTGGAGGGATGGCCGGGCCACTTGTTGGGGCGCAGCCTGTAGCGCGCCGGTTATTGCCAAAAGCATCAGCAGCACAACCACCCATGGAAATGCGCCGACGCCCCAGCCTTGTAGTAACACGCCGCCCGCCAAACCGCCGCCCGCTATGCCCAGGTTCCATACGGTCACCAGCATCGATTGCGCGGCATCTGCTGACTCGCCCGCCGACTTGGCCAGTGCCGTTTGCAGCAGCGCGGGCAGCCCGCCGAAGGCCAAGCCCCAGAGTGCCACGGTGACGTAGATGACGGCTGGCAGGTCGATCCAAAACGCCAGCGCTAAGGCGATCAGGCCAAATAGGGCGCAACTGATCAGCAGCAGTGCGCGCAACCACCGATCAATCAATACGCCGGCCAGCCAGATGCTCAACAATGCAGCGAGGCCGAACACCAGCAACACCCGATCGATATCGGTGACAATTCCAGCCGGTACCAGCAGCGGGGCGATATAGGTATAGAGAATGTTGTGGGCCAGCACGTAGGTGAAGGTCACCCACAGCACCGGACGAATGCCTGGCAATGTCAGCACTTGATGCAGCCCCAAGCGTTTTTCGGCACGTTCGCCGGCAAAATCCGGAAGTTGCCAGCGCGCCCAGATCAGTAGCACCAGCGTCAGCCCGGTCATGATCGCAAAACTCAGGCGCCATCCAACCGCGGCGCCCAGAAAGGTGCCGGCGGGCACACCCAATGACAGCGCCAGCGGCGCACCCAGCATGGCTACCGCGATTGCCCGGCCTTGCAGGTGTGGCGCAACCATCCGGCTGGCATAACCCGCCAGCAGCGCCCAAAGTAGCCCGGCGAAAACCCCTGCAAAGAAGCGCGCAACCAGGGTCAGCCCGTAGTGGCTGGACAGTGCGGTCACGCTGTTGACCAGCGCAAAGCCGCCAATGGCCACCAGCAACAAGGGCCGACGTCGCCAGCCTCGGGTCAACAGCGTCAGCGGGATGGCGGCGAGGAGCGATCCAAGTGCATACAGCGTGACCAATTGGCCGACCAGCGCGGGCGACACGCCCAGGCCTTCGCCCATCTGCGGCAGCAGCCCGGCGGGCATGGCTTCAGTGAGAATGGTGATAAAGCCGGCGCTGGCCAAGGCGAGCAAGCCAGCCATCGGCAGTGTTTCAGGCCGGGTTGTGACTGGGGAATCGGTGAGGGAGGTCATCGTGTTCTGTCCATGCAAAAGGTCAAGCAGGAAGAGTAGGGGGCTGTGGTCGGCGGAAAAACAGGCTAAGGTTCCGAACTTATCGGACTTCGGTGTCCGCAATCTCAAAGGGCACATCATGGACAGTCTGGGCAGCCTTTCGGTATTCGTGCAGGTGGCAGAGACGCGCAGTTTCACCACCGCCGGCCGTCTGCTCGGCGTGTCGTCTTCGGCCATCGGCAAAAGCATCGCGCGGATGGAACAGCGCCTGGGGGTTCGGCTGTTTCACCGCAGTACCCGTAGCATCACCTTGACCAGCGAAGGCGCGCTGTTCCTCGAGCGTTCGCGGCGTATCCTGGCTGAGGTCGAGGCTGCCGAACGGGAACTGACGGAGGCCTGCGCCACACCCCGTGGCAAGTTACGCATCAGCGTGCCGCAAGTGCGCGGTTTGCTGATGCCGGTGCTCAGTGACTTTATGCGCGCCTACCCGGAGATCGAGCTGGATGTGGATTTCTCCGACCGTATGGTGGACGTGATCGAAGAAGGTTTTGACGCGGTGATTCGTACGGGCAAGCCGGAAGATTCACGCTTGATGGCCCGTCACCTGGGGCACTATCAGCTGGTGTTGGTGGGCACCCCGGGCTATTTCCGTGAGCATGGCACCCCGCAGCACCCGCAGCAGTTGAGCGAACATGCCTGCCTTCGCCACAAATTCTGCGCCACGGGCAAACTGGAGCCTTGGCCTTTGCACCTGGCTCCCGGTGCGTCGGAGCCCACTTTGCGCACCCCACTGGTCAGCACGACCATCGAGTCCCTCAACCATGTGGTGCTCGAAGGATTGGGAATCGCTTGCCTGCCGGATTACATGGTCAACCACGCGGTGCGTGAGGGGCGCCTGCAAAGGGTGCTGGACGACTGTATCGAGCACCGTGGCAGTTTCTGGATGTTATGGCCATCAAGTCGCCATGCCACGGCCAAAGTGCGGGTGTTTATCGATCATATGTGCGCTGGGCTTTTTCCTACGAACGGCGTCGTGTGAGGCTGTGACGTTTTACCGACAGGAATGCGCGCGCCAAGGCCTCGTTCTGTTGCACAATACCGCCCTGACTGTTTTCCTCGGGATTTTCAATGTCGACATCATTTTACTTGCGTAGCCTTGGGGTGGCGCTGGTGTTGGCGGGCGCCGCGGGCTGCTCGTCACCCAAGACCGCTATCTATGAACATGAGAGTTTCGACGACTCCGGCACGTTTTCGCGGGATTACCCGGTCAGTGATGTCGCGGCGTGCGAGGCCGCGCGGCGTGCCCTGCTGAGCCAGGGCTACATCATCACCAGTAACGATGCGAAAGTGGTCGTGGGTAACAAGAGCTTTCAGCAGACCGGCGAGACCCACCTGCAAATCAGCTTCAACGTGGTGTGTGCCGATGATGGCAAAGGCACCAACCATTCGACGATGTTCGCCAATGCCTTGCAGGATCGCTACGCGCTGAAGAAGGTCAACAACTCCGCGAGTGTGGGGGTGGGTGTGCTGGGGTCGGTGTCGATGCCGATCGGCTCCACCGATGATTCGATGGTGAAGGTGGCAAGCGAAACCGTCTCGGCGCCGAAATTCTACGAGCGCTACTTTGCGCTGGTGGATGTGTTCCTGCCTCAGGAAGTGAAGAAGGCTGCGCATATTCCCGAGCAGCCGAAAGCTGAACTGGGGGTGCCGGAACCTAAAGTGGCACCGGCTGCCGAGAAGGTCGAGCCGGCGAAGGAGGCGAAGGAAGAGCCTGCCGTTTCGCAACCCGTCACGCCGCCTGCCGAGGCCGCGCCGATTGCACCGCAAGCAGAGCCCGCACCCGCGGCCACCAACCCGGACCTGCCAGCGCCGACAGAAGCGATCCCGCCCCTGCCGACGCCTGCGCAGTAACTCAGACCGCTACGGGGTTCGCCTTGTCGACGTTGATCCCGTAGCGGCTGATGGCCTCACTGACTTTTTCACGGCCGATCACGCCGTCATCCGCGAGTGCCTTCAAGGCCGCCAGCGCGATGAAATGCCGGTCTACTTCGAAAAACGCCCGCAAGCTTTCACGGGTATCCGATTGCCCGAAGCCGTCCGTGCCCAGCGCCACAAAGCGCCGATTGGGGACAAAGGGGCGAATCTGATCGGCGAAGAGTTTCATGTAGTCCGTCGCCACCACCACCGGCCCCGTTTGCCCGGCCAGGCATTGCTCCACGTAGCTCTCCCGTGGCTCGCTCTGCGGGTGCAGCAGGTTCCAGCGTTCCACCTCATGCCCGTCACGCCGCAATTCGGTGAGGCTGGTGGTGCTCCACACAGCGCTTTGCACGCCGAAGTCCTTCTCCAGCAGCTCCGCCGCCGCGATCACTTCGCGCAGGATTGAGCCACTGCCCATCAGTTGCACCTGGGCCTGTTGGCTGGCCTTGAGCCGGTACATGCCCTTGAGAATGCCGTCTTCCACACCTTCGGGCATTGCCGGGTGCGGGTAGTTTTCGTTGAGCAGGGTGATGTAGTAATAAATGTCCTCCTGCTGCACATACATCCGCCGCATACCTTCGCGAATAATGACCGCCAGCTCGTAGGCAAACGTCGGGTCGTAGGACACGCAGCACGGAATCACCGACGACAGGATATGGCTGTGCCCATCGTCATGCTGCAAGCCTTCACCCATCAGCGTGGTGCGCCCGGCCGTGGCCCCCAGCAGGAAGCCGCGCGCCCGCGCGTCACCGGCCGCCCAGGCGAGGTCGCCGACCCGCTGGAAGCCGAACATCGAATAGAAGATATAGAACGGCACCGTCATCAGGCCGTGATTGCTGTAGGACGTACTCGCCGCAATCCACGAGGAAATGGCGCCGGATTCATTCAGGCCTTCCTGCATGATCTGTCCGTCCTTGCTTTCCTTGTAGTAGCTCAATTGCCCTGCGTCCTGTGGGGTGTAGAGCTGGCCTACGGCGGAGTGGATGCCGATCTGTCGGAACAGGCTCTCCATACCGAAGGTGCGCGACTCATCCGGCACAATCGGTACGATCAGTTTGCCCAGGTGCGGGTCCTTGAGCAGGGTGCCGAGGATGCGCACAAACGCCATGGTGGTGGAGATCGCGCGCTCGCCGGTGTCCTTGAGTTGGGTGGCGAAGGCGGACAGTTCGGGAACCTGCAGGGGCTCGACCGCACTGTGGCGCGCCGGTACGTAGCCGCCCAGGGCCTGGCGGCGTGCGGCGAAGTAGCGGGCTTCTTCGCTGTCGGCTGCGGGCTTGAGGTAGGGAATGTCGGCGAGCTGCTCGTCAGCGACTTCCAAACCAAAGCGATCGCGGAAAGCCCTTACCGCATCAGCGCCCATTTTCTTCAATTGATGGTTGATGTTCTGGCCTTCGCCGGCCTCACCCATACCAAAGCCCTTGACGGTTTTCGCCAGGATCACCGTAGGCTGTCCACTGTGACGCACGGCAGCGGCGTAGGCGTTGTAGACCTTGTCCGGGTCATGCCCGCCCCGTGAGAGTTTCCAGATGTCGTCGTCGGACATGTCCGCAACCAGCGCCAGCAATTCTGGGTATTTGCCGAAGAAATGTTCGCGCACGTAAGCGCCGTTCTGTGATTTGTAATTCTGATAGTCGCCGTCCACGCATTCCATCATGCGTTGGCGCAGCAGCCCGCTTTGGTCTTTCTCCAGCAGCGCGTCCCAGCCACCGCCCCAGATCACTTTGATCACGTTCCAGCCGGCGGCGCGGTACAGGCTTTCGAACTCCTGGATCACCTTGGCATTGCCGCGCACCGGGCCGTCCAGGCGCTGCAGGTTGCAGTTGACCACGAAGATCAGGTTGTCGAGTTTCTCGCGCCCGGCCAGGGAGATGGACGCCAGGGATTCCGGCTGGTCCATTTCGCCATCACCGAGAAATGCCCAGACCTTGCGGCCCAGGTGTTGCTTGAGGCCGCGCAGTTCCAGGTAACGCATAAAGCGCGCCTGGTAGGCGGCGGTGATCGGGCCAAGGCCCATGGACACCGTGGGAAATTGCCAGAAGTCCGGCATCAGTCGTGGGTGCGGGTAGGACGAGATACCGTCGCCACCGGCCTCGCGGCGGAAGTTGTCGAGCTGCGCTTCGCTGATGCGGCCCTCGAGGTAGGCGCGACCATAGATGCCGGGAGAGGAGTGGCCCTGGATGTAGACCAGGTCTCCGTCAAAGCTGTCGGTACGGCCACGGAAGAAGTGGTCGAAGCCTACGTCGTACAACACCGCGGCTGACGCATAGGTCGCAATATGCCCACCGACACCTGAATGTTTGCCTGCACGCAATACCATCGCCATGGCATTCCAGCGGATAAACGCATTGGTACGGCGTTCGATGGCCAGGTTGCCGGGGTAGGGCAACTGACGGTCCACCGGGATTGTATTGACGTAGGGCGTGGTCACCCGCCCGTAGAAGTCGCCATGCCGCGCCACGTCGAAATCCAGCAACTGATCGATCAGGTAATGCGCGCGCGGGCGACCTTCGGTGGACAGCACCGATTCGATGGACTCCAGCCACTCGCGGGTTTCCTGCGGATCGTCGTCGCGTCTGACTGCGTTGTTCGGGGTCATGTGAGGCTCCAGGGTAGGCAGATTTCAAGTGGCGGGCTCCTTGTGGGAGTGCCGACAAAGTAATTGCAATTGCAACTACATGATCGAATCTAGCGCGGGATGAGCTACTATTGCAACCTTCTTGAAATTCCCCGGATGGTGTTGCATGTCGTCGAAAGAGCCGGATGTATGGTTCCGTTTTGTCAGGGCTCACAGGACGGTGATCCGTGAAATCGAGCGGCGCCTGGCAGCGGCGGACCTGCCGCCGTATGCCTGGTACGACGCGTTGTGGGGCCTGGAAAGCGGCCCCGACGGCACCCGCCGCATGCACGAATTGGCCGATGTGCTGGCCATCGAGCGCTACAACCTCACGCGCTTGGTCGACCGTCTGGAAAAGGACGGCCTGGTGGTGCGTTCCCGCTCCGACGGCGATGGCCGCGCGGCGTTTGCCTCGATCACCGATGCCGGCCGGGTGCTGCGTAAAAAGATGTGGAAGATCTACGAAAGCACGGTGGATGAGTTGTTTCTGTCTCAGCTCGAGCCGGAGCAGCGCCAGGGGTTTGCGGATGCGCTGGAACGCACGGCGGGGCTGGCGATGGACGCAGGCGTGCAGACCCGCAGCCGCCGCAAAGTCTGAGAAACATGGAGTTCAAATGGGGCGCGGGCTTGTTGTGGTGAGCAGGCCTGTTGTGGTGAGCAGGCTTGCTGTGGTGGGCAGGCTTGCTGTGGTGAGCAGGCTTGCCCTGCGCTGGGCTGCGAAGCAGCCCCTGGGATCGTCGGTGAACCCGTCGGGGGACAAGCCCCACTCACCACAACAAACCCGCTCCCACATTTTTTGATCGCATTCCAGTTCATTTCAGGACGTACCGCTTGATGCCTTTTTCCACTAGCAGGGCATCAATCCGCCCCTCATCCGCCAACGCCCTGAGCGCCGACACCACAATCCAATACCGACTCGGCGCCGCCGTCTGCACCGAGCCCGCCCCCAATGCCACGAACCGCGCCTGCACGTGCCCCGCCAACTGATCGACAATCGCCTGCGGATAGCCGGTCACCGCAATCACCGGCGCTGCATTCCCCGCCAGGCAATCACGCAAATGGCAACTGCGCCTGGGCGCCTCGGGATGCAGGCGATTCCAGCGTTCAGCGGTCGCTGCCTCGCGGGCCAGCCGTGTGTAGCTGGGGCAACTCCAGAGTTGCGCGGTGATATTCCAGTCCTGTTCCAGCAAGCGCTTGGCCTGCACGACCTCTTCCAGCGCGCGGCCTGCGCCGAGCAGTCGCACATCCCCTGGCGTGTCCTGCTGGAGCGGGTACATACCCTTGAGCGCAGCTTCACGGTCCTGCTCATTCAGGGCCGCTGTATTGTCATGATCATGCAGGGCCAGGTAGTAAAAACCAGGCTTGCCGTCGACATACAGCGTACGCAGCGCCGCCAGCACAATCGCTTGGGCTTCGTCCCCCGAGGCCGGGTCATACGGTGTGCAGCGCGGATGAGTGGCCAGCCACAACGGCAAGGACGGCTGCGCACCTTTGGGCCAACGGGAGGGCTGGTTTTCAATGTCGTTGCACAGGATGCCGCGCTGTTGGGTGACGTCCGACAGCGCGCTCAGCTGTGCGGAGGATTGCGCACTGTGCAGGTACAACAAAGGTTTTTCCGCCGTATTACGGGCGAACCAGCCGGGCCAGTGACCCGCGCGGCGTGAGCGTGACTGGCCGCGGATCACCCAGGCGTGTCGGCTGAATTCGAGGGTGTCGGCCATGCGTGTCACGGTGTACAGCGGTGAACGGCTGGCGGCGGCAGCAGTGCTCAAGGCGTCGATACAGAGCTGCGCGGCGTTTACGGTAGCGGCGGTCATGGAGAGGGTCACCTGGCGACGAATGCCATTACCCTAATGGAAATTCGCATGTGGTTGCAATTGCAATGATTGCAATAGTTCTTCAAAGCCCAGGTGCTAAATCCCTGTAACGCTGCTACGTTTAATCCTTGAGTGCAGGAGCGTCATGGTGCAGACATTTTTTCGTCATGACGGCACTTTAGGCTGGCTGTGCAGGTCATTAATCAGCAGCCGCTTTTAATTCAACAAGGAGTCCAGCATGGACGATTACCAGGAAGAACTGCTCGAGTACCGCGCGATTGAGTTGGACCCGCTGGAACCCGCAGACGATGCGACAGAGCTGTAAGACCGGCTTCAGGCGGAATGCCGCTGACTGCGGCGAAATTCCCCTGGGGTCTGGTTGTTCCACCGCCTGAAGGCCCGTTGAAACGCCTGGGCCGAGGCAAAACCGAGCAAGTAGGCGATCTCGCCGAACGCCAGTTCCGTATCGCGAATGTAGGTCATGGCCAGGTCGCGGCGGGTATCGTTGAGAATCGCGCGGAACTGAGTGCCTTCTTCGGCCAGTTTGCGGCGCAACGTCCAGGTCGGCAGCTTCAGGCGTGCCGCCACTTCTTCCAGGTCGGGTTCCCGGCCGCCATTGAGCATCGGTCCGAGCAACCGGGTAATGCGCTCGCGCAGGCTGCGGGTGCGGGTCAACTGTTCCAATTCCCTTTCACACAGCTGTAACAGCAATTGCCAGGTGCTCGGGCAG
Source organism: Pseudomonas fluorescens group sp. (assembly GCF_020093335.1). Taxonomy (NCBI): domain Bacteria; kingdom Pseudomonadati; phylum Pseudomonadota; class Gammaproteobacteria; order Pseudomonadales; family Pseudomonadaceae; genus Pseudomonas; species Pseudomonas fluorescens group sp. Next base: position 200,915 of record NZ_JAIOKW010000006.1, on the reverse strand, counting down.
TGTTGCGGGTTGCGCAGCGCCAGGGTGTGCTGGTTGAGGCGCAGTTGATTGGCGTCGGCTCCGAAGTGAACGTCGCCAAGCGCGTTGTAGTGTTCGCTGTATGCCGGCGCTTCGAACTCGATATCGATGCGCTGCGCCTGCACCGGTTGCTGGGCCAGGCTGGACAATTGATGCAGCCAGCCGGCGATGATCGAGTCCACCACAAAGCGGTTGTAGGCGTTGTAGGGGCTGATGGAATAGAAGCGCAGCCAGGCGCCTTCGGCATCTTCGACAAAGCTCGACTGCCCACGATAATTGGAGCCGTACAGTGCTTCGAAGCGCGTCAGCGCACGCGCCGCCTCGCGCACGTTGGGCGCCTGGGCGGCGGTGACGCCCGCCAGCCCGGCCTGGCTCAAGCGACTGAGCTGGCCCATGCGCAGGCCCAGGCCTGGGTCGCCGGTCAGTTGAATGGCCGCATGGCCCAGGCGCATGTAGCGCGGGATCGACAAGCGGGCACCGGCCTCGGCGAGGCGCGCCGGGTCGAGTCCGTATTGCAGCAACAGCGGCTGCGGGTCCAGGCCATGGCTGTGGATGGCATCGGCCAAGGTGTGCACGAAGCCCACCGACAGATCCCCCAGCCGTACCGGTTTCACAACCAGATATTCAACAGGCGCGCGCCACGGGCTTCGCCATCGGCGCTGACCTGTCCATTGCTGCTGAGAAAGCTGTGCCCGGCGGTGCCCAAGTCCCAGAACTGCCCGCGCAGGAACACGCTCATACCGGCGCTGGCCTGGCTGACCGGTTGTTGGCTGATCAGCGTAAGGCGGTGCCAGGCTTGGCCCTCACTGAGTTCTTCGGGCTTGAGGCTGATTTCGGTCGGGGTGGACACGCTTTTGAAGCCGCGCCAAGGGCGGTCCCAGGTATCGCGGCCGAGCACAAAGGCCGGCACCGCGATCAGCTGCGCGCCTTGTTCGTTGAGTTTGCGGTAGTTGTCCGGGTACCAACTGTCGCTGCCCACCAGCACCCCCAGGCGCCCGGCCGGGGTGTCGACCACGCTGACGATGTTTTCGTCACCGGGCTCGATAAAGCCGCGTTCATCGTAGATCGGGTAGAGCTGGCGCTGCGGCTGGCCCACCGGCAAGCCGTCTGCGTTGAAGACCAGGCTGGCGTTGTACAGCGCGCCATGGCCGACCTGCAGCTGCCCCTGGCTGACACTCGGGTTGGGCAGGGTGATGGAACCGGCCACCAGCGTGACGCCGAATTCCTTGGCCAGGCCGCCGAACACCAACTGATAGTCCCGTGCCATGCCGGAGGCTTTCATGCGCAGGTAGGCGTCGTCTGTGCGGTTGTCGCCCGTCGCGCTGATCCAGGCGCGCGCGAACAGCAGCGGGTTGCTGACCGACAGCCAATTCATCGCATCCTTCACGTGGAGGGCCTGGTAAACCTCGTTCTTTTCGCCGGTGAGCATCAGCCAGGTGCCGATATGTTCAGGCAGCACCACGATGGTCTTGTCGTTGATCAGCCCCTGATCGCGGGCTTTTTGCAGGTAGGCCGCGAGCTTCAGGTGCAGGCGTTCCAGGCTCTGGTAGTCGGCGGGAAACAGCTCCGGCTGGATGCCCAGCAAGTTGCCCCGGTCGGCGGGCAGGCCTTCGTTGACGGCGAGGGTGATACGCAGGTCCGACAGGTAATGCGCGACGGGGCGCTCCTGGGTCCAGACCAGATACGCGGCGACGGCGGCAACCAGGGCCATGGTGACGGTAAAAGCTAGAAGTTTACGCATGGGGGAACAGACAACAGACCGTGTGCAGGGTTCGCCGACTAGGGTAGGGCCCATGGGCGGGCTTGCCAAGGGGCGCTGTGCATTTGGATCAATAACTTGTCAGTTTCGGTCATTGAGCCGTCGTCCACCGGCTCTTAGTCTGTGGGACATAAACCGATGGCGCGCCGTTCGAGCGTGTCACGTCCCGTGATGATCCGTTGTGGAGCTTGACCATGACCGCTGTTGCCTACCCGCACCTGCTGGCCCCGTTGGACCTGGGTTTTACCACCTTGCGCAACCGTACCCTGATGGGCTCGATGCACACCGGCCTGGAAGAAAAAACCGGCGGTTTCGAACGCATGGCGGCCTATTTCGCCGAGCGTGCCCGAGGAGGGGTGGGCCTGATGGTCACGGGCGGCATTGGCCCGAATGATGAGGGCGGCGTGTATTCAGGCGCAGCCAAACTGACCACCGACGAAGAAGCGCAGAAGCACAAGATCGTCACCCAGGCCGTGCACGAGGCGGGCGGCAAGATCTGTATGCAGATCCTCCACGCCGGCCGTTATGCCTACAGCCCCAAGCAGGTGGCACCCAGTGCGATCCAGGCGCCCATCAACCCGTTCAAACCCAAGGAGCTGGACGAAGAGGGCATCGAAAAGCAGATTCAGGATTTCGTCACGTGCTCGTTGCTGGCCCAGGTCGCCGAGTACGACGGCGTGGAAATCATGGGTTCTGAAGGCTACTTCATTAACCAGTTCCTCGCGGCCCACACCAACCATCGCACCGACCGCTGGGGTGGCAGCTACGAAAACCGCATGCGCCTGGCGGTAGACATCGTGCGCCGTGTGCGTGAAGCCGTGGGCCCGAACTTCATCATTATCTTCCGCCTGTCGATGCTCGACCTGGTGGAAGGCGGCAGCACCTGGGAAGAAATCGTGCAGTTGGCCAAGGCCATCGAAGGTGCCGGTGCGACCCTTATCAACACCGGGATCGGCTGGCACGAAGCGCGGATCCCGACCATCGCCACCAAAGTACCGCGTGGCGCGTTCAGCAAAGTCACCGCCAAGCTGCGCGGTGCGGTGCAGATCCCGTTGATTACCACCAACCGCATCAACACCCCGGAAATCGCCGAGCAGATCCTCGCCGAAGGCGATGCCGACATGGTCTCGATGGCACGCCCCTTCCTGGCCGACCCAGAGTTCGTCAACAAGGCCGCCGCCGGCCGCGCCGATGAAATCAACACCTGCATCGGCTGCAACCAGGCGTGCCTGGACCACACCTTTGGCGGCAAGCTGACCACCTGCCTGGTCAACCCCCGTGCGTGCTACGAGACTGAGCTCAACTACCTGCCGGTCAAGCAGATCAAGAAGATCGCCGTGGTCGGTGCCGGCCCTGCCGGTTTGGCCGCCGCAACGGTCGCCGCCGAGCGAGGCCATCAAGTCACCCTGTTCGACTCCGCCAGCGAGATCGGCGGCCAGTTCAACATCGCCAAGCGTGTGCCGGGCAAAGAGGAGTTCTTCGAAACCCTGCGCTACTTCAAACGCAAGTTGCAGACCACCCACGTCGAGCTGTGCCTCAATACCCGCGTGGACGTGGCGCAACTGGCGGCGGGCGGTTACGACGAGATCATCCTGGCGACCGGCATCGCACCACGCACGCCGGCGATCCCAGGGATCGATAACGCCAAGGTGCTGAGCTACCTGGACGTGATCCTGGAACGTAAACCGGTCGGCAAGCGCGTCGCCGTGATCGGCGCGGGCGGTATCGGTTTCGACGTGTCGGAATTCCTCGTGCACCAAGGCGTGTCCACCAGCCTGGACCGCGAAGCCTTCTGGAAAGAGTGGGGCATCGACACCCAGCTGCAAGCCCGTGGCGGCGTCGCGGGCATCAAGCCGCAACCGCATGCGCCGGCGCGAGAAGTGTTCCTGCTGCAACGCAAGGCCTCCAAGGTCGGCGATGGCCTGGGCAAGACCACCGGGTGGATCCACCGTACTGGCTTGAAGAACAAGCGGGTGCAGATGCTCAACAGCGTCGAATACCTGAAGATCGACGATGAAGGCCTGCATATCCGCATCGGTGCCGAGGGCGAACCGCAGGTGCTGGCAGTGGACAACATCGTCATCTGCGCCGGCCAGGACCCGCTGCGTGAATTGCAGGACGGCCTGGTCGCGGCCGGCCAGAACGTGCACCTGATCGGCGGCGCCGACGTGGCGGCCGAGTTGGATGCCAAGCGCGCCATCAACCAGGGCTCGCGTCTCGCGGCGGAGCTGTAAGACCCCGAGCGGGGCGGTGTTAGACTACCGCCCCGTTTTTCATGCAGATCCCTCCCGATGGGTCCCTTCGATTGGCTTCCCCACGCCCCCCTTGAACGCTTGCAGCTCGATTGGCTGAACGGCGTCGAGTTGGCCGTGCTGCGCCTGGACCGTATCGACCCACTGATCAGCGGCAACAAGTGGTTCAAGCTCACCGGGCACTTGGCCCAGGCGCACAGCGCGCGCGGTCTCATCAGCCTGGGCGGCGCTTACTCCAACCATCTGCACGCGTTGGCCGCCGCCGGCAAGCGTTTCGGTTTTCCCACCGTCGGCCTGTTACGCGGGCATGCGCAAGACACCCCGACCGTCGTCGACCTGAAAGCCTTTGGCATGCAACTGCATTGGCTGGGTTATGGCGGCTATCGCGCTCGGCATGAACCGGGTTTCTGGCTGCCGTGGCGTGAACAGTATCCCGACCTGCATCCCGTGCCCGAAGGCGGCGGTGGCATCACGGGCGCCATGGGCTGCGCGGTGCTGGTCGAGCAGGTGCGTGCGCAGTTACACCGGGTGGGCTGGGCGGATTACGACGCCTGGTGGCTGGCGGCAGGCACCGGCACCACGCTGGCCGGCCTGGCACTCGCGGAAAGGGGCGCACACCCGGTGTACGGCGCCATGGCGGTGCCGGATGGCCACGGTGTGGCGCAGAACGTCGAGGCTATCGTGCAGGGCGGATATGAGCTGGTGGACGCCAGCCGCGGTGGCTTTGCCAACGTCGACCCCTTGCTGCTCGAGTTTATCGACGCAACAGAGCAGGCCTGCGGCGTGCCCCTGGAGCCGCTCTACACCGGCAAGGCCTTACTGGCTTTAAAGACCCACATCGAAGCCGGGGGCTTAGCCCCCGGCACTCGCCTGGTCTTCGTCCACACCGGCGGCCTGCAAGGTCGCCGAGGTTTCAAGGGTTAGCGCGTTTGCCCGGCATCATGCGCAACGCGGTGTTGTCGCGCAGGATGTAATGGTGGGCAATCCCGGCCAGCGCATGCAGCCCGATCAGCCAATAACCGACCTTGCCGAACCACACGTGCCAGCCCTCGATCTGCTTGGCCAGGTCCTTGTTCTCAGCGATCAGCGGCGGCAATTCCATGCCATAGAACATCACCGAATGCCCCTCGGCACTGACGATCAGCCAACCGGCAATCGGCATGCCGATCATCAACGCGTATAACGCGACGTGCATCAGGGTGGCCAACAGGCTTTGCCATTGCGGCGGCGCCGGGACGATCTTCGGTGCCACCCCCAGGCTGCGTGCAAACAGGCGCAGCCACACCAGCACAAACACGGTGAGGCCAAACATAAAGTGCATCTCGACGATCAGCGTTCGCGCACCGCTGCCTTTGGGGAACTGGCCGCGTAACTCAATGCAGGCGTAGACCACCGCCAGTAGCACCACCATCAACCAGTGCAACGCAATCGACATGGTGCTGTAGCGCGTATCGGAATTTTTCCACGGCATCGCTGGGTTCCTCACTCATCAGGGCAAACCTCCATTCTTTGGCGACGGAGTCCTTTTACTGTAAGCCTGTTTTAAGCGATTTGCCCGGCGCGAATAGCGTTGACTTGATCTTTGTCAGTTGCTCTGTGGCATTTCCCCGCGGGCCAGGCGGGCGTTGATGTCGCTGATCACCGCCGGCAGGTCGGTGATGGTGTCAATCAGGTAGTGCGGGCGCGAGCCTTCGAACATCGCCTCGATGCGTTTGCGCTCGCTGGCCAGTGTGGCCGCGTCCAGGGCGCGAAATTGCTCATAGGTCAGGCCCAAGGCATTGCCGGAACAGGTCAGGGCCACCGTCCACATCCCGGCGCGGCGACCTTCGAGGATGCCCGGCACGGTGTCGTCGACCTTCACACACGCGGCGACATCATCGATCCCCAGCGCGATCACGTTAGCCAGGGCCTGGGCCGGCCATGGGCGACCATTGGGCACTTCGTCGGTGGCCACCACATGGTCTGCGATGTAGCCGTTGGTGGCGGCCAGGGCAACCACCTTGTCCATGACTTGCTTGGGGTAGCCGGAGCAGGAGCCGACCTTGATGCCTTGCACGCGCAGCCGGGCGATGGTGTCGAGGGCACCGGGAATCAGCGCCGAGTGTTCGGCGATCTTCTCGATCTGCAACGGCATGAAGCGCTGGTAGATGGCGGTCACGTCGTCATCGGTGGGCGTGCGGCCGAAGGCCTTGCGGTAGCGTTCGGCAACCTGTGGTTGATCGCAGAGGGTGCGGATGTGGTCCCACTTGCCCATGCCCATCGGGCCACGGGCTTCTTCGATGGAGACTTGCACGTCGAACTCGGCGAAGGCCTCGACGAAGATTTGCGTGGGGGCAAACGAGCCGAAATCGACCACGGTGCCGGCCCAATCAAGGATAACGGCCTGGAGGGTGTTGGGGTTTTGATACTGCATGGTTCAGATCCTATCGGTAAAAGGGGGAATCAAATGTCCAACACTTCCATGGCGTGCAGCACCTCGGCGATCGCCTTGACCGCTGCCCGCATGCCTGCCGCGTCGACATCGCCGATACAGCCCACGCGGAAGGTCTCCACCTGGGTCAGCTTGCCTGGATACAGAATGAAACCCTTGGCCTTGACCCGTTCGTAGAAGTCCTTGAACTGGTAGCGCGGGTCTTGCGGCGCATGGAAGGTGACGATGATCGGCGCCTGGATGGCGGCCGGCAGGAAGCTGCGCACGCCCAGTTCGGCCATGCCGCCGAGCAGCGCCTGACAGTTGCTGGCGTAGCGTTTATGCCGCGCGGGCAGGCCGCCTTCTTCCTGGTATTGCAGCAGCGCTTCGTGCAGGGCGGCGACCACATGGGTCGGCGGCGTGAAGCGCCATTGGCCGGTCTTGGCCATGTAGCTGTGCTGGTCGAACAGGTCCATTGCCAGGGAGTGGCAGTTGCCTTGGGCGGCGGCCAGCGCTTGTTTGTCGGCGAAGACGAACCCCATGCCCGGCACCCCCTCCAGGCACTTGCCGGAGGCGGCGACCAGCGCGTCGAACGGGACTTCGCGGGCATCGATCGGCAGCGCGCCGAAGGAACTCATGGCGTCGATGATCAGGCGTTTGCCGTGGGTTTTAACGACCTGGGCGATCTCCGGCAGCGGGTTGAGAATGCCGGTGCTGGTTTCGCAGTGGATCAGGGCGACGTGGGTGATGGCCGGGTCGGCCTGTAGCAGGCGGTCCACATCGGCAGCGGTGGTCGGTTCGTCCTCGGCGGTTTCAAAGGTGCTGAAGGCGCGGCCCAGTACTTCGCAGATTTTCGCCAGGCGCTTGCCATAGGCGCCGTTGATCAGCACCAGCACCTTGCCGTCGCGCGGGACCAGCGTGCCGATGGCCGCTTCGACGGCGAAGGTGCCGCTGCCTTGCAATGGCACGCAGTGGTGGCTGTCGACGCCATCGATGATCGCCAGCAATTGTTCGCAGACGCTGGCGGTGAGTTGGTTGAAGCGGTCGTCCCATGAACCCCAGTCCACCATCATGGCCTGGCGGGTGCGGGCGGATGTGGTCAGCGGGCCGGGCGTGAGCAGGAGGGGCGCGGTCATTGCAAATCCTCGTAAAGCCGTTGAGTCAAGCTACGGCGCCTAAATTGCAGTTTGGCTTGTCATCAATCAAATTGTTTGTTGTTATGCGAGCTATCAGTGAGGCCGATAGCCATGAACCTGTTCCAACTGCGTGCATTCGATGCCGTGGCCCGTGAGGGCAGCTTTACCCGCGCGGCGGCGCGGCTGTTTATCAGCCAGCCGGCAGTGACCGGACACATCAAGGCCCTTGAAGAGCATTACCAGATCCCGTTGCTGCGCCGCACCGCGCGACGTGTCGAGTTGACGGAAGAGGGCGCACGCCTCGCGGCGATCACCCGGGCGATCTTTGGCCTGGTGGATGAAGCTCAGACCCTGCTGGAGGCCAACCGCCAATTGCTCACCGGGCGCCTGGAAGTGGCGGCTGACGGACCGCACCTGGTGATGCCGATGATCGCCAGCCTGCGTGCGCTTTACCCTGGGATTACCGTGAACCTGCGCCTGGGCAATGCCCAGGAAACCCTGTCCGCACTGTTGTCCGAACATGCGGATGTGGCGGTGCTGACCGAGGTGGAACCGCGCAATGGTTTGCACCTGCAACCCTTGAGCGAGTCGCGTATCTGCGCATTGGTGCCGGCGGGCCATGCGTGGGCCACGTCGGCGGCAGGTATCCGCCTGGAGCAGTTGCATGAGGTGATCATGGTGCTGCGCGAGCCCAGTTCCATCACTCGTCGCACCTTTGACAACGCCTGCGTGGCGGCGGGTGTGCAGCCCAAGGTGCTGCTGGAATTGGACAGTCGCGAGGCGGTCAGCGAGGCCGTCGCCGCCGCGTTGGGGGTTGGGGTGGTGTCGTCGATGGAGGTCAGCCCGGACCCACGGGTGCAAGCGATTCCCCTGCACGCTGATGGGCTGGTCAATCGGCACATGCTCGGTTGCCTGGAGCGGCGCCGCTCGTTGCGCCTGATCCAGGCCTTTTTCGCGTTGACGCCCTGATCGGTTTTTGGTGGAACGATGTGTTCTTGCGCTATAAACTCTGCCCCCAAAGCGCCGGCCAGTAGACGTTTCGGCGCGATGGACGAATAGAGAGTGAGTCATGGGCGCACAGTGGAAAGTCAAACATAAAGAAGCGGCATCCAATGCCAAGGGCAAGATCTTCGGCAAGCTGGTGAAAGAAATCACCATCGCCGCCCGCAACGGTGCCGACACCGCGACCAACGCCCACTTGCGTCTGGTGGTGGAACAGGCCAAAAAGGCCTCGATGCCCAAGGAAACCCTGGAACGCGCCATCAAGAAAGGCGCCGGTCTGCTCGGCGAAACCGTGCAGTACCACCGCGTGACCTATGAAGGGTTCGCCCCGCATCAGGTGCCGCTGATCGTTGAGTGCGTGACCGACAACATCAACCGCACCGTGGCGGAAATCCGCGTAGCGTTCCGCAAGGGCCAACTCGGTGCCTCTGGTTCCGTGGCCTGGGATTTCAACCACGTCGGCCTGATCGAAGCCTCGCCGGACAGCCCGGACGCCGACCCGGAAATGGCCGCTATCGAAGCCGGCGCACAGGATTTTGAAGACGGCGAAGAAGAGGGCACCACCCTGTTCATCACCGAGACCACCGACCTCGATGCCGTACAGAAAGCCTTGCCTGAGCAGGGTTTCACCGTGCTGTCGGCCAAGCTGGGTTATATCTCGAAGAACCCGGTGAGCGGTTTGAGCGATGAGCAGATGGCGGAAGTGGAAGCCTTCCTGGAAGGCCTGGACAACCACGATGACGTGCAGGATATGTTCGTCGGCCTGGCTGGCTGAAACACGGTAAAAAATGTGGGAGGGGGCTTGCCCCCGATAGCGGTGTGTCAGTCGATTCCTCAGGTGACTGATTCAGCGCCATCGGGGCCTCGGTATCTACACCAATCTGGGTACGGCGCTGGACCTGTGGCGAGGGAGCTTGCTCCCGCCGGCGGCCTGACAGCCGACCGCTATCTAACGGTTAGGCCGCGATCCAAATGTGGGAGGGGGCTTGCCCCCGATAGCGGTGTGTCAGTCGATTCATCAGGTGACAGATTCAGCACCATCGGGGCATCGGTATCTACACAATTCTGGGTATGGCGGCGGACCTGTGGCGAGGGAGCTTGCTCCCGCCGGCGGCCTGACAGCCGAGTGCCATCTAACGGTTAGGTCGCGATGCAAATGTGGGAGGGGGCTTGCTCCCGATAGCGGTGTGTCAGCCGATTCATCAGGTGACTGATTCAGCGCCATCGGGGCCTCGGTATCTACACAATTTTGGGTATGGCGCTGGACCTGTGGCGAGGGAGCTTGCTCCCGCTGGCGGGCTGGCAGACGACCAGGATGTTGGATCAGACCGGGTACATATCCGTTATTTAGGTAACGGCCGCTATGGGTTCCGCCCTTACGGCGGCTCACTTTTGAAAAGCGCAAAAGTAAGCAAAACGCTCTTGCCCCAACACTCGGCACCTCGCTCACGCTCGGTGTGCCCGTAATCCGACAGGTATTTGGGGGGCCGCCGCCACGCGCCATCCATGGCGCGGGGCGGCTAAACCGGCATCCCTGCCGGTTTACCCCCCAAACCCCTGTCGAATTCCGGCCAGCGTGTTTGACGGGGCGGCTGAGATCAAAAGCTAGATCAAGATCAAGATCAAGAACGGCTCGCTTCGCATCGTGGTTAGCGGGGTTGCTACAGCGTTGTGTCGATACCTATGGCTATCGCAGGCAAGCCAACCCCATTTGGATTGGGTTTCAGCCCCAATTCAGCAGTTTTTCGATTTCATCGAACCCCGGCCGCGCCAATACATCGGGCTGACAGCAGCTTATTTGCAGCGCGATCAGTCCATCGCTCACCTGATCCTCAACCCGCTCCAACAACTCCCCCAGCAACACGCCGAACGCCCGCACTTCAATACGCTGCAACGCTTTGGTCTCCAGGGTTTCCGCCGTGGCATGGAACGACGCCGCGCCAAAATCCCCCAGCAGGCAGTCCCCCGCTTCATTCCAGAGGATATTGTGGCCATACAGGTCGCCATGGGTGATGCCATGCCGATGCAGATGCGCGCCTACCGACGCGACCCCGCGTGCCATGCGCAGCGCCACTTCAAGGCTGAAGCAAGCGCCCGCTTCGTAGATGTCGCGTGTGCACGAGGCCAGGCTCGGCAAGGCCGCGAGGTTGCGGTAGCTCGGGTTGATCAGCTCCATCACCAGTGCGGCCTGGTCGTCAGGGTGGCCGACAACGCGGCCCTCGACCTTGATCAGGTTGGGGTGCAAGCCGGCGGCAATGCAGGCCTGCATTTCGTGCAGCGGCGAGCCATCACTGGTGATGCTGCCTTTATACAGTTTGACGGCGACGGCTTTGCCCGACGGTTTCCACAGCGCTTTACGGATGACGCCGGAAGCGCCTTCGCCGAGGACTTCGGCCAGTGCCAGGTCGGACCAGGGAATATTCGCGGTAGTCTCATCGCCCGGCACCTCGACGGCCATTTCCACCGGGTTACCGGCATAGGCCAGCCAGGTCAGGCTGGGCAGCGTCAGCAGCCACTGCGGCAAGCGGGTGAAGCGGTTGGAGGCAATGCGGAGCAATTCGAGGTTGTGGCAGTTGGCCAGGCTTTCCGGCAGGTGCGTCAGCTCGTTGCCGGCCAGCATCAGCTTTTGCAGGAGTGGCCGTTCGCCCAATTCACTCGGCAACTGGCTGATGCGGTTATCGGTCAGGATCAGCCAGCGCAGCAGGGGCGGCAATGCGGCGGCGGGCACGTGGCTGATCCGGTTGGCCTTGAAGCCGATCATGCTCAGCTTGGCGCACTGGCCCAGGCTGGCCGGCAGCTCGGTGAACAGGTTGTCCGAGCAGAACAGCACGCGCAGGTGCGGCAGGCGGTGCAGGTCGTCGGGCAGGCGGCTCAGGGCGTTACCGCTGAGGTTGAGGATTTCCAGGGAGTCGGCCAGTTCGAAGATTTCCCGGGGGAATTCGGTCAGCCCGCAGGACAGGTCCAGGCGCGTGATGCCGGCCAATCGGCCGGCCTTGAGTTGGGCGAGGGTATTCATGAACGGCGCGGTCACTCGGCAAGAAGGCGTAAATGGCGCTCATGATACCGGGTCGGGCACCGGTTGCGGGCAGGTCTGTTGCAACTGCCCGAGACGGCTGGCAGTACGGGCGAGGTCGATGGCCTGGCCGCCCAAGGCGATGTCGAGGGGCTGCTCACCGATAAGCACCAGGTGCTTGTCCCGGTCGTAGAGCACGTCCACCAAGTTGATAAAACGCTGTTGCACGGCAATCGGACACTCCGCCAGTTGAGGCAGGCCGTCGATGACCCAGTGATCGTAGTCCTGGCACAGCAGCAGGTAGTCCATGACCGCCGTGAGTTGTTCGCACAGGTCGTTGAACGTGAAGGCAACGCTGCGTCCCGCGTGGCGCCGGCACATCAAGGTCCGGTGGCCGACGGCCAAGGGCTGGGGCGGGCAGTCCGCAGCGGGCAGATCAAGTGCTGCACGCTGGCTTGCAGTTCCCGGCCATACGTACTGACCGCTGGTAAAACGTTGCGCGCTCTGCGCCTGGGGCAGGCTGCGAAAATCCTGCGGCGAGCTGACCTCCAGCACCTCCATGCGCGCGTCGATCAGGTCGATCACCGGCTTGAATCGCTCGTGGTACAGAGGGTTGGGCAGCAAGCCTTGCGGCGCATAGTTGGACGTCACCAGCACCAGCACACCGCGCTCGAACAAGGCCTTGAACAGCCGCGTGATCAGCATGGCATCGCCGATATCGTGGACGTGGAATTCGTCGAAACACAGCACCCGGCAATCTGCCAGCCGTTCATCGAGGGCCACGGCAAGGGCATCGTCCTGCTCACGGTGGGTGAACATGTCGCGATGCAGTTGGGCGAAAAAGTCATGGAAGTGCACGCGCTGCTTCTGCGCAATCGGCAACGCCTGGAAAAAACCGTCCAGCAGCCAGCTTTTGCCGCGCCCCACCGGTCCGTGCAGGTACAGGCTGCGGGCGGGTTGGCCGGCGAGCAAGTGCTGGGTTTCCCGGGCCAATGCTGCAATGGCTCGGGTTTGACCGGTGCTGAGGGTGTAACCCTGTTGTTCGGCCTTTTGCTGAAAGAACGCGGGGATGGGCGAGGCGTCGAGGGGGGCGGTGTGTTTACCGAGCAGGCGACGGATCAAGGAAAGCGCGGCCAATGCAAGTCACTCTATAGTTCAGTGGTTGCTCACTTTAGGGCGCTCGCCGCGTTTTGACCAATAGAGAAGGGCGTTGCCCGCTATCTCGAAAAAGCCTGTCACGAAGGTAATCCTGTCCAGACTGGCAGTTTCTCGCTGATTGTCTAACCTCCTACAAAGGAGTAATTCCTGTACAAGGATTTGGGGCAGTGAAGGGACGAGCAGTATTGGCAGTCATGGGCGCGATGCTCTGCAGCACGGCTTACGGCGCACAACTCCAGGTGGAGGTGCGTATCGACGTGCAGCGGGGCTGTCAGTTGGTGGGTACCACCCGCGAGGCTGGCATCGAGCAGCTGGGTATCTTGGATTTCGGCAGCGGCCCGCGTCTCAACGACCCGGCCGGGCCCTTGAGTGCGGCGTTGATCAGCCAGCGCCAGCCGCGCCTGGAGTGCAACCCCGATACGCCGTATCAAGTGCGCGTGGACGGTGGCCTGCATGGCGGCACCGGTGAGGTGCGCTACCTGAGCGCCACCCCTTCGACCCAACCCATTCCCTATCGCCTGTATGCCGACGCTGCGCGGCGCGTGCCGTTGCCGGTGGACGAGCCGCTGAGCGGCCGGGTGCCGGACGCAGGCTTTGTTGACCTGCCGCTTTACGGCCGCATTGAGCCGCTCAAAGACATCCCCGCCGTCGGCCGCTACACCGACCTGCTCAAGGTGACGGTGACATGGTAAGCCGCTGCATGGCCCTGGTGGTCATGGGCGGCCTGCTGGTGCTGGCGGATGACGCGCAGGCGGCTGCCGCCACCGGGCTGATCCAGGCGCGGCTGGTGATCACCGCCAGTTGCGAAGTGAGCAAAGGGGTTGAAAGCGCGCCGGTCAACCCCACGGGCGGCACGGCGATGCTCGACTTCGGCAGCCAAGGGCCGACCTGGAGCAACCCGCTGGGCGCTGGCGTCACCGCGGGCGACAAGGCGCCACTGGCGGTGTCGTGCAACCCCTCGGTCTCGAGCTTCACCGTGACCATCGACGGCGGTACCAACGGCGATGGCACCACCCGGCGCCTGAGCAATGGGCGCCAGATGATTCCTTATCGCCTGTCCGCCGACCCGCAGGGTCACAGCACCTACAGCATCGGGCAGCAACACAATTTTGTCGTGGCCAAGGGCACCCAGATACCGATCCCGGTGTTTGGCTCCGTGGTCGCCAATACCAGTGCCTTACCGGCAGGGATCTACACCGACACGTTGACGGTGACACTGGACTGGTAACTCAAGAGGATGGAAACCATGCATGTACTTGTTTCTCGATTAGGCGTTTGCGCGCTGGGCCTGGCGATGGCCTCCAGCCTCAACGCGGCAACCACGGTGACCGGGCAGATCACGTCCAGCCTGATATTGATCTCCAGCTGCCAGGTCAACGGCTCTGGGGCGGCCAGCGGCTTGAACTTCGGTAGTTTGAATTTCGGCACCACCAACAGCTTGTTCACCAACGCCGATGCGCAGTTGCTCGGCGGTACCGGCACGGGTGGCGGATTGTCGATCCTGTGTTCCAGTGGCACCACGCCAGCCGTCAAGGTGCGCGCCGGTGCGCATGACGGCGCTTCCCCAGGCGGCAGCCGTGCGCTGGCCGACGGTGCGGGCAACTTCGTGCCTTACGACTTCTACACCGACAGCGGCCACTCCGCGTTGTTGGCGATCGACGGCGTGATCACCCTCGCCGCCAGTACCGGCGTGGCGCAGACCGTCAGCCTCTACGGTCGGGCGGTGGGCAAGGCGGGGCTGCCGGCAGGCACCTACACCGACACCGTGGCCGTGGAACTGACGTTCTAGCGATGTGGTTCAGAGCGTTGCTGGCCTGTGCGCTGGCGGTGCCGCTGCCGTTATCGGCGGTGACCAGCCAGAGCTTCCAGGTGAGCGCAACCATCACCCCTGGCTGCCTGATTGTGGGCGGGAGCTCCAATTACGGCGCGCTGACCTACGGCAGTCATTCGGCCCTGGCGACCAGCACCGTCACGGCGGCGCTGACAGCGGGCGTCACGTTGCAATGCACGCCGGGGGTGGCGCTGAGCATGAGCGTCGACGGCGGGCTGCACAGCAGCACCGGGCGCAATTTGCAGCTCAACAGCGGCAGTGCGCGGGTGGCGTATCAGTTATTTCGGGATGCGGCGTTCAGCCAGAGCCTGGGGATCGGCCAGAGCGTCACCGTGGCTTACAGCGATGCGAACACCATCAGCCTGCCGATCTATGGGCGGGTGCAATTGCCGGGCAATCAGCCTGGGGGGACGTACAGCGACACGCTGCAAGTACAGCTGACGTGGTAAGGCTATTGGTATAAGGAGTGGGGTTATGCGTTCACCTTCCCGGCGGCTGTGGGCCGCGGGTCTTGCCTTGAGTGCCGCGTGCACGGCGGGGCTAGTGCAAGCGGCCAGCTCGGTGCTGATCTGGCCCATCGATCCGGTGCTGGAGGCCGATCAACAGGCCAGCGCACTGTGGCTGGAAAACCGTGGGACCGAAACTGCGAGCTTGCAGATTCGCGTCTTTGCCTGGAGCCAGAGCGGCTTCGACGAGCAATACCAAAACCAGCGCGAGGTGATCGGCAGCCCTCCCGTGGCGCGGATCGAGCCGGGGCAGAAACAACTGGTACGCCTGACCCGTACCCGTGAAGTGCCGCCTGGGCAAGAGTTGGCCTACCGCATCATCATCGATGAAATCCCTTCACCCTTGCAGGTGCCCACGCCGCCGGAAGGCAAGAACACGGCAGCGGCGATCCGCTTTCAGATGCGTTATTCGGTGCCGCTGTTTGCCTACGGCGCGGGCCTGTGGAGCAAGGACGACAGCACGCGCCAGCGCGACCCCAAGGGCGCCGGCAAACCGGAGCTGAGCTGGCACAAGGTCACGGTGGCAGGGCGCAACTACATCGAAGTGCGCAACCAGGGCGCCGTGCATGCGCGCCTCACCGATGCGTCATTCAAGCAGGGTGGGCAGACGCGGCCGTTGGTGGACGGCCTGTTGGGCTACGTACTGCCGGGCGCAACCATGCGCTGGCCGGTGCCGGATACGTTGTCGGCCGACCAGCCGCTGCAGGTCAGGATCAACGGTGCGCCGCAGTTGGAGAACCTGGCGCCGAAGCGATAACCGCAGGGTAGCGGGGCTGGGAAGCCCCGGGTTTTAAACGGATGGAGATGTCCATTGAAGGACACAACGCCATGATGAGTCGTGGTCTGGCTCGTGGTATATGGCTGTCGGTGGTAAGCGGGCTGGGCGGCGCAATAATTGCGCTTCCGGGCGTGGCTGGCGACCTGCCACCGCCCCCGAGCAGTATGGAGGCTGTCGCCGATGCACAGTTGTTTCTGGAGTTGGTGGTCAACCAGATGGACACCGGCCGTGTTATTGCGGTCGATCAACGGGCCGGGCAACTCTACGTGCCGGCCAGTGCGCTGCAGGATGTGGGCATGAAGCTGCCCGGTGAACCGAGTGGCAGTGTGGCGCTGGACCAGATCCCCGGCCTGCACAGCGAGTACGACAGCCATGGACAGCGCCTGTTGCTGGATGTGCCACCGTCGTGGCTGCAGGCGCAATTCATTGGCAACCGCAACACCTATCCGCGTACCCAGGCGATGAGCAGCTTCGGCGCCTTGCTCAACTATGACCTGTATTTCAACGACACCGACGAAGGCGGCAGCTACCTCGCCGCCTGGAACGAAGTGCGGCTGTTCGACAACTGGGGCACCTTGTCCAATACCGGTCAGTACCGCCAGACCCTGGCCGATGGGGTCGGCAGCAGTACGCTCAACAACGGCTACCGGCGCTACGACACCACCTGGCGTTTCTCCGATGATGAGCAGCTGCTGACCTACGAGGCCGGTGACGTGATCAGCGGCGCCTTGCCTTGGAGCAGTTCGGTGCGCCTGGGCGGCGTGCAACTGTCGCGGGACTTTGCGGTGCGCCCGGACCTGGTGACCTATCCGTTGCCGCAATTTGCCGGTGAGGCCGCGGTGCCATCGTCGGTGGACCTGTTTATCAACGGCTACAAGTCCGACAGCGCACTGCTGCAACCAGGGCCTTACACGCTGACCAATGTGCCGTTTATCAACGGAGCGGGCGAAGCCGTGGTGGTGACCACCGACGCCCTGGGTCGCCAGGTCTCGACCACCGTGCCGTTCTATGTGACCAGCACGTTGCTGCAACAGGGTCTGACGGATTTCTCGGTGGCCGCCGGTACCTTGCGCCGGGAGTACGCCCTGAAGGATTTTGCCTATGGGTCGGGTGTGGCCAGCGGCACCTTTCGTTATGGGTATTCCGACAACCTGACCTTGGAAACCCATGCCGAAGCGTCCAGCGACCTGACCGTGGGCGGCCTGGGCGGCAACCTGCGGCTGGGCAACTTCGGCGTGCTCAACACGGCCGTCAGTCAAAGCCAGTTCGAAGGCCGCACCGGCCAGCAACTGAGCCTGGGGTATCAGTACAACAGCACGCGCTACAGCCTGTCCTATCAGCGGGTGGAGCGACACGAAGCGTACGCCGACCTGACCCTGGTCGACACGCCTTACGCCAGCCTCAGCAAGCGCAGCGAGCAGGTAACCCTGAGCCTCAACCTTGAGCGTTTCGGCAGCCTGGGTGTGGGGTATTTCGACGTGCAGGCGGCGGACGATTCGCGCACGCGCCTGCTCAACCTGAGCTGGAGCAAACCGCTGTGGCGCAACACCAGTTTCTACCTGTCGGCCAACCGTGAGATCGGCGACAGCAATTGGGCGATGCAGGCGCAACTGGTGATTCCGTTTGATCTCAACGGCAGCCTGGCCCTGAGCACCGAGCGCAGCAAGGAGGGCGCCAGCCGCCAGCGCCTCAACTACAGCCACGCGGTGCCCAGCGAAGGCGGGGTAGGCTACAACCTCGGTTATGCCCAGGGCGCTGGCCCGGCGTACCGGCAGGCCGACCTGACGTGGCGCTTGCAATCGGTGCAGTTGCAGGCTGGCGTATACGGCAGCAGCGATGCCGAGACGCGTTGGGCGGATGCCAGTGGCTCGCTGGTGTGGATGGGCGGCGACGCCTTTGCCGCCAACCGCATCAACGATGCCTTTGTGGTGGTGAGTACCCAGGGGTTCGCCGGGATTCCGGTGCGCTACGAGAACCAGTTGGTGGGCGAAACCGACCGCAACGGCCATCTTCTGGTGCCGTGGAGCAGCGCGTATTACCGCGCCAAGTATGAAATCGATCCGCTGAACCTGCCGCTCAACGTGCAGAGCCCGAATGTGGAACAGCGTGTGTCGGTGCGGCGTGGCAGCGGTTACCTGCTGGAGTTTCCATTGCGCCGGGTACTCGCGGCCAGCGTCACCCTGGTGGACACCCAGCATCAGGAGTTGCCCCTGGGCAGCCTGGTGGTGCACGAGCAAAGCAACCAGCAGGCGGTGGTCGGCTGGGATGGCCTGGTGTACCTGGAAAATCTCTCGGGGCATAACACCCTGCACGTCACGCTGGGCGAAGGGCGTACCTGCCAGGCGCGGTTTGATATCGATGAGCAACAACAGGATGTGCCGCTGATCGGGCCGTTGGTATGCCAATGAGGGGAATGGGGTGGCTGTGTGTCGTGGGCGTAGTGTTTTCGGGCCAGGCCATGGCGCTGTGTTCGGTGGTGACCACGACGCCGGCGAGTTTCGGTTCGATCAGCTCGATGACGGTGCGCACGGCGGCGCAGGCCAGTTCGACGGCCAACGCAGGGTTGAGCTGCGCCTCGGCGTTGATTTCGCTGCTGGTGTCCTCCGACCACTTCTACGCGACGATCACCTCCTCCAACACCGGGATGGTCGGGCCTACCGGCGATGTCATCGGCTATACGATTTACGGCAGCAACAGCACCAGTTTCCCGATAACCAGAGGTACCCAATTTGAATTCGGTGGAGCCGGGGGCATTGCCCAAGGCATCGGTTTGATCGCGGGGCCTGGGACAAAAACCGTCCCGCTGTACCTGAGCAGCATCACCGGCAGTAACGTCGCTGCGGGGGTGTACACCGAGACCTTGAACATTGCCTGGAACTGGAACTACTGCTCGGGGATCGGCATTGGAGGTATCTGCCTGGGCCGCGACATCGGCAGCGGCACGGCAGCGTTGACCGTGAGCATGACCGTCACCAATGACTGCCAGATCACCGCGCCCAATATCAGCTTTGGCAGCGCGCCGGTTGTCAGTGGGTTCTCCACCGTGACCGGGCAGACCAGCATTTCCTGCACCAAAGGCAGCGCCTACAGCGTCGGCCTGAGTGACGGCCAGAACCCGCTCAGCGTGGGCGGGCGACGGCGCATGGTGTCCGGCGGCAACTACCTGGCCTACGATATTTTCAAAAGCGCCGGGACTACCCGCTGGGGCAGCGTGGGCGCAGCGCGTCGCGACAGCTCCACCGCTGAAATCAACCCCGGCAACGGCCTGGGCACCGGTAGCCAGGTGTTCAACTACAACGCCAGGGTCTACACCGACCAGAACACGCCACCCGCCGGTACCTATCTCGACAACGTGGTACTCGACGTGGGCTTTTAGAACGTCTGCATCGGTGGCGTGGGCTGATCCACCGGGCTGACCACCGCATAGTTGTAGCCGGCGCCGGACCAGTATTGGGCCTGCAAGCCATCGGCACTGCGGCTGCCACGGGGCAGGAAGCCGTTTTCGGGACCCGGTGGACGGATGTAGAAACTGATGCGCCGCCCTTGCCGGTCTTCGTACAGCACCATGGCCGCCGCGCCTTGCTCGGTGGTAAGCAAGCGCCCGCTGACCGGCGTGAAGCCCGATGCGCTCAAGTCAGGCAGGCGGTGCGCCTGGTTGAAGTAGCGGTCGAGCCAGGCCTGCATCGTGCCGTCGCCCTGGACCTTGTAGTCGGCGGGCATGATGCCGTCCTGGGCAAACAAGCGGAACGCCTGCATCGCGTCGGCCATTGGCAGCAGGGGCGGTTGGGTGGCTTCACGGGCGTGCCAGCCGCCGAGGCCGCCGAGGCTGACGGCGATCAGCAGCACGGCTGCGGTGGCGACGTGGCGACGCGACTGGTGCTTGATGCGTTGGCGGATGAGCGCCGGGTCCAGGTCCGGGTTGGCCGGCTGTTGCAGCGCACCGCCCAATGCCGCGCGCAGCAACTGTGCATCGTGCTGCCAGGCGTGGACCTGGGCCGCAACGTCCGGGTGGGTGGCCAAATAGGTTTCCAGCACACGGCGATCACTCTCCAGCAGTTGATGATCGACGTAGGCATGCAAATCGCGTTCGCTGGGGGGCAGGCTGATCATTTGAGTCTCCGCAGGGAAGGGCTGGCAATTTCGCCATCACTGAGTTGACGCAGGGCTTGGCGTGCCCGCGACAGGCGCGACATCACGGTACCGATGGGCACCTCGAGGATCTCGGCGACCTCCTTGTAGCTCAAGCCTTCGACGGAGACCCACAGCAGCAGCGCGCGCTGCTCGGTGCTGAGTTGATCGAAGGCTTGCAGGGTCGACTGGGCGATCACCGTGCGTTCCACCGACGGTTGCACATCGTCGCGTCCGGTGAAGAACTCCAGCATGCGTGCGTAGCGCCGGGTGCGGCGGTGGGCATCGAGGAATTGTCGGTAGAGGATCGAGAACAGCCAGGCGCGCAAGTCGCCTTCGATGCGTTTATCGGCCCAACTGATGATCCCCCGCTCCAGGGTCGACTGCACCAGGTCGTCGGCGCTGCTGGCGTTGCGGGTCAGGGACACGGCAAAGCGCCGTAGCCTGGGGATGAGTTCACGTAACTGTTCGTCGAGTTCATGCATGGGCGTCTGGCGGGTCACTACGCTGGGACTAGAGAGACGTGCGGCGTTGAAGGTTATTCCCTGTGTTGGGAAATAAATCCACGGCCCGGGAATAGAGCGGATCGGCGTTCGTCTTAATGCTCCGACCTTATGTTCACCCCTAAGGCCTTTGGCCCTGGAGTTCCTTCATGGTAGATCACTCATCACCGCCCCGTCCCCCGTTGAGCACTGCGAGCCTGATCGCGCGCCTGGCGGGTATCGGTGCCGTGGTTGCGGTTGTGGCGGGGGCATTTGCCTACGTCAATGGCACCCTCGACCCACAGCGCCTGCGCCCGAAAACCTTGGTCAACGCTCTGGAAACCAACAATGGCGTGCACCCCGGCTTCCGACGTAACCACGCCAAGGGCGTGTGCGTGGCGGGGTATTTCGAGAGCAGTGCCGAAGCCCGCGCCTACTCCAGCGCCCAGGTGTTCAGCGCGGCCAAGACCCCGCTGATCGGTCGGTTTGCGTTGCCCAGCGGCAACCCTTATGCGCCGGACAGCAGTGTACCGATCCGCAGTTTTGCCGTGCAATTCAGCCAGGCCAACGGCCAGCAGTGGCGCACCGGCATGAACAGCATGCCGGTGTTCCCGGTGGGCACGCCCGAGGCGTTCTACCAGATGCTCAAGGCCGGCGCACCAGAGCCCGCCACCGGCAAACCGAACCCGGCGAGTATGCCGGCGTTCTTTGCCGCCCATCCCGAGACCGCGTCGTTTCTGGCGTGGGTCAAGACCGCCAAGCCTTCGGCCAGTTATGCGACCGAAACCTACAACGGTATCAATGCGTTTTACCTGGTGGGTGCCGATGGCAAGCGCCAGGCCGTGCGTTGGGGCGTCGTACCCCTGAGTCAAGACGCACCGGGCGATACCGCGCCAGCGGGGAGTGATTTCCTCGAGAAGGACCTGCTGCAGCGCCTGTCTGCCGGGCCGCTGCGTTGGCAGTTAAGCATGACCCTGGCCAACCCCGGCGACCCGTTGGACGATGCGAGCAAGGCCTGGACCGGCGAGCATAAGGTCATCAACGCCGGCACCCTGGTGTTGCAAAGCAGCCAGCCGCAAGCGGACGGTGCTTGCCGTGATATCAACTTTGATCCGCTGATTTTGCCCAGTGGCATTGAAGCCACCAATGACCCCCTGCTGGCGGCACGTTCGGCAGCGTACGCCAGCTCGTACCTGCGCCGTGCCGGTGAAGTCAGCCCGTTGCATAGCGCCCCTCAGGAGTCGAAGCCATGAATGCCCAACCCCGGTTTTTCGCCCCCTTGGCGCGTCTGTTGCACTGGCTGATGGCGCTGATGGTCATCGCCATGCTGTTTATCGGCGCGGGCCTGGCGGCTTCGGTGTCGGAGCGGCATGAGTGGTTGATTCACCTGCACAAGCCGCTGGGTATTGCGATTCTGGCGTTGGTGATCGTGCGGTTGGTGGTGCGTTTTTCCACCCGCCAACCGCCGTTGCCAGCCGACTTGCCGTTGTGGCAAGTGCTGGCGGCCAAGGCGTCCCACCTGGTGCTGTATGCCTTGATGCTGGTGCTGCCGCTGCTGGGCTGGGCAATGATTTCGGCGGCCGGCGACCCGGTGATGCTCAGCAGTTCGGTGCAGTTGCCGGCGCTGGTGGGGGCGAATGCGCCGCTGTTCGCGGTGCTGCGCAAGGCACACGGGTTTCTCGCCTACCTGTTGTTCCTGACGGTGCTCTTACACCTGGCGGCGGCGCTGTTCCATGGGTTGGTCCGACGCGATGGCGTGCTGCAAAGCATGACCGGCTCCAAACACTAACCCTGTAGTGAGCGAGCTTGCTCGCGCTGGGCTGCGAAGCAGCCCAAAATAGGCCCAGCCGATGCATCTCAAGCATCGCCGCGCCAGTATTGGGGCCGCTAAGCAGCCCCACGCAAGCAAGCCACAACCTCAGCGCAGGACGTCGACGATATCAGCGACCGTACTCAACACGTCCTTGCCCAACTGCATCGAGCGTTTGCCTGACCAGCCGGTGTGCAGGTCGGGCGCGTCGTCGTTATCCTTGAATGGCATTTCCAGGGTCAGCGACAGGCAGTCGTATTGTTGGCCTACCGCGTTGCACGCCAGGGTCATGTTGGCTTCGCCCGGCAGGTCGCGGGTGTAGCCGTAGGTGGTCTGGAAGTCGCGGGTCAGCGCGCTCAGGTGGCCGCGGAAGTGTTTTTCCAACGCCTCGATGCGCGGGGTATAACCGGGGTTACCCTCGCAGCCCGCGGTGAACACGTAGGGAATTTCCTCGTCACCGTGGATATCGAGGAACAGGTCGACGCCGTACGTTTCCATTTGCTGCTGTACGAACAGCACTTCCGGGCTGATCTCCTGGCTGGCGCTCTGCCAGGCACGGTTAAGGTCCTGGCCCATGGCGTTGGTGCGCAGGTGACCGTGGAAGGCGCCGTCCGGGTTCATGTTGGGCACCAGGTACAGGTCGGCGACTTTCAGCAGTTTTTTCAGCTCGGCGTCACCGTCCTGCTGCAGGCGTTCGATAATGCCCTCCATAAACCATTCGGCCATGTGCTCGCCAGGATGCTGTTGGGCGATGATCCAGATCTTGCGGCGGCCTTCGCCGCCTTTGCCGCGACGTAGCAGTTGGATATCACGGCCTTCGACACTTTTACCGGTGGCCAGCAGCTTCGTGCCGGCACGGCTCAGGGCCTTGTCGATCAATGCGTCGTGGCGCTCGCGGCTGTAGGGCTCGAAGTAGGCAAACCACGCGTGTTTCTCACGGGTTTCGAGGCTGATGTGCAGGATTTCCCCATCAAAGCGCGAAGGCACCCGGAACCAGTTGATATGGTCGTAAGAGGCCACGGCGTTGTAGCCGCTCCACGCGTGCGGGTAGGAAGACTTGCTCGCGTTGCTCAGGCGGAACGTGTGGGTGTGGCCCACGTGCATGCCTTCGGCCTTGAAGTGGAACCACTGGAAGTGTGGGCTGCGCGTGTCGGGTTTGATTGCCAGCAACAACTGATAGGCATCGTGGGCATCCAGTACCTGGATATTGCCACTGTCGAAGTCGGTGCTGATTTTGATGGAGGTCAAGGCCACGGTCATAGTCTGGGTGCCTGAATATGAGTGTTGTGGCGCCATATTACACAGGAGTCTGGTAAAGGCTGGACGCAAAATTGTTGCTGGGGGAAGGGGGGGGGCGTCATCCGTGACGCCGCCGCAGCTTAGAATCTATGAGATTGATTCTCAAGCGCTATTTCGCAAAGATGTGAGCCAGAGCGCTCGACCGACTTTCTTTCGGCGATGGTCTTTTGCTACCATGCGCGCCATCGAGCAACACACAGTCTTCATTAGCCTGAAGCCATGCCGGGGAAACCGGCAAAAAAAAGACCCGGCCAAAGAGCCGGGTCAAAAACCGTGATTAGCCTGATGAGGAGATATTCCAAGAGTCCGACCTAAGGTCCCTTGGTCTATCGACTGATCTCGCGATCAGCTGGGTCCAATAATAATCATTATCATTTGCAAGTCAAATGTTTTTATCCGTGAGATAGAAATATTTTTCTTCCGCGCCGGTTACCCGTTTGCCTGAGCCACTGGCACCTGCAACGACCGTTCCACCATCGCCTTCGCCATATCAATCAAATACACCACTGAAAATGCCAGGTCACGATGACTGCCCTGATGGCTGCTTGCTGATTCATAGGCGGTGGCCGCGGCGCTGCGCAGCAGGTCTGAAGCGTGTATCAGGGCTTCCTCCTGGCTGATGCCTGGCTTGAGGGTGAATAGGGCTCCATCCGGAAATGATTCCGAACTATCTTCTTTCAAGTAAAAATCCAGCGCGCGCTTGGCGGCACCGCTATGGCGCAGGTCGTGCAGTTCAGTGTCTTCAGCGGTTTCAGGCAGGAGGTTGGGGCTGGTCGTCATGGGGGGCGGTACTCCGGATGGGTGTCGAAAACCTTATGTCCGATGATAGTACGTATCGTATTTATGTCGTTTTATGGATTACTACAAACTGTTTATTGCCCTGAAAACTCCATGACGTATTGCCAGCCCCATGGATAACTGGATTGCGTTGGTCAGGACCAACATGGAAGACCGCAAGGTCACACAAGGGGAGTTGGCCGAGCGCTTGGGCATGTCCCAGGGCGGCGTTGGCCATTGGCTCAACAAACGGCGGGCGCCAAGCCTGGTGGACATGAACCGGGTCCTGGCGGCGCTGGGGCTGGGGTACCTTGAAGTCGCACTGGATATCCGCGAGCGGGCCGAGGAAGCCCCACCGGAGAAAAACTACAACCCGTATTACCGCTACCCGGTCAGCGATTGGAGAGGGGTGTGCGAGGTGCGCGAAGAACGGGCGCCTTATGGCATGTCCCGCTTCGAACTGACGGATTATCACGCCCAGGGCGACGCCTTTTGGCTGCCGGTCACAGGCGACGCCATGACCGCCCCCAGCGGTCTGAGTGTCAGTGCGGGCATGATGATCCTGGTAGACCCGGCCATCGCGGCCGAGCCCGGCAAGCTGGTGGTCGCCCAATGGGCCGAGAGCCCACACGCTACCTTCCGCCAGTTGCTGGAAGAGAGCGGCCAGCTTTATCTGGTGCCGCTCAATCCCACCTACCCGAAACGGCTGTTCACTGACGAATGCCGCATCCTCGGCGTGGTGGTTCAAGCCACGGCGAAGTTCTAGCCAGCCGTTTCGAGCTCCACCAGCGCGCAACCTTCTGCAACCATTTCACCTTCCTGGCAGAACAGCGCCTTGACCACTCCAGCCTGGGGCGCGCGGATACTGTGTTCCATCTTCATGGCCTCCAGGACCACCAGTGGCGTGCCGGCCTCCACGTTTTGTCCGACCTCCACCAGCACCCGCACGATGCTGCCGTTCATCGGCGCGGTAAGGCCGCCTTGGTGGGACTGGTTGGCCTCGACTGCTGCAATCGGGTCGAACAGCGTTGCCGCCTGCATCTCGCCGTCCCAGCGCAGATACATCGTGTGGCCATGGCGCACCGCCAAATGGCTGCGACGCACGCCCTGTTGCTCGATCAGCAGCTGTTCGCCGCGTAGCTGGGCGCCGTCCGCGGCCAGAGTGACCAGCCGATCTTGGCCGTTGCAGCTCAAATGCAGCGAAACCTCGGCCGGCAACCCAGCACGAAACCCACGTTTATCCGCCCAAGGCCCTTCACCCGGCGGCAAACTCTGGATGTAGGCCGCGCCTGCGGCTTGCCAGAATTCATCGCCCAGTTCACCGGGCGACGGCAGCAACTCGTCCTGATAACGTGGAATAAACCCGGTATCCAACTCGGCCGCCGCGAACGCCGGATGCCCGATAATGCGCCGTAAAAAGCCCAGGTTGGTCTTCAGCCCGCCCACGGCAAACTCATCCAGCATGCCCAGCAACCGCAGCCGCGCCTGTTCACGGTCCTCGCCCCAGGCAATCAGCTTGCCGAGCATGGGGTCGTAGAAGGGCGACACGCTGTCGCCTTGCTCCACGCCACTGTCCACCCGGCAGCCCGGCCTCGGCGTGGATTCGCGGTACAGCGCGAGATGCCCGGTAGCCGGCAGGAAATCATTCGCGGGGTCCTCGGCATACAGTCGCACTTCGATTGCATGGCCGATCAGCGGCACCTGCTCCTGGGTGATCGGCAAAGCCTCGCCCTGGGCGACACGAATCTGCCAGGCCACCAAATCCAGTCCGGTGATCGCCTCGGTCACGGGATGCTCCACCTGCAGCCGCGTGTTCATCTCCATGAAGAAGAACTCGCCGCGCGCGTCCAGCAAAAACTCCACCGTACCGGCGCCGACATAACCGATGGCCTGTGCTGCACGCACGGCAGCTTCGCCCATGGCCTTGCGTTGTTCAACGCTCAACCCCGGCGCGGGCGCTTCCTCGACCACCTTCTGGTGGCGGCGCTGGATCGAGCAGTCGCGTTCATTGAGGTACAGGCAATGCCCATGCTGGTCGGCAAACACCTGGATCTCCACATGACGCGGCTTGAGCAGGTATTTTTCCACCAGCATCTGCCCATTGCCGAAGGACGACAGCGCCTCACGCTGGGCCGACGCGAGCGCCTCGGCCAATTGGCTGACGTCCTCGACCACCTTCATGCCTTTGCCGCCGCCACCGGCTGTAGCCTTGAGCAGCACGGGGTAGCCGATGCGTTCGCAGGCGGCGCGGAAGGTGTCCAGGTCCTGAGCTTCGCCGTGATAACCCGGCACCAGCGGCACACCGGCGGTTTCCATCAGGGCCTTGGCCGCCGACTTGCTGCCCATGGCATCGATCGCCGAGGCGGGTGGGCCGAGGAAGATCAAGCCAGCGGCTTCAATGGCGCGGGCAAACCCGGCGTTCTCCGACAAAAAACCGTAACCCGGATGAATCGCCTGGGCGCCGCTGGCCTGGGCGGCGGCGATCAGTTTGTCGATTTGCAGGTAACTGTCAGTGGCCTTGCTGCCCCCCAGGTCGACACGAATATCCGCCTCGCGACTGTGACGCGCATCGCGGTCGATGGCGCTGTGCACCGCCACGGTGGTCAGGCCCATCGCCTTGGCGGTGCGCATCACCCGGCAGGCAATCTCGCCTCGGTTGGCCACCAGCACGGTCGTCAATGTTGTCATGAACGCGGCTCCTGAGGCTGCCAGCTCGGTGGACGTTTTTGCAGGAAGGCGCGCAAGCCTTCCTGGCCCTCGGCGCTCACGCGAATACGCGCGATGGCGTTTTCGCAGTAGCGGCGCAAGGCCGGGGTGAGGGCGCCGTTGCCCACTTCGCGCAGCAAGTCCTTGCTGGCGCGCATCGCCGCCGGGCTGTTGTGCAGCAGGTTGGCGATCCACTGTTCGACCTGATGGTCCAGCTCGCCAATCGGGTAACTCTCTGCCAGCAAACCTATGTCCCGCGCGCGTTGGCCGCCAAAGCGCTCGGCGGTCAGGGCATAGCGCCGTGCCGCGCGTTCGCCGATGGCTTGCACCACGAACGGGCTGATCACGGCCGGCGCCAGGCCGATGCGTACTTCCGACAGGCAGAACTGCGCGTCATCCGCGCCAATTGCCATGTCACAGCAACTGATCAAGCCCAGCGCGCCACCGTAGGCTGCGCCTTGCACTACTGCGAGGGTCGGGATTTTCAGCTTGGCCAGGTTGTACATCAGCTCCGCCAGTTCGCGGGCATCGTCCAGGTTGGTGTGGTAGTCCAACTCGGCCGATTGCTGCATCCAGGCCAGGTCGGCACCGGCGCTGAAGTGTTTGCCGCGCCCGCGCAGCACCAGAAAACGCAGGGACGGATCGCCTTGCACCTGGTCGAGGGCGATGATCAGTTCGCGGATCATCTCGGCATTGAACGCGTTGTTCTTGGCTTCACGACTAAGCCACAGCGTGGCAAAACCACGGCTGTCGGTGATCAGTTCGAGGGTATTGAAATCGCTCATGGGGTACGGCTCCATTTACATGCGGAACACGCCGAAGCGGCTCGGCTCGATGGGGGCATTCAGCGAGGCGGACAAGGCCAGCGCCAGCACGTCACGGGTCTGCAACGGGTCAATCACGCCGTCATCCCACAGGCGCGCGCTGGAATAGTAGGGGTGGCCCTGGGTGTCGTACTGGTCGAGGATCGGCTGCTTGATTGCCGCCTCTTCTTCGGCGCTGAATCCCACGCCCGCGCGTTCGGCCTGCTCGCGCTTGACCTGCACCAGCACACCGGCCGCCTGCTCGGCGCCCATCACGCCAATGCGTGCATTCGGCCACATCCACAGGAAACGTGGGTCGTAGGCGCGGCCACACATGCCGTAGTTACCCGCGCCAAAGCTGCCGCCGATGATCACCGTAAACTTCGGCACCTTGGCGCAGGCCACTGCGGTGACCAGCTTGGCGCCGTGCTTGGCGATGCCACCGGCTTCGTACTTCTGGCCGACCATGAAGCCGGTGATGTTCTGCAGGAACAACAGGGGAATGCCGCGCTGGCAGGCCAGCTCGATAAAGTGCGCGCCTTTTTGCGCGGCTTCGGCGAACAGAATCCCGTTGTTGGCCAGGATCGCAATCGGGTAGCCGTGCAAGTGCGCAAAACCGCACACCAGGGTGGTCCCAAACAGCGCCTTGAACTCATCGAACACTGAACCGTCGACCAGGCGTGCGATCACTTCGCGCACATCAAAGGGCTGCTTGGCGTCGGCCGGGATCACGCCGTACAGCTCTTCGCTGCTGTACAGCGGCGCCACGGGCGGGCGTTGCAGCAACTCGCCCTGTTTGCGCCAATTGAGGTTGGCCACGCTGCGGCGGGCCAGCGCCAATGCGTGTTCATCGCTGTCGGCATAGTGGTCGGCCACGCCGGAGACCTTGCAGTGCACATCGGCACCGCCGAGGTCTTCGGCGCTGACCACTTCACCGGTCGCGGCTTTCACCAGCGGCGGGCCGGCGAGGAAGATGGTGGCCTGGTTGCGCACCATGATCGCTTCGTCGGCCATCGCCGGCACATACGCGCCGCCGGCAGTGCACGAGCCCATCACCACGGCGATCTGCGGGATGCCTTGGGCGCTCATGTTGGCTTGGTTGAAGAAGATCCGGCCGAAATGCTCGCGATCGGGAAACACTTCGTCCTGACGCGGCAGATTGGCGCCGCCGGAGTCCACCAGGTAGATGCACGGCAGGCGGTTCTGCTCGGCAATGGTCTGCGCGCGCAGGTGTTTTTTGACCGTGAGCGGGTAGTAGGAACCGCCTTTCACCGTGGCGTCGTTGGCGACGATCATGCATTCGACGCCTTCCACGCAGCCGATCCCGGCAATCACCCCAGCGGCCGGTACGTCTTCGCCGTACACCTGATGGGCGGCCAGTTGGCTGAGTTCAAGAAACGGCGAGCCGGGGTCGAGCAAACGATTGATGCGCTCGCGAGGCAGCAGTTTGCCGCGCGAGGTGTGCCGCTCCTGGGCCTTGGCGCCGCCGCCTTGTTGCACGTGGGCGAGCAGGGTGTGCAGGGCGTCGACCTGTTGGCGCATCGCCGCGCTGTTGGCGGCAAACTCCGCCGAGCGGGGGTTGAGCTGGCTGTGCAAGGTGGCCATGGTGCGCTCCTTCAGCGGGTTTCGTTGAAGAGTTCGCGACCGATCAGCATCCGGCGGATCTCACTGGTGCCGGCGCCGATCTCATACAATTTGGCGTCACGCAGCAGGCGCCCGGCCGGGAATTCATTGATATAGCCATTGCCGCCCAGGATCTGGATGGCATCAAGGGCCATTTGCGTGGCGCGTTCGGCGCTGTAGAGGATCACCCCGGCCGCGTCCTTGCGCGTGGTCTCGCCACGCTCGCACGCCTGGGCCACCGCGTAGAGGTAGGCGCGGCTGGCGTTGAGTTGGGTGTACATGTCGGCGACCTTGCCCTGGATCAGCTGGAATTCGCCGATGCTCTGGCCGAACTGCTTGCGGTCGTGGATGTAGGGCACGATCAGGTCCATGCACGCCTGCATGATCCCGGTGGGGCCGCCGGACAGCACCACGCGCTCGTAGTCGAGGCCGCTCATCAGCACTTTGACGCCGCCATTGAGCACGCCGAGGATGTTTTCCTGCGGCACTTGCACGTCATCGAAAAACAGTTCGCAGGTGTTGGAGCCGCGCATGCCCAGTTTGTCGAACTTGTTGCTGCGGCTGAAGCCTTTCCAGTCGCGCTCGACAATGAACGCGGTGATGCCGTGAGGGCCCTTTTCCAGGTCGGTCTTGGCGTAGATCACATAGGTGCTGGCGTCGGGGCCGTTGGTGATCCAGGTTTTGCTGCCGTTGAGCACGTAATGGTCGCCGCGTTTATCGGCGCGCAGTTTCATCGAAACCACATCGGAGCCGGCATTCGGCTCACTCATGGCCAGGGCGCCGACGTGTTCGCCGCTGATGAGTTTGGGCAGGTAGTTGAGTTTTTGTTCGTGGTTGCCGTTGCGGTTGATCTGGTTCACGCACAGGTTGGAATGCGCGCCGTAGGACAGCGCCACTGACGCCGAGCCCCGGCTGATCTCTTCCATGGCCACCACGTGGGCCAGGTAACCCAGGCCGGCGCCGCCGTACTCTTCCGGCACGGTGATGCCCAGCAGGCCCATGTCACCGAACTTGCGCCACAGGTCGGCGGGGAACAGGTTGTCGATGTCGATCTGGGCCGCGCGAGGCGCGATTTCCTTGCCCACGAAGGACTGCACCTGGTCGCGCAGCATGTCGATGGTTTCACCGAGGGCGAAGTTCAGGGACGGGTAACTCATGACAGGCACCTTAATGTGAGCATTGTTTTTGTGTGGAGGGCGCGCCAGGGGAGGGCGCTCACCTTTACGTTAACGTAAGCTTGCGTTGCGGCGCTGTCAATCGTAGTTTACGTTTACGTCAACCTACAAAAAAGACAACAGGGGTCGTTATGGATCAATCGAATCAGAGCTACAGCCGTGGCCCTCAGGACAAAGCCTTGCTGGCCATGACCATCGGCCAGGCCTTTGATCGCACGGTTGCGCGTCATCCTGACGGCGAGGCCCTGGTGGTGCGCCACCAGCAGCTTCGCTACACCTGGCGGCAGTTGGCCGAGGCGGTGGATGTACACGCCCGCGCTTTTCTTGCCTTGGGCATGCAGGCCGGCGACCGCCTGGGTATCTGGGCGCCCAATTGCGCCGAGTGGTGCATCAGCCAGATCGCCAGTGCCAAGCTCGGGGTCATCCTGGTCAATATCAACCCGGCCTACCGCAGCAGTGAACTGGACTACGTGCTCAAGCAGTCCGGCTGCCAGTGGCTGGTGTGTGCCGGGTCGTTCAAGACTTCCGATTACCACGCGATGCTGCAGGCGCTGAAGCCGGACCTGCGCGGCATGATCAGCCTCGACCCCAACCCGCCACCGGGATTCCTGCCCTGGTCGCAGTTGGCAGCGCGCGGTGCAGGCATCCCGCTCGAGCAACTGCATGCCCGCCAGGCCGCTTTGCATTTCGATCAACCGGTGAATATCCAGTACACCTCCGGCACCACGGGCTTTCCCAAAGGTGCCACCCTCAGCCATCACAACATCCTCAATAACGGCTACATGGTCGGCGAAAGCCTGGGCCTCACCGCGCAGGACCGCCTGGTGATCCCGGTGCCGTTGTATCACTGCTTCGGCATGGTCATGGGCAACCTCGGTTGCATCACCCACGGCACCACCATGATCTACCCGAATGACGGCTTCGACCCGCTGCTGACCCTCGCCGCCGTCGCCGAGGAGCGCGCCACCGGCCTGTACGGCGTGCCCACCATGTTTATCGCCATGCTCGATCACCCCCGCCTGGGCGACTTTGACCTGTCCACCCTGCGCACCGGCATCATGGCCGGCGCCACGTGCCCCATCGAAGTGATGCGCCGGGTCATCAGCGAGATGCACATGAGCGAGGTGCAGATTGCCTACGGCATGACCGAGACCAGCCCGGTGTCCTTGCAAACCGGAGCGGATGACGACTTGGAACGCCGCGTGACCACCGTCGGGCGCACCCAGCCGCAGTTGGAAAACAAGATCATCGACGCCGATGGCAATACGATTGCGCGCGGCGAGATCGGCGAGTTGTGCACCCGTGGCTACAGCGTGATGCTCGGCTACTGGAACAACCCCGACGCCACCCGCGAGGCCATCGACGACGCCGGCTGGATGCACACCGGTGACCTGGCGAGCATGGACGCCCACGGCTACGTGTGCATCGCCGGGCGCAACAAAGACATGATCATTCGCGGCGGCGAGAACGTGTACCCGCGTGAGCTGGAGGAGTTTTTCTTCACCCACCCGGCGGTGGCGGATGTGCAGGTCATCGGCATTCCGGATGAGCGCTACGGTGAAGCCATCGTCGCCTGGATCAAGTTCCATCCCGGCCATGTGGCCAATGAGCTTGAGCTGCAAACTTGGTGCAAGGGCCGCATTGCGCACTTCAAGACGCCCAAGTACTTCAAGTTCGTGGAGGCATTCCCCATGACGGTCACGGGCAAGATCCAGAAATTCCGCATGCGCGAAATCACCATCGAAGAGCTGCGCACGCAGTCTCAATAACACCACAGAACCCATGAGGCAGGGGGCTTGCTCCCTCACATGTTGGCTGCGGTGAATCAACACATGAACGAAACGCAGAAAGCACAAAGGGGACCCGAGGGTCCCCTTTAATTTGTCGTTGCGTGCTCTTTTTTTATTATTGAGGGGCGGTCTATTGTTGTTTTTGGCAACCGTTACCCTTTACCGCTGTTTTGGGCGACCCCCATTCGGGGTCAAGAGCAAACGTATTTTTTTGAGCGCTGATCTGCTTCTTCGTTATCGATCCAACCAGTGGGTAGCTACCTGAGGTAGTTTTATTTTTCTCTAACCGGTTGCGGGTTTCGGCACGCCGTACCCTGCGAAGCACATCTTCTCCAAAAAAATCTGTTAGCTGCGTCTCTGCCGTGTTGTTTTTGTTATGTCAGAGTCGTTTCGTCTTATTTTTATTAGGCTTGGTGCTTTTTATTCTTGTTATGCCATAGAGATAGCAGAAGCCGTGCCAACTTTTAAAAAGCCTTTAAAATCAGTGGCTTGATTTTTTGGTGGGAAATGTCCTGCGGCAAATACGACAAAATATGTTCCCGTGTTACTCGATGTGTAGACGTGCGGTAACACATTGTCACGGCTACGCTACTCAACCGGTGTTACGCGCCTTGGCCACGCGTGACCCGGTGGGTCGGCCCAACACGTTGCTGATTTGCTGGCCCGCGCCAATCAATGCCTGCAGGTCGATTCCGGTCTCGATGCCCAGGCCGTTGAGCAGGTACAGCACATCTTCGGTGGCGACGTTACCGCTGGCGCCCTTGGCGTAGGGGCAGCCGCCGAGGCCCGCGATAGAGCTGTCGAACACCGCGATGCCCTCCAGCAGGCTGGCGTAGATATTCGCGATAGCCTGGCCATACGTATCGTGGAAGTGCCCCGCCAGCTTGTCTCGTGGCACCTGCGCGCCGACCACCTCGAACAGCCGCCGCGTGGCGCCCGCCGTGCCGGTGCCGATGGTGTCGCCCAGGGACACTTCATAGCAGCCCATGGCATACAACTCCCGCGCGACCGCCGCCACTTGCGCCGGCGCAATCTCGCCTTCATACGGGCAGCCCAGCACGCACGACACATAACCACGCACGCTGATTCCGTGCTGCCTGGCCGCCGCCATGATCGGCGCAAAGCGTTCCAGGCTTTCGCTGATGGAACAGTTGATATTGCGCTGGGAAAACGCCTCGGACGCCGCCGCAAACACCGCCACTTCCTTCACGCCGGCTGCCAATGCGTCCTCGAAACCGCGCAGGTTCGGCGCCAGGGCACCGTAGGTCACGCCGGGCCTGCGCTGGATCTGCGCGAATACCTCGGCCGAGCCGGCCATCTGCGGCACCCACTTGGGCGAGACGAAACTGCCGACTTCGATATAGCTCAAGCCGGCAGCGCTGAGTGCGTCCACCAACCGGACTTTGTCCGCCACGCTGATAGGTTGGGCTTCGTTCTGCAGGCCGTCGCGCGGGCCGACTTCCACCAGGCGTACGTGTGAGGGGAGGGACATGGCAGTTACCTTCTGATCAATGGCCGGCCTGGCGCAGGGTGGTGGCCAGGGCTTGGGTGCAGCGCTCTTCGGCGGTGTCCAGTTCCAGCTTCATCTGTTCGATATCCAGCAGTTGCTGTTCCAACTGCTCACGGCGCTCGGCGATTTTTGCCAGCATGCTGTTGAGTTGCACATGGTTGCCGCTGGCGGGGTCGTAGAGTTCGATCAGCTCGCGGCATTCCGCCAGGGAAAAGCCGATGCGTTTGCCGCGCAGGATCAGCTTGAGGCTGACCTTGTCGCGGGCCGAGTAGATACGCTCCTGGCCCCGGCGTTCCGGGGCCAGCAGCCCTTGTTCTTCATAGAAGCGAATGGCGCGCGTGGTGATGTCGAGCTCGCGGGCGAGGTCGGAGATGCTGTAGGTCGTGCTCATGGTAGTGCCCGAGAAGATGTCTTGGGCGCTAAGCTAATGGCTGCTTGACGTTAACGTCAAGGGTCGCGCTCTTGTAGTGAGTGGGCTTGCCCCGCGCTGGGCGGCGAAGCCGCCCCAAACCAGGCGACCTGGGTTTATCTGGGACTCGGTGGTGTCTTTTCTAGGGCGGCTTCGCCACCCAGCGCGGGGCAAGCCCGCTCACTACAAGTTAGGGTTGTTTGCCGTCCAGTTTCTTTTCGTGCGCCGTGACCTGCTGACACAACTCAATCATCTGCTCGCGCATCCAGCGGTTGGCCGGGTCCTGGTCGGTGCTTTCGTGCCAGTACAGGTGGGTTTCCACCGGCGGCACATCGTTGACCGGCAGGTTGAACCAGTGCAGTTCGTGGCGGCGGGCGAAGCGTTCGGGCACGGTCATGACCATGTCGGTCTGCTGCAACACTTGTGAAGCCATCAGGTAATGCTGGGAGCGCAGGGCGATCTTGCGCTGGATGCCCATCTTGCCCAAGGCCAGGTCGACGTGGCCCAAGCCGTTGCGGCGGCTGGAGATATGGATATGGGTCAGCGACAGGTAGTCATCCAGGGTCAGCTTGTCCTTGCCGGCCATGGGATGGCCCTTGCGCATGGCGCACACGTAGCGGTCTTCCATCAGCTTGACGTGGCGCACCTGCGGATCGGTGTTCAACGGCGCATCCACGGCGAAGTCCAGGCGCCCGGCGGCGAGTTCCTTGGTGGTCTCGCGGCGTTTGGACAGGAAACTCTCGATCACCACGGTGGGCGCCAAGCGGCGCAGGCGCTGAAACAGCAGCGGCAGGATCACCGCCTCGGTGAGGTCGGTCATGCTGATGCGGTAGGTCTTGGCCGCCTGCTGTGGGTTGAAAATGCGGCTTTCCTGTACCGACACCCGCAGCAACGACAACGCATTGCGCACCGGGCCGATGATGTTCTGCGCCATCGGCGTGGGCACCATGCCTTGGGCGGTACGCACGAACAGCGGATCGTTGAAGGTCTCACGCAGACGGGCTAGCGCGTTGGACACCGCCGGCTGGGTGATGCCGACAATCTGCCCGGCGCGGGTCAGGTTGGCTTCGGTGTAGATCGCGTCAAAGACGATAAACAGGTTGAGGTCGACCTTGCTCAGATTCATTGCGTAGCGCTCTTATTGTTAGGTGGCCATACGTCGATCATATATCGGTGATGAATGTTAATACACGCCGAGAATAGGCTAGGTAAATTATCAACGCTGTTCTAGCATCGATTGCATGACCTAAACAACCTCTCAGAGAAGGGAGCTGCTCATGGATTTCGCCTATTCGCCCAAGGTTCAGGAACTGCGTGAACGCGTCACTGCGTTCATGGATGCTTACGTTTACCCGGCCGAGCCGGTGTTCGAGCGCCAAGTCAGCGAAGGCGACCGCTGGCAGCCCACCGCAATCATGGAAGAGCTGAAAGCCAAGGCCAAAGCTGAAGGCCTGTGGAACCTGTTCCTGCCGGAATCCGAATTGGGCGCCGGGCTGACCAACCTTGAATATGCGCCACTCGCCGAAATCATGGGCCGCTCCCTGCTGGGCCCGGAGCCGTTCAACTGCTCCGCCCCCGACACCGGCAACATGGAAGTGCTGGTGCGCTACGCCAACGAAGAGCAGAGACAACGCTGGCTGGAACCGCTGCTGCGCGGCGAGATCCGCTCGGCGTTCGCCATGACCGAGCCGGACGTGGCGTCCTCGGACGCAACCAACATGGCCGCCCGCGCCGAACGCCAGGGCGACGAATGGGTGATCAACGGCAAAAAATGGTGGACCTCCGGCGCCTGCGACCCGCGCTGCAAGATCCTGATCTTCATGGGCCTGAGCAACCCCGATGCACCGCGCCACCAGCAGCATTCGATGATCCTGGTGCCAGTGGACACGCCTGGCGTGAAAATCGTGCGCCCCCTGCCGGTGTTCGGCTACGACGATGCCCCCCACGGCCACGCCGAAGTGCTGTTCGACAACGTACGCGTGCCTTATGAGAACGTTCTGCTCGGCGAAGGCCGCGGCTTTGAAATCGCCCAAGGCCGTCTGGGCCCTGGCCGTATCCACCACTGCATGCGCTCCATCGGCATGGCCGAGCGCGCATTGGAATTGATGTGCAAGCGTTCCGTCAGCCGTACCGCGTTTGGCAAACCGCTGGCCCGCCTGGGCGGCAATATCGACAAGATCGCCGACTCACGGATGGAGATCGACATGGCGCGCCTGCTGACCCTGAAGGCGGCGTACATGATGGACACCGTGGGTAACAAAGTGGCGAAAAGTGAAATCGCCCAGATCAAGGTGGTGGCGCCGAACGTAGCGTTGAAGGTGATCGACCGCGCGATCCAGATCCATGGCGGAGCCGGGGTTTCCAACGACTTCCCGCTGGCCTACATGTATGCCATGCAACGCACCCTGCGCTTGGCCGATGGCCCGGACGAAGTGCATCGGGCGGCGATCGGCAAGTTCGAGATTGGCAAGTACGTGCCTAAAGAGCTGATGCGCAGCGGGCAGTAACGCGCGTCGCCTGCATCGGGGGCAAGCCCCCTCCCACACTTGGATGTGTTCACAGATCAAAATGTGGGAGGGGGCTTGCCCCCGATGAGGCCGGATCAGGCAATGAAGATCCATCAGTCCTCAGTAAACCCACACCTCCACCCGCCGATTCTTGATCCGGCCCTCATCCGCCGTATTCGCCGCCACCGGCATCTGCGCGCCAAACCCGCGAATCTCCCTCAGTACCACACCGCTCTTGACCAGCTCCCGGCGCACCGCCATCGCCCTGAGCTTGGACAGTAACGCGGCGCGCTGCGGGTCATTCTTCGCGTCACCAAACCCCACCAGCGTCACCTGCTTATCCAGCTTGTCGTGGCTTTTTATATAAGCCACCACCCGCTGCAAATCCTGGCGTGCTTTGTTGTCGAGGCTGGCGCTGCCTTCTTCGAAACGAAAATTCACCGTCAGGCGCTGTGCCTCGCGGGCGATGGTTTGATAGCCCTCGGGCATCGAGGCGCGCGGTTCGACGTCCATCGCCTGCACCTGTTGGGCGATAAACCCGCTCGCCGCGACAATCGCCTGGCCCTTGCTGCTCTGGGTAAAGTCCACTAGCGCCTTGGCCCACGGGTTGTGCCCCGACGGCGGCAGGTAAAAGAACAGCCGACGGGACAACGGGTAATCCTCGGTGGCGATCAGGCTATTGAGCGGCAACATCGGTTGTGAGTCGCCGTCCACAATTGCCACTGCCTTGGCCTGGCGCACGTAGGGCAAGCCGATAAAGCCGATGCCCTGCGGATCCTGGCTGACCGCATCGGACAACTGCTCACTGGACTCGAAACGCTTGGCGGAAGGCACGAGCGGTTTGCCGCGCAGGCGCAGTACCAGGTCCTTGAACGTGTCGTAGGTGCCGGACTGATCATCGCGCGCGTACACATGAATCGGCCCGCCGACGCCGCCCACGGTCTCCCAGGTACTGATCTCACCATTGAAGAGCTGCGCCAGTTGCTCGGTATTCAGGGTGTTCAACGGGTTTTGCGGGTGGAGGATGATGGCCAAGCCGTCGATGGCGATCACCTGTTCGGCTTCAGGGCTTTTCAGGTCGCCGAGGGGTTCGAGATCGACCAGTTCACTGTCCTTGATCGGACGGGAGGAGGCCGCCAGGTTGGCAGAGAGTTTTTTAAGCGCAGTGAAACCGGTGCTGGAACCGTGGGCGGCGACCTCAATGGTCACGGTCTTGCCCTGACGCGTCTTGCCGATCACGCGCTGTTCATTGGCACCTTCGGCCGGTTCAGTGTGCACTGCCTGCAGGCCCTGATGCTCCATCAAGCCCTTGACCAGCGCCGGGCCCAACGCAGCGCCAATGGTATTGGAACCCTGGATGCGCAGTGCAGGGCCTTGGTCGGGAACGGGAAGGGGAGCGCAAACAGCGAAGACGGGAAACAGGGTCAGCAGGAACAGAACGCGCAGCCTCATGCCGGCACCTTCTCAAGCCAAAGGGAGTGCCGCGAGAATAAGTCAGGCAGGTTGCATAAATATGACTGGCGCGCCGCAAGGCTAAATGTGTGAGGGGGCAAGCCCCCTGGCACATTTTGACCGAGTACGGTCCTTAGATCAGCTCAGTTCCAGCCAGATCGGCGCATGGTCCGACGGCTTTTCCAACCCGCGCAGGTCGTAGTCCACCCCGGCGTCCTTGACCCGCGGCAGCAGGCCATTGGACGCCATGATCACGTCAATCCGCAGGCCGCGCTTGGGCTCATCTTCGAACCCACGGCTACGGTAGTCGAACCAGCTGAAGCGGTCCACCACGTCCGGGTTCAAGTGGCGGAAGCTGTCCACCAGGCCCCAGTTTTTCAGGCGCGCCATCCATTCGCGTTCTTCCGGCAGGAAGCTGCACTTGCCGGTTTTCAGCCAACGCTTGGCGTTGTCGGCGCCGATGCCGATGTCGCAGTCTTCCGGGGAAATGTTCACGTCGCCCATCACCACCAGCGCCTGGTCATTGCTGAACTGGCTTTCCAGCAACTGTTGCAGGTCTTCGTAAAAGCGCTGCTTGGCCGGGAATTTGGTGGGGTGGTCGCGGCTTTCGCCTTGTGGGAAATAGCCGTTCATGATGGTCACTGGCTGGCCATGTTCGTCGGCGAAAGTGCCCCAGATAAACCGGCGCTGGGCGTCTTCTTCGTCACTGGCAAAGCCTTTGTGCAGGCTTAGCGCCGGCTGGCGCGAGAGCAGGGCCACACCGTAGTGGCCTTTCTGCCCGTGGTAGTACACGTGATAGCCCAGGGCTTGTACTTCGGCGAGGGGGAATTGGTCATCGTGGACCTTGGTTTCCTGCAGGCCGATCACGTCGGGCTGGTGCTTTTCAATCAGCGCCGCCAGCTGATGAGGGCGGGCGCGCAGCCCGTTGATATTGAAGGAGACGATTTTCATGGTCGGCAGTCCAGTCTGGCAAAAGGGCGATGCTAGCGGACAAGTCGGACGGGGGCCAGCATGGCGGTAGGGCAGATGCGCTGCTAATGTCTGGGAACGACTCGTGCTGCGTGGGTTCGTACCCATAAGAACGTCGCCTCCTGAGCGGCGCCCAGGGAGATTGACTGTATGCCGGACACTTCGATTGCCATTGCTGAAATTCGCCTGCTCAACAGCGGCTATTCCCGCGAGGCCCGTTCCCTGCTGTATCAGGCCTATCGTCATGAGCCGACCTTTGCCTATATCTTCGAAGCCGAGCGTCCGGGCTACGAGCAGCGCGTACGGGCCACCGTGCGCGAGTTGGTCAAACAGCATTTCTTTCAGAAACTGCCGGCGATTGGCCTGTTCGTCAACGACCGGCTGATCGGCATCGCCCTGATCGCGCCACCGCAACG
Source organism: Pseudomonas fluorescens group sp. (assembly GCF_020093335.1). Classification (NCBI taxonomy): domain Bacteria; kingdom Pseudomonadati; phylum Pseudomonadota; class Gammaproteobacteria; order Pseudomonadales; family Pseudomonadaceae; genus Pseudomonas; species Pseudomonas fluorescens group sp. Next base: position 161,196 of record NZ_JAIOKW010000006.1, on the reverse strand, counting down.
GCGCCTGGGCATCACCGAGAGCTGGGCCTGGCAATTGCGCATGTGGTTGAGCACGGGTGTGCGCGGTACCCGGCGTTATCTCGACTACCACCACGCCGTGCTGGCGTGCCTGCCCAATGAGTCGGTGCACGTGTTACCGCTGCTGGGGATCCACCCGCAATTCCAGGGCAAACATTATGGCGAGCAGTTGCTGGAGGCCGTGCACAACTGGTGCGCCGAAGACCCGCATTCGTCCGGTGTGGTGCTCGACACGGGCAATTCACGCTACCTGGATTTCTATAAGCGTCAGGGCTATGAGGAAATTGGTGAGGTCGCTGTAGGACCGATCCTGGAGCACGTTTTTTTCCATCCCAACCCCCAGGCCTTACAGGCCGTAACGGTTTAGCACAGAATTTTTCAGAATTGTCTGAGTTCTAAGTTTCTCCCCAGCTCGTGTAGCATCCGCGCCTATGAAGTTTCCAGGAAGATTTACCAGCGGCTTGGTTCTGCTGTTCACAAGCTGCGGCGCCTTGGCGCAGAGCGAATTGGACGTGCGGATCAAGCCCTCAAACGACGCGTTGAAAGCCAACATCGAAGGCTATATCGGCGGGGTGGGCGATCGTGATGAAGAGGCCTTGCTGCGGTTCAGCCGCGGCGCCGAGGAGCAGGCGCGCAAGGCCGCCCAGGCGCTGGGTTTCTATCAGCCACAGATCGAAAGCGATGTGAAGGGCGGCAAGAATCCGCGCCTGATCCTCACCATCGACCCCGGCGAGCCGGTGCATCTGCGTAACGTGACCATTCGGGTCGACGGCCCTGCCGCCGACCTCAAGGCCTTTCGCGTGCCCGTCAGCGACGACCTCACCTCCGGCGCCGTGCTCAACCACGGCCATTACGAAGACGCCAAGCGTCTGATCCAGAACCAGGCGTCGCGCTACGGCTTTTTCAGCGGGCGCTTCACCCAACAGCAACTCGCGGTGGACCCGAAGGCGGGTGTCGCCGATATCGAACTCGTTTACGACAGCGGCCCGCGCTACACCCTGGGCAAGGTCAGCTTCGCCGGCGATACGCCGTTTGACGAAGAGCTGCTGCAACGCATGGTGCCGTTCAAAAGTGGCACGCCCTACGATTCCGAACTGATCGCCGAACTCAACCAGAACCTGCAAGCCAGCGGTTTTTTCGAAGGCGTGCGCGTGGACGCGGCCCCGGCCGCCTCGGCCAACGACATCATCCCGGTCGCCGTGCGCCTGGAGACCCGCAAGCCGCGCACCATGGGCCTGGGCCTGGGGTTCTCCACTGACGTCGGCCCACGCGGCAAAGCCAACTGGACCCGGCACTGGGTCAACCCCCAGGGTCATAGCTATGGCTGGGAAGCCGAGCTGTCGGCGCCACGCCAGAACGTCGGCCTGTGGTATGACATCCCGCTCGACCCTCCGCTCACCGACAAGCTGCGTTTCGCCGGTGGCTATCAGAATGAAGAAATCGCCAACACCGACACCCTGAGTAAATTGCTCACCCTCGGCCCCGAGTGGCACAGCAAATTGCCCAGCGGTTGGACCCGAGTGATCTCGCTCAAGTACCAGCGCGAAGAGTATCGCCTGGGTAATGACTCCGGCCTGAGCAACCTGGTGATGCCGGGGATCAGCTATTCCTACCTGCGCAGTGACAACCGCATCGACCCGCACCACGGCTATCGCCTGCAATTCGATAGCAAGGTGGCGAAAGAGGGCTTGGGCTCCGACACCAACCTGCTCTACGGCACGGCCATGGTCAAAGGCCTGACCACCTTGTGGGACAACCATCGCTTCCTGGCGCGTGCCCAGGTAGGCGGCAGTGCCACCAATGGCTACAAGTCGGTGCCGCCGTCGCTGCGCTTCTTTGCCGGTGGCGACCAGAGCGTGCGCGGCTACGAGTACCAGACGCTGTCACCCGAGAACGACCGTGGCGACCGCATCGGTGGCCGCTACATGGTGGCCCTGAGCGCCGAGTACCAGTATTCCATCGCCGAGAAATGGCGGGTCGCGACCTTTATCGACCAGGGCAACTCTTTCAATTCCCTGGAAATGCCCAGCCTCAAGACCGGCGTGGGCGTGGGTATCCGCTGGGTTTCGCCGGTCGGCCCGATCCGCCTTGACCTGGCCCATGCCCTCGAAGATCCGGGCGGCGTTCGATTGCACTTTTCCATGGGGCCTGAGCTGTGATGCGTGGTGTGAAAATAGCAGGGTTGGCCGTGATGGCCCTCCTTGGGGGGCTGTTGCTGGCACTGTGGGCGGTACTTGGCACTCAGGCGGGCAGCCGCTGGGCGTTGGGGCGTGTACCGGGGTTGAGCGTAGAGCATTTCCAGGGGCATCTGGGCGGCCAATGGAGCGCCGACCATGTGTTGTGGCAGCAGGACAGCAGTCGCGTCGAACTCCAGGCCCCCCAATGGGATTGGTCGCCGGCGTGCCTATTGCGCATGACCTTGTGTATCGACCGCTTGGACGTGGAACAGGTCAGCCTGCAATTCCCGCCAAGCACCGAGGAAAGCAGCGGGCCGATCGCACTGCCTGAGTTGAAACTGCCGCTGGCCATCCAGCTGGGCGACGTTCGCGTCGGTAGCCTGCTGTTTAACGGCAGCGAAGAACTCAAAGGCTTGCAACTGGCGGCGCATTGGACCGCCGCCGGCCTGCAGATCGACTCGGTGCATGTGCAGCGCGATGGCCTGGTGCTGGACCTCGCCGGCCTGCTGCAACCCATTGGCGACTGGCCGTTGAGCGCCAGCGGTAACCTGAGCCTGCCCTACGCGCCGGGCGGCGCACCGTGGCAGGTCGCTCTCAACGTCGACGGCGACCTGCTCAAGACCCTCAAGCTCAATGCTGACAGCAGCGGCTACCTGCCGGCCAAGCTCACCGGCGAGCTGCAACCGCTGGTGGAAAACCTCCCGGCCCAATTGCACCTCACTGCCGACGGCTTCAAGCCCAGCGCCGATCTGCCCGACACCTTGCAACTCAATCAACTCGACCTCACCGCCAAAGGCGACTTGAACAGCGGCTACCAATTACTGGGCAAGGCCGTGCTGCCGGCGGAAAAGGGCCCGGTGGACTTGCTGCTGCAGGGCAAGGTCGACGCCAAAGGCGCGCAGATTGCCGGCCTGGACCTGAATGCCGGTGACAAGCAAAGCCTTAAGCTGACCGCCCAACTCGATTGGCAGCAAGGCTTCAGCGCCGAGGCCAAGATCGATTGGCTGGATTTCCCCTGGCATCGCCTCTATCCGGTGATCGACGAGCCGCAAGTCGCGCTGCGTACGTTCAATGGTGAGATCTCCTACAAGGACGGCAACTACCTGGGCAACCTCAAGGCCGACCTCGATGGCCCGGCGGGCAAGTTCAATGTGGTCACGCCGTTCAGTGGCGACCTTAAACAAATTTTCCTGCCTGAACTGAAACTCACCGCTGGCCAAGGCAGGGCTGAAGGCCACCTGAACCTGCAATTCGCCGACGGCATTGCCTGGGACACGGCCCTCGACCTGTCGGCGCTGAACCCGGCTTACTGGGTGGCTGAATTGCCCGGCACCCTGGCCGGGCCGTTGCGCAGTAAAGGCGAGTTCAAGAACGAGCACCTCAAGCTGAATGCCGACCTCGACCTCAAGGGCCGCCTGCGCGGTCAAACCGCGGTGCTGGCGGCCAAGGCCGACGGGGCGGGCGAACAGTGGACGTTGGCTAACCTGGATATCCGCCTCGGCGACAACCGCATCAACGGCAGTGGCAGCCTGCAACAACGCTTGGCCGGGCAGATTGATATCAAGCTGGCGCGCCTGGCCCAGTTGTGGCCGCAACTGCGCGGGCAGGTCAACGGCCGACTTGACGTGGCCGGCAGTCTCAAGGCGCCCCAAGGCAAACTGGGCCTCAAGGGCCAGCAACTGGCGTTTGCCGACAATCGCCTGCAAAGCCTCACCCTCGATGCCAGCCTGGACAATGCCCAGCGCGCCAAGATCGACCTCAAGGGCAACGGCATCCAGTCCGGCGACACCCAGGTTGGTACCCTGACCGCCAGCGCCCAAGGCGATATCCAGCAGCAGAAGGTCCAGCTGGACTTGGTCGGCCCGCTGGTCAAGCTGGCCCTGGCCTTGGATGGCACTCTCGATAAAGGCAACTGGCGCGGGCGCTTGGCCAGCGGTGATGTACAAGCCGGCGGGCAGGACTGGAAGCTGCAGGCGCCGGCGAAGATCGAGCGCCTGGCCGATGGCAAGCTCACTTTTGCCGCGCACTGCTGGGTGTCCGGGCCCGCCAGCCTGTGCGGCGAAGACCAGCGCCTGATGCCGGAACCGAAACTGCGCTACCACCTCAAGCAATTCCCCATCGACAGCCTGGCGGCGTTCTTGCCCAAGGATTTTGCCTGGCAGGGCAAGCTCAACGCCGACCTGCAACTGGACCTGCCGGACAGCGGCCCTAAAGGCCTGGTCTCGGTGGACGCCAGTGGTGGCATCCTGCGCGTCAAGGACAAGGACCAGTGGCTGGATTTCCCTTACGACACCCTGAAGCTGGAAACCACCCTTAACCCTAAACGCATCGACACGCAGCTGAACTTCCGTGGCGGCAAGCTCGGTGAGTTGATGCTGCAGGCGCAGATCAACCCGTTGCCGAAGAACAAACCGATCATCGGCAACTTCAGCCTCGTCGGGCTGGACTTGGCGGTGGCGCGGCCGTTTGTACCGATGGTGGAAACCCTCAGCGGCAAGCTCAATGGCAATGGTCGTATTTCCGGTGGCTTGCTGGCACCGCAGGTCAACGGCAACGTGAACCTGGTGGGTGGCGAGATTGCCGGGCCGGAACTGCCCATCAGCCTCGAAGGCTTGAATGTGCAAGCGCTGATCGCGGGCGAAAGCGTGCAGCTCAACGGTGGCTGGCGCAGCGGCAAGGCGGGGCAGGGCAGCCTCAAGGGCCAGATCGACTGGGGCCAGGCGCTGGTCGTGGACCTCAGCCTGCAAGGCTCGCAACTGCCGGTCACGGTTGAACCGTACGCCGTGCTGGAGGTGGCGCCCGACCTGAAAATCAGCCTGAAGAACGACAAGCTGGCGGTGGCCGGTAAAGTGCACATCCCGCGTGGCGATATCACCGTGCGTGAGCTGCCGCCGTCCACCGTCAAAGTCTCGGATGACACGGTGATCATCGGCAGCCAGACCGAGGAGGGCAAGCCGCCGATGGCGATGGCCATGGATATCGACGTGGTGGTGGGCGAAGACAAGCTCAACTTCTCGGGCTTCGGCCTCACTGCCAAGGTGCAGGGCCAGGTGCATATCGGCGACAACCTCGACACCCGTGGCGAGCTGTGGCTCAACGATGGCCGCTACCGTGCCTACGGGCAGCGGCTGGATGTGCGACGAGCGCGCTTGTTGTTCGCCGGGCCCCTGGACCAGCCGTACCTGGACATCGAAGCGATCCGCAAGACCGATGATGTGGTCGCCGGTATCCGCCTGAGCGGCAGTGCCGAGCAGCCCACCACGCAAATCTTCTCGGAACCGGCCATGAGCCAGGAACAGGCGCTGTCGTATCTGGTGCTGGGGCGTCCGTTGAGCAGCACCGGCGAAGATAACAATATGCTCGCGCAAGCCGCATTGGGCCTGGGGTTGATGGGCAGCGCCGGGGTCACCTCGGACCTTGCAAACAAGTTGGGTATCCAGGACTTCGACCTCGACACCCAGGGCAGCGGTAACAACACCGCCGTGGTGGCCAGCGGCAAGATCACCGAGAAACTCAGCCTGCGTTACGGCGTGGGCGTGTTCGAGCCCGCCAGCACGATTGCCTTGCGCTACCTGTTGAGCAAGAAGGTGTATCTGGAAGTGGCAAGCGGCGTGGCCAGCTCCCTGGATATCTTCTACAAGCGCGATTTCTAACGCTTACGCGATTAAACATGTGGGAGGGGGCAAGCCCCCTCCCACATTAGCAAGCAAGCTAATTATTCCATTTGACATTTGCTGCCTAAGCAGTAACATCTCGTCACACATTCACTGCCTAGGCAGTAATAAGGTGACTTCCGATGAAACACTTCACCCCGGATAACTTCCACAACTGCCACCTCGGCCTCTTGCTCGGGCGTGCCGCAATCCTCAAAGACCGGATCATCGACACCCACATGGAACCCCACGGCATCACCGCCGCGCAGTTCAAGGTGTTGATCATCATGGCTCAGTTCGGCGTCGACACCCCGGCGGAGCTGTGCCGCAACCTGTCTTTGGACAGCGGTTCAATGACCCGCATGCTCGACCGCCTGGAGCAGAAGGGGCTGCTGGACCGCAAACGTTCAGCGCTGGATCGACGCCAAGTGCAGCTTGTACTCACCCCGGAGGGCCAGCGTCTGGCAGACATGCTGCCGTTCATCGGCGCCGATGCATTGAACCAGCTGGCCGGCGCACTGGAGCCGGGTGAGTTGGAAACCCTGGAAAAGATCCTAAAGAAAATTCTGATAGCTGCGGGTGATCCCATCACTATCCAGCGGGTAGGTAACCAATGAACACACGTGCCCTTTGCCTGGCGCTGGTGGCCATGAGCATGGCCGGTTGCGCCAACTACAGCGGCCTCGACACCCAAGGCAAACGCCTCGACGCGAGCACCCTGCAAAGCGGAAAAACCCTGAGCGGTGCGACCTTGTCGAGCGCCGCCTGGCCCAGCGCCGACTGGTGGAAAAGCCTCGGCGACCCACAACTCGACGGCCTGATCCAGGAAGCCCTGCAAAACAGCCCCGACATGCAAGTGGCCAGCGCCCGTGCCCACCAGGCCGAAGCCGCCGCCTACGCCGCCAACGCCGAGCGCATGCCGACCCTGGATGCCAGCGCCGGCGTGAGCCGTTCGCGCCTGGCCAAAGACCAGGACCCACGCGGCGAAGGCGATGCCTATTCGACCGTGCGCAACATCGGCGCCAGCTTCAATTACAACTTCGACCTCTGGGGCGGCCAGCGCGCTGCCTGGGAAGCCGCGTTGGGCGAGGCGCGTGCCGCCCAAGTCGACCAGCAGGCGGCGCGCCTGACGCTGGCCGCCAATGTGGCCAAGGCTTACAGCGACTTGGGCCAGGCCCATATCGTGCGGGACCTGGCCAATGACGACCTCAAGCGCACCCGGCAGATGCTCGACCTGGGCAAGCGCCGCCTGAACTCGGGCATCGACAGCCAGTACCAGTACCAGCAGACCGAAAGCCTCGAAGCCAGCGCCCAGTCGCAGCTGATCGACGCGGAAAAACAACTGCAGAGCGCCAAGATTGCGTTGGCGGTGTTGCTCGGCAAAGGCCCGGACCGTGGCAGTGAACTGGCCCGGCCCGCCGTGCTGAAACCCAGCGCCGTTGCCGTGCCATCGGTGCTGCCGGCCGAGCTGTTGGGCCGTCGCCCGGACCTGATCGCCGCGCGCTGGCGCGTCGAGGCGGCGGGCAAGAACATCGATGCGAGCAAGACCCGCTTCTACCCCAACCTCAACCTGAGCGCGAGCGCTGGGGCCGAGTCGTTGCTGGGCGATGCGATGTTCGGTTCAGCCAGCCGCTTCTTCAATATTGCACCGACGGTCTCGCTGCCGATCTTCGACGGCGGCCGCCTGCGCGCCGACCTCGATGCCCGCGACGCCGACTACGACCTGGCGGTGGCGCAGTACAACAAGACCCTGGTGCAAGCCCTGGGCGATATCGGTAACACCCTTTCGCAACTGCGCGACACCGGCCGGCAGATCCAGGCCCAGCGACACGCCGCGGACATTGCCCAGCAGTCCTACGACACCGGCGTGCAGCGCTACAGCTCCGGGATCGGTAACTACCTGGATGTACTCAGCATCGAACAGCAATTGCTGCAGGCCCAGCGCCAGTTGGCAACGCTGAATGCTGCGCAGATCGATCTGTCGATTCAATTGATGCAGGCCCTGGGCGGCGGCTACAGCGCCGACAACGTGGCTGCGACCACCCCAGCCACCCGCACGGAATAATTTGAGGTATTTGTCATGGCCACTGCCGAAAACACCCCTGCAAGCGAACAACCCAAGCAAGACAACAACCCCCGCAAACGCAAAGTGATGCTGATCGGCCTGACGCTGATCGTCATCCTCGCCGTGGTCGGCGTGTGGGGCTGGTATGAGCTCTACGGCCGCTTCAGCGAAAGCACCGACGACGCCTACGTGAACGGCAACGTGGTGGAAATCACCCCGCTGGTCACCGGCACCGTGGTCAGCATCGGCGCCGACGACGGCGACCTGGTCCACGAAGGCCAGGTGCTGATCAACTTCGACCCGAACGACGCCGCCGTCGGCCTGCAAAGCGCCCAGGCCAACTTGGCCCGCACCGTGCGCCAGGTGCGCGGTTTGTACAGCAACGTCGATGGCATGAAGGCCCAGGTCAATGCGCAGAAAGCCGATGTGCAAACGGCCCAGGACAACTTCAACCGCCGTAAAACCCTGGCCCAGGGCGGGGCGATTTCCCAGGAAGAACTGTCCCACGCCCGTGACAGCCTGACCGCCGCCAAGAACGCGTTGACCAACCTTGAACAGCAACTGAAAACCAGCAACGCGTTGGTGGACGACACGGTGATCAGCTCCCATCCGGATGTGCAGGCCGCCGCCGCGCAATTGCGCCAAGCCTACCTGGCCAATGCGCGCAGCACCCTGATCGCACCGGTCACCGGCTACGTCGCCAAGCGCACCGTGCAACTGGGCCAGCGCGTTCAGCCCGGCACAGCGTTGATGGCAGTGATCCCGCTGAACCAGCTGTGGATCGACGCCAACTTCAAGGAAACCCAACTGCGCGATATGCGCATTGGCCAACCGGTGGACATTGAGTCGGACATCTACGGCAGCGACGTGAAGTACAGCGGCACCGTGGACAGTTTGGGCGCCGGTACCGGCAGCGCATTTGCCCTGTTGCCGGCGCAGAACGCCACCGGTAACTGGATCAAGATCGTGCAACGGGTGCCGGTGCGCATCCATATCAACGCCGAGGAGCTGGCCAAGCACCCACTGCGCGTGGGCTTGAGCACCGTGGTCAATGTGGACCTGCACGACCAAAGCGGCCCGGTGCTGGCGCAACAGGCGCCGCAAAAGGCCTCGTTCACCACCAACGTGTATGACCGCCAATTGGCCGAAGCTGACGCCATGATCACCCAGTTGATCCATGACAACAGCCTCGCCGCTCCCAAGGCTGCGCAACGCTGATGAGCAATAACGCCTCCTTCACGCCACCCAGCCTGTTGATGGCCACTATTGGCCTGTCGCTGGCGACCTTTATGCAGGTGCTCGACACCACCATCGCCAACGTGGCGTTGCCGACCATTTCCGGCAACCTCGGCGTGAGTTCGGAGCAGGGCACCTGGGTGATCACCTCGTTTGCGGTGAGCAACGCCATCGCGTTGCCACTCACCGGTTGGCTGAGCCGCCGGTTTGGCGAGGTGAAGCTGTTTTTGTGGGCGACCATGCTGTTTGTGCTGGCGTCGTTCCTCTGTGGCATTTCCACGTCGATGCCTGAACTGATCGCCTTTCGGGTCGTGCAAGGCCTGGTGGCCGGGCCGCTGTACCCGATGACGCAGACGCTGCTGATTGCGGTCTACCCGCCGGCGAGGCGGGGAATGGCCCTGGCGCTGCTGGCGATGGTCACGGTGGTGGCGCCGATTGCGGGGCCGATCCTCGGCGGTTGGATCACCGACAGCTACAGCTGGCCGTGGATCTTCTTTATCAACGTGCCGATCGGCATCTTTGCGGTGATGGTGGTGCGTTCGCAACTGAAGAAACGCCCGGTGGAGACCAGCTACCAACCCATGGACTACGTGGGACTGCTGAGCCTGATCGTGGGGGTTGGCGCCTTGCAGATCATCCTCGACAAGGGCAATGACCTGGATTGGTTTGAATCCAACTTCATCATCATTGGCGCCGCGATTTCGGTGATTGCCCTGGCGGTGTTCATTATCTGGGAGATGACCGACAAGCACCCGGTGGTGAATCTGCGGCTGTTCGCCTACCGCAACTTCCGCATCGGCACCATCGTGTTGATCCTGGGTTACGCAGGCTTCTTCGGCATCAACCTGATCCTGCCGCAATGGCTGCAGACCCAGATGGGCTACACGGCCACGTGGGCGGGCCTGGCGGTGGCGCCGATCGGCATCCTGCCGGTGCTGATGTCGCCGTTCGTGGGCAAGTACGCGCACAAGTTCGACCTGCGCCTGTTGGCAGGCCTGGCGTTCCTGGCGATTGGCTTGAGCTGCTTTATGCGTGCGGGCTTCACCAATGAGGTGGACTTCACGCACATCGCGATGGTGCAGCTGTTCATGGGGATCGGCGTGGCGCTGTTCTTTATGCCGACCTTGAGCATCTTGATGTCCGACCTGCCGCCGCACCAGATTGCCGACGGCGCAGGTCTGGCGACGTTCCTGCGGACCCTGGGCGGTAGCTTTGCCGCTTCGCTGACCACCTGGATCTGGATCCGCCGCGCGGACCAGCACCATGCGTACATGAGCGAGAACATGACCACCTACGACTCCGCGACCCGCGATGCCTTGCAGGCGCTCGGCGGGGCAGGGCAGAAGGCCTACACGCAGCTGGACCAGATCCTCACCAGCCAGGCGTACATGATGTCCACCGTGGATTACTTCACGTTGCTGGGGTGGATGTTCATGGCGTTGATGTTGCTGGTGTGGTTGGCCAAGCCGCCGTTTGGCGCCAAGGCCGGGCCGGAAGCCTCAGGTCACTGATTCCGAAAACGTACAACATCCAAATGTGGGAGGGGGCTTGCCCCCGATGGCATTCTGTCAGTTGAGTATGAGCTGACTGACACACTGCTATCGGGGGCAAGCCCCCTCCCACATTTGGATCTTTGTTCACATTGGATTTGTGGTGTCTGAGGTTCAGGCGCCGGGCAACGCCAATTGCGGGTTGACGAAGTCAAACGCCGCCAATTGAAACCCTTGCTCATCCACCTGCAATGCCCAGCCTTGCTTATCCCAATCCCCCAGCACAATGCGCTTGGCCGCCTGGTCGCCAATCTGCAGCTTATGGATGGCCGGCCGGTGCGTGTGGCCGTGGACCAGGGTGCGCACGCCAAATTGCTGCATCACCCGTGGGACTTCCTCGGGGGTCACATCGACAATGTCGTTGGCCTTCATGCGCGTCTGCGCACGGCTTTCGCTGCGCAGCTTGCGCGCCAGCTTGTGCCGCGTGCGCAGCGGCAGATGCCGCAGGATAAACAGCACAATCGGGTTGCGCAGGATGCGCCGCAGCTTCATATAGCCGACGTCGCGGGTGCAGAGGCTGTCGCCGTGCATCAACAGCACGGGCTCGCCATGGAGCTGCACGACACTCGGGTCCTTGAGCAAGGTGGCACCTGCGGCTTTGCAGAACGCCTTGCCGATGAGGAAATCGCGGTTGCCGTGCATGATGAAAATCGGGGTGCCGCTGTCGCTCAGCTCGCGCAGGGCTGCGCAAATCGAACGCTGGAAGGGGGTCATCCCATCGTCGCCAATCCAGGCTTCAAAGAAGTCCCCCAGAATGTACAACGCCTGGGCGCCACGGGCGCGGTGGTGGAGCAGATCCAGAAACGCCCGGGTGATGTCCGGGCGCTCCTCTTCCAGATGCAAATCTGAAATCAGCAATATCACCCAACGATCTCGGCTTTCTCGACGATAACGTCTTCTACCGGAACGTCCTGGTGGCCGGCTTTACCGGTGGTTTGCACGCCTTTGATCTTGTCGACGACGTCCTGGCCTTCGGTCACTTTACCGAATACCGCGTAGCCCCAGCCCTGCACGTTCTTGCCGCTGTGGTTGAGGAAGGCGTTGTCGGCGACGTTGATGAAGAACTGCGCGGAGGCCGAATGCGGCTCCATGGTACGGGCCATCGCAACGGTGTACTTGTCGTTGGAAAGGCCGTTGTCCGCTTCGTTCTGGATGCTTGGACGCTTGTCTTTCTTTTCTTTCATGCCAGGCTCGAAACCGCCGCCCTGGACCATGAAGTTGCCGATGACACGGTGGAAAACGGTGTTTTCGTAGTGGCCGGCTTTAACGTACTCGATGAAGTTGGCGACGGTGATCGGCGCTTTCTCGGCGTTCAGCTCGATGACGATGTCACCGTGGTTGGTGGTCAGTTTGACTTGAGTCATGTTCACTACTCTTTTCAGGGAATTCGTGGGTTTGGACGCCTGCGCGCCTCGACCGGTCTGGCTAAACAGAGGCCAAGGGGCGCAGTTTAGCGTGACCTGCAGGAATTTCGAGGTGGTTTTTTACCGCCTATGCAATAAATGCTGCAGTTTTCGGTGCTGGCCTGTCAGGTGCTTGACAGCATCGGCTATGATATCGCCTTTGTTTTATCTGGCCTCACCCGGCCACGAACCTGTCTGTTCAAGGATCCTATGAGCAAGCCCACTGTCGACCCTACCTCGAATGCCAAGGCCGGACCTGCCGTCCCGGTCAATTTCCTGCGCCCGATCATCCAGGCGGACCTGGATTCGGGCAAGCACACGCAGATCGTCACCCGCTTCCCGCCAGAGCCCAACGGCTACCTGCACATCGGTCACGCCAAGTCGATCTGTGTGAACTTCGGCTTGGCCCAGGAGTTCGGTGGCGTCACGCACCTGCGTTTCGACGACACCAACCCGGCCAAGGAAGACCAGGAATACATCGACGCCATCGAAAGCGACATCAAGTGGCTGGGCTTCGAATGGTCCGGTGAAGTGCGCTATGCCTCGAAGTATTTCGACCAGTTGTTCGACTGGGCCGTCGAGCTGATCAAGGCCGGCAAGGCCTACGTCGACGACCTGACGCCTGAGCAAGCCAAGGAATACCGTGGCACCCTGACCGAGCCGGGTAAGAACAGCCCCTTCCGCGACCGTTCGGTGGAAGAGAACCTGGACCTGTTCAACCGCATGCGCGACGGTGAGTTCCCGGACGGCGCCCGCGTGCTGCGCGCCAAGATCGACATGGCCTCGCCGAACATGAACCTGCGCGACCCGATCATGTACCGCATCCGTCATGCCCACCACCACCAGACCGGTGACAAGTGGTGCATCTACCCCAACTACGACTTCACCCACGGTCAGTCGGACGCCATCGAAGGCATCACCCACTCCATCTGCACCCTGGAGTTCGAAAGCCATCGCCCGCTGTACGAATGGTTCCTCGACAGCCTGCCGGTACCGGCGCACCCGCGTCAGTACGAATTCAGCCGCCTGAACCTGAACTACACCATCACCAGCAAGCGCAAGCTCAAGCAACTGGTGGATGAAAAGCACGTGCACGGCTGGGACGACCCACGCATGTCGACGCTGTCGGGCTTCCGCCGTCGCGGCTACACCCCGGCATCGATCCGCAACTTCTGCGACATGGTCGGCACCAACCGTTCCGACGGCGTGGTCGACTTCGGCATGCTCGAATTCAGCATCCGCCAGGACCTCGACGCCAACGCGCCGCGTGCCATGTGCGTGCTGCGTCCGTTGAAAGTAGTGATCACCAACTACCCGGAAGACAAAGTCGACCACCTCGAGCTGCCGCGTCACCCGCAGAACGAAGCGCTCGGCGTGCGCAAGCTGCCGTTCGCGCGTGAAATCTACATCGACCGTGATGACTACATGGAAGAACCGCCGAAGGGCTACAAGCGCCTGGAGCCGAACGGCGAAGTACGTCTGCGTGGCAGCTACGTGATCCGTGCCGACGAAGCGATCAAGGACGCCGATGGCAACATCGTCGAACTGCGCTGCTCCTACGACCCGGAAACCCTGGGCAAGAACCCTGAAGGCCGCAAGGTCAAAGGCGTGATCCACTGGGTGCCGGCCGCTGCCAGCGTCGAGTGCGAAGTGCGCCTGTACGATCGCCTGTTCCGCTCGCCGAACCCTGAAAAGGCTGAAGACAGCGCCAGTTTCCTCGACAACATCAACCCTGACTCCCTGCAAGTGCTCACCGGTTGTCGTGCCGAGCCATCGCTTGGCGACGCACAGCCGGAAGACCGTTTCCAGTTCGAGCGCGAAGGTTACTTCTGCGCGGATATCAAGGACTCGAAACCCGGTCATCCGGTGTTCAACCGTACCGTGACCTTGCGTGATTCGTGGGGCCAGTGATTTAAGGGAAATGTCGTGTTAACGATCTACAACACACTCAGCAAGACCAAAGAAGTCTTCAAGCCGCTGGATGGCAACAAGGTGCGCATGTACGTGTGCGGCATGACCGTGTACGACTACTGCCACATCGGCCACGGCCGCAGCATGGTTGCCTTCGACTTGGTGACCCGCTGGTTGCGTTTCAGCGGCTATGACTTGACCTATGTGCGCAACATCACCGACATCGACGACAAGATCATCAACCGCGCCAATGAAAACGGCGAGTCGTTCGACGCGCTGACCGAGCGCATGATTGCCGCGATGCACGAGGACGAGGCGCGCCTCAACATCCTCAAGCCGGACATGGAGCCACGTGCCACGGACCACATCCCTGGCATGCACGCGATGATCCAGACCCTGATCGACAAGGGTTACGCCTACGCCCCGGGCAATGGCGACGTGTACTACCGCGTCGCCAAGTTCATGGGCTACGGCAAGCTGTCGCGCAAGAAAATCGAAGACCTGCGCATCGGCGCACGGATCGAAGTCGATGAAGCCAAGCAAGACCCGCTCGACTTCGTGCTGTGGAAAGGCACTAAGCCCGGCGAGCCGAGCTGGGAGTCGCCGTGGGGCGCCGGGCGTCCGGGCTGGCACATCGAATGCTCGGTGATGTCCACCTGCTGCCTGGGCGACACCTTCGACATTCATGGCGGCGGCAGCGACCTTGAGTTCCCGCACCACGAAAACGAAATCGCCCAGAGCGAAGCCGCCACTGGCAAGACCTACGCCAACGCCTGGATGCACTGCGGCATGATCCGCATCAATGGCGAGAAGATGTCCAAGTCCTTGAACAACTTCTTCACCATCCGCGACGTGCTGGAAAAGTACCACCCGGAAGTCGTGCGTTACCTGCTGGTGTCGAGCCACTACCGCAGCGCCATCAACTACTCGGAAGACAATCTCAAGGACGCCAAGGGCGCCCTGGAGCGTTTCTACCACGCGTTGAAAGGCCTGCCATCCGTGGCGCCTGCCGGCGGCGAAGCGTTCGTGGCACGCTTCACCGAAGTCATGAACGACGACTTCGGCACCCCGGAAGCCTGTGCCGTGCTGTTCGAGATGGTGCGCGAGATCAACCGCCTGCGTGAGAGCGATCTCGACGCGGCGGCCGGCCTGGCGGCACGCTTGAAAGAGCTGGCCAGCGTGCTGGGGGTTCTGCAAATGAAGCCTGAGGATTTCCTGCAAGCCGGCGCCGAAGGGCGTGTGGACGCGGCTGAAGTGGATGCGCTGATCCAGGCGCGTTTGGCTGCGCGGGCCAATAAGGACTGGGCGGAATCCGACCGTATCCGTGACCAACTGACCGCGATGGGGGTGGTGTTGGAAGACGGGAAGGGTGGGACGACGTGGCGGTTGGCTGATCAGGCTTGATCGGTAAACGCTGAATGAAAAACGCCCCGATTGGTTCGGGGCGTTTTTTTGCACACCGTTTTAGTGAGCGGCTCACCTGATCCAGTGTGGGAGGGGGCTTGCCCCCGATGACGGTGGTTCAGTCAACATATCTGCCAACAATGCCGCCGTCTTCGAAGCCTCGCTGAAGCTCGACATCTCCCACAGGGGATTAGCGATATCCATGAGATTTACAGCCGGGCTGTTTTCTCCCTGCCAACAGCGATCCAGTGTGGGAGGGGGCTTGCCCCCGATGACGGTGGTTCAGTCAACATATCTGCCAACAGTGCCGCCGCCTTCGAAGCCTCGCTAAAGCTCGACATCTCCCACATTTGGATCGTGCCTGTTTCATTCCCTCACTGCGCCGCGCCGAACGTAATCGACCCATTCATACGCTAGGCCCTCATGCTCCCTGACACCATGATGGCAGACCTCGATGAATTCATCCTCGAAGCTGGGAAACCGGGCTTCCCCTTCGTGATCGTCGTTGAACAGGGTAAGGTAGAGCCTGTCCACCCGATCTATCACCTGGTCATATAGCTCCGGGCCGCCACCGATATGAATTTCCTCGGGATGGTAGGAAGCCGCGCATTCCAGCGCTGATGCCAGCGAGCGGCAGACCACAGCCTGCTCGTGTTCAAAGGCCGGGTTGCGCGACAGCACGATATTGGGACGATCCGCCAGTGGTCGTCCACTGAGTGCGATCACCGATTCAAAGGTCTTGCGGCCCATGATCACGGGCTTTCCGATGGTTTTGGCGGCGAAGCGGCGCATGTCGTCCGGGACCATCCGTAAGAGTCCGCCCGCTTTGCCGATAGAGCGGTTACGGCGGCCCATTCCTGCCACGACTGCGATGGGTATAGCCATGATCTGTTCCTTCAGCGAAATGGCGGTGGCGGAGATGCCCTCCCACATTTTTGACCGTGCTCATTCAAGTAATCAGCGTCTGCTGCTGACCTCGGCGGGGACGTCATCACCGGCCATGCGCTTGCGGAACAGCGCAGTGCGAGCCAACAGCAATGTGGTCACCGGCACCGTGATCGACAATAAAATCGGAATCAACCACCCGTGCAACACCGGCCCGGACTTGAGCACCGAAAAGTAGATAATCGACGCCAACGCGACACACCAGGCCCCTAACGTTGAAGCCAGTGCCGGTGGGTGCATGCGTTGAAAAAAGTCCTTCATCCGCAGTAATCCGATCGCGCCAATCAACGCAAACACACTGCTCAGCACCAGCAGCACCGCCACGATCACTTCCACCCATAACGGCATCATTCAATCACCTCCCCACGCAGCAGGAATTTCGCCAGGGCAAACGAGCCGACGAAGCCAAACAGCGCGATCAGCAGCGCCGCTTCAAAGTAGGTGTCACTCGCATACCGAATGCCCAGCACCAGCATCATCAGCATCGCCAGGATGTACAGGTAGTCCAGCGCCAGTACGCGGTCTTGTGCCGACGGGCCTTTGAACAGGCGCACCAAGGTCAGCACCATGGCCAGCGAGAACAGGAACAGGCTGAACAGGATCGCATTGGAGAGCAGGGCGCTCATTCGAAGATCTCCATCAGGGGCCGCTCGTAGGTGGTCTTGAAGTGCTCGATAAACGGTGCTTCATCCTCCAAGTGGAACACGTGCAAGAGCAGGATGCTACGGTCCAGTGCCAGTTCCGACCAGATGGTGCCGGGCACCACGGTGGTGATCATCGACAGCGCGGCCAGGCCGTTGGCGTCGCGCAGGTCCATGGGGATCTTGACGAAGCGCGAGCGCGGCGGGCGCGAGCTGCATGTCAGCACGCCCCAGGCCACTTGCAGGTTGGAGACGATCACATCGCGTCCCACCAGGAAAAACAGGCGGATGATCACGCCGGGGCGGCGGATGCGGATCGGCAACGGGCGCAGCGGTGCCATCAGCAGCGGCGCAAGAAAGCCCAGCAGGGCGCCCAGCAGCAGGTTGCCGGGGCTGACCGAGAGGTTCAGCACCAGCCACAGCACCCACAACGCCAGCGACAGCCACGGGGCAGGGAACAGGCGCTTCATGGTTGCACCTCCAGCGCGGCGGTCTTGGCTTCAGGGCTGGGTACGGGACGCGTTGCCATCACCGCCATCACGTAGTTTTCCGGGTTGTTCAGGCTCTGGGCGGTGCCCAGGGTGTAGCGCATCAGCGGCTCTGCCTTGAAGGTCAGCAGAATGCTCAGGCCCAGCAGGAAGAAGATCGGCACGCACTCATAGCGGCGCAGCAACGGCGACGGGCGCTCTTCCGGGGTCCAGAAGCGCTGGATGCCCAAACGCGCAAAGGCGATCAGCGAGGCCAGGCCGGAGAGGATCAGCAGTGCGACCAGGCCCCAGGCAGCCGGGCGGATCGGCTTCTCGACACTGACCCCCAGGCCCAGCGGGTTGACCAGCGCGCTCAACAGGCTGAGCTTGCCGATAAACCCGGACAACGGCGGCATGCCGATAATCAGCAGGGCGCAGGCGACAAAACTCAAGCCCAGAAAGGCCATGGTCCAGGGAATCACCTGGCCGACCACGGCTTTCTGTTCGTCATCGAGGTTGACGCCAGGGCGCGGATGCAGGGACTCCATGGCCTTGGGCAGTGCATCGATCTCTTCATCCAGCGGCAGGTCGTTGGCCGAGCGCGAACGCTCGATCAATTCGGCCAGCAGGAACAGCGCGCTCAAGGCCAAGGTGGAACTGACCAGATAGAACAGCGCGCCGGCGGTGAGGCTCGGCTGGGCGAAGCCCACCGACGACAGCAGGATCCCGGCCGAGACCAGGATGCTCAAGCTGGCCATGCGCTCCAGGCGCTGCGCCGCCACCATCGCCAGACCGGCGCAGACAATGGTGGCCATGCCGCCGTACACCAGCCAATCGCCGCCAAACAGTGCCGACGCACCGGCCTGGCCGGAGAACAACAGGGTCCACAGGCGCAACACGGTGTACACGCCGACCTTGGTCATGATCGCAAACATCGCCGCCACCGGCGCGCTGGCCGATGAGTAGGCGGGGGCCAGCCAGAAGTTCAGCGGCCACATGCCGGCTTTCGCCAGGAACGCCGTCGCAAGGATCGCCGCACCCGCGTGCAGCAGGCCGCGATCGGCTTCCGGCACCAGCGGGATCTTCAGCGCCAGGTCGGCAAAGTTCAGCGTGCCGGTGACGCCATAGATCATCGCCGCACCAATCAGGAACAGTGACGAGGCCAGCAGGTTGATCGCGATGTAATGCAGCCCCGATGACACCCGCGCACGGCCGGAACCGTGCAGCATCAAGCCATAGGACGCCGCCAGCAGCACCTCGAAGAACACGAACAGGTTAAACAGGTCGGCCGTGAGGAAGGCGCCGTAGAGGCCCATCATCTGGATCTGGAACAGCGCATGGAAGCTGGTGCCGGCACGGTCCCAGCGGGCCATGGCGAACAGCAGCGCGCTCACGCCGATGATCCCGGTGAGCACCAGCATCAAGGCTGATAGTTGGTCCACCACCAGCACAATGCCGAACGGCACCTGCCAGTTGCCCGGCAGGTACACGCCAATCGAGCCGGGGCCGCCTTTTTGCGTCCAGTACAGCAGCAGAATGGCGATGCCCAGGCCGATCATGCTCGAGAACAGGTTGATGCGCGCTTTCAGCGGCCGATGCTTCTCGCCGAGCATCAGCATCAAGGCGGCGGTAAGCAACGGCAGCAGGATCGGTGCGACGATCAGTTGATTCATCCACGTCATTCCTTGGGCTCCCGGCCGTCCACATGGTCAGTGCCGGTCAGGCCCCGTGACGCCAGCAACACCACCAGGAACAAGGCGGTCATGGCGAAGCTGATCACGATGGCCGTGAGCACCAGCGCCTGGGGCAGCGGGTCGGTGTAGTGGAGCAGGTCTTGCGGCACACCGTCCTTGATGATCGGCTCCTTGCCGATAAACAGGCTGCCCATGCTGAAAATGAACAGGTTGACCCCGTACGACAGCAGGCACAGGCCCATCACCACCTGGAACGTCCGTGGCCGCAGGATCAGCCAGACCCCGGAGGCGGCCAGGACGCCAATGGCAATTGCAATGACTTCTTCCATCAGGCGGCTCCTTCCGTAGCGGCAACCACTTTGGCCTGGTTGCTCGGTTTATGGGCCCGCACGGACTGGTGACCGAGGGCGGTGAGCATCAGCAGCGTCGAGCCGACGACCATGGCGTACACGCCGACGTCGAAGAACAGCGCGCTGGCGACATGAATGTCGCCGAGCACCGGCAGGCTGAAATGCCAGGTGTGGGTGGTGAGGAACGGGTAGCCGGCAAACAAGGCGCCAAGCCCGGTCAGGGTCGCGGAGAACAGCCCGAAGCCCATCCAGCGCATCGGCCGCAGGCTCATTTGTGCCTCGACCCATTGGGTGCCGGCGACCATGTATTGCAGGATAAACGCGACCGACATCACCAGCCCGGCGACAAACCCGCCGCCCGGCTGGTTGTGGCCGCGCATGAACAGGTAGAACGACACCACCAGCGCAATCGGCAGCAGCAGGCGCACCAGCACCGCCGGCACCATCATGAAGCCCAGCGCGGTGTCGCTGGCCTGGCGTGGGTTGACCAGGTCGGTGGCCACGTCCGGCGCCAACTGGCGCTGTTGCGCGGGCAGTTGCATGCTTTCCTTGGAAGGGCGGAAGCGGCGCAGCAGGGCGTACACCGTCAGCGCCACGGCGCCGAGCACGGTGATTTCGCCGAGGGTATCAAAGCCCCGGAAGTCGACGAGCATCACGTTCACCACATTGCTGCCGCCGCTTCGGGCAGGGCACGGCTGAGGTAGAACGAAGAGATATCGTTGGGGGTCTGGCGCGTCAACATCGCGTAGGACAACAGCGCCATGCCGCCGCCCACTACGGTGGACAGCAGGAAGTCGCGCACCCGGCGAATCCGCGCCTTGCGCAAGGTGTTCGGCAGCGGCGAGACCTCCTCGATCCGCCGCGGCAGCCAGCGCAGGCCCAGCAGGATCAGCACGGTGGTCACCACTTCGACCACCAATTGCGTCAACGCCAGGTCCGGCGCCGAGAACCACACAAAGGTGATGCAGGTCATCAGGCCGCACACGCTGACCATGGTCAGGGCCGCCAGCCGGTGGTACTTGGCTTGCCAGGCGGCGCCAAGGGCGCAGGCGATCGCCAGCACCCACAGGGTGACGAACACGATGGACCCCGGGATTTTCGGGCGGTCGCCCCAGCTCAAGCCACTGTTGAGCATCGGGATCATGCCGCCGATCACCGCCACCAGCACCAGCAGGAACAACTGAGTCTGCAGGCGCTTGGTACTGATGCGTTTCTCGATCCTGCGCACGCCGCGCATCATCACCACCAGGCTGCGCTCGAAACCACGCTTGCCGTTGAAATAGCTGATGATCGGCGGGTACTTGAAGCGCCCCAGCTTGAGTTGCTTGCGCAGCAGCAGGTACAGCACCACGCCGCCGGACATGGCCACCAGGCTCATGATCATCGGCGCGTTCCAGCCGTGCCAGATCGCCAGGCTGTACTCCGGCAGCACGCCGCCCAC
Organism: Pseudomonas fluorescens group sp.; assembly: GCF_020093335.1. Taxonomy (NCBI): domain Bacteria; kingdom Pseudomonadati; phylum Pseudomonadota; class Gammaproteobacteria; order Pseudomonadales; family Pseudomonadaceae; genus Pseudomonas; species Pseudomonas fluorescens group sp. Next base: position 140,241 of record NZ_JAIOKW010000006.1, on the reverse strand, counting down.
CACCGGCAGCGCAGCGGCGGCAAGGATCGAGCCGACCACCTGGGCCGGGAAAATCCCTACCAGCAGGCACGTGAACACCAGCAACTCAACCGGTGCGCGCATCCAGCGCGGTGGTTCGTGAGGCGTGTGCGGCAGGTTGGTCGCCGGCGGGCCGAAGAACACGTCCACGGTGAAACGCAGCGCATAGGCCACGCTGAATGTCCCGGCAATGGTCGCGATCAACGGCAGGGCGAACTCCACCCAGGCCGTCGAGGTGATGAACACGGTCTCGGCAAAGAACATTTCTTTGGACAGGAAGCCGTTGAGCAACGGCACGCCCGCCATGGACGCACTGGCCACCATCGCCAGGGTCGCGGTAAACGGGATCAGCTTGACCAGCCCGCTGAGCTTGCGGATGTCCCGCGTGCCGCTTTCGTGGTCGATGATGCCCGCGGCCATGAACAGCGAGGCTTTGAAGGTGGCGTGGTTGAGGATATGGAACACCGCCGCGACGGCGGCCAGCGGGCTGTTGAGGCCCAGCAGCAAGGTGATCAGCCCGAGGTGGCTGATGGTGGAATAGGCCAGCAGGCCCTTCAGATCATTCTGGAACATGGCGCAGTACGCGCCGAGGAGGAGGGTGAGGGCGCCGGCGCCGCCGACGATCCAGAACCATTCTTCGCTGCCCGACAGCGACGGCCACAGGCGGGCCAGCAGGAACACGCCGGCCTTCACCATCGTTGCCGAATGCAGGTACGCCGACACCGGCGTGGGGGCCGCCATCGCATGGGGCAGCCAGAAGTGGAAGGGGAATTGCGCGCTTTTGCTCAAGGCGCCTATCAGCACCAGGGCCAGCATGACCGGGTACAGCGAGTGCGAACGAATCTGATCGCCCGCCGCCAGCACCTGGTCGAGGTCATAGCTGCCGACGATATGCCCCAGCAGCATCACGCCGGCCAGCAGGCACAAGCCGCCGGCGCCGGTGACCATCAACGCCATGTACGCACCGCGGCGCGCGTCGGCGCGGTGGTGCCAATAGCCGATCAGCAGGAACGAGAACAGGCTGGTCAGTTCCCAGAAGAACACGATCTGGATGAGGTTGCCGGAGATCACCAGGCCGAGCATGGCGCCCATAAAGGCCAGGAAAAACGCGAAGAATCGCGGCACCGGATCATCCGGCGACATGTAGTAACGCGCATACAACGCCACCAGCGAACCGATGCCGAGCACCAGCATCGAGAACAGCCAGGCAAACCCGTCCATGCGCAACACGAAGTTCAGCCCGAGGCTGGGCAACCACATGAATTCTTCGCGGATCACGCCACCGTGGGCGATCTGGGGGTAGAGCAGGGCGACTTGAATAGTGCCGACCAGGGCCACAAGGCCGGCCAGCAGGGATTCGGTGTTACGTGCATTGTGCGGCAGCAAGGCCGCCAGACAGCTGCCAATAAAAGGCAGAAGCAGTAGAACTATCAGGGACATAGGCTTCTAATCTGCGGGAGTTTGGGATGCATCATACGTGCCGCTTTCACGATCACCAAACGGCAAGATGTGGCAGGATCCTACAAGATAGGTCGAATAATCCCATTTGGCAGTGTTTAGGACCCTGTGGCGAGGGAGCTTGCTCCCGCTGGGCTGCGCAGCCGCCCCACAACCGGCACCTCAGTTCTGACGCTCTTGCTCCAGCTCTTCTTCCAACGCCAGCGCCTTCTGCCCCTTAGTCTTCATTTCACTGACAATCACCGCCACCACAATCAACGCCGCCCCCACCATCGCAATCGGCGGGAAGCGCTCCCCGGCAATCCGCCCCACCACGCCTGCCCATACCGGCTCACCGGCATAGATCAACGTGGCCCGGGTCGGCGAAACACTTTGCTGCGCCCAGTTCATCGCCACCTGGATCACCGCACTGGTCAAGCCCAGGCCCACCGCACTGAACAGCAGCAGCCACGAAAACCCCGGCAACGCCTCGCCCATCGGCACCACCATCAGGAACGACAACAGCGACGCCGTGGCCAGTTGCACCACGGTCACCCGGCGCACATCCACCTGCCCGGCAAACGCGCTGATCAGGATGATCTCCGCCGCAATCGCCACCGCGCCAATCAACGTGGCGATTTCGCCGGCGCTGAAGTTCAGCGAAGCGCCCGCCGGCCCGGTCAGCAGCATCAACCCGGCAAACGCCAGCATGATGCCGATGCTCGGCATCAAGCCCGGACGACGCCCAAGTACCAGCCATTGCAGTAGCGGCACGAACGGCACATATAAAGCCGTGATAAACGCCGACTGGCTGCTCAAGATCGTCTGCAGGCCAATGGTCTGCAAACCGTATCCAAACATGATTGCCACACCGATAAACACCCCGGCCTTCAACTCGAACAGGGTCAGGTCGCGCAGGGTGCGCAGGGAAAAGAACCCCACCACGATCGCCGCCGCCGCAAAGCGCAGGCCGACGAAAAACATCGGCCCACTGACGGTCATCGCGTGCTGCACCAGCAGAAACGTGCCGCCCCAGATCATGGTGATCACCACCAGGATGCATTCGGCTTTGCTGAAACGGCTGAAACGAGGGGAGGCGTTTGGGGTGGTCATGGCGGCTCGGTCTTGCAAGGGAAAGGCACGGACCGCACAATGCGCCGCACGCTGGGCAGTATACTGCGCACACCCACCCATTGAGCAATATAGTGCACAAAGAAAATCCACATCGGGCTTCGGTCCTGCAGCACGTCAGCCAGAACGTCCGTCGCCTGCGCCACGCCGCCGACCTGAGCCAGACCGCGCTCTCGGAAAAGTCCGGGGTCAGCCGGCGCATGCTGGTGGCCATCGAAGCGGGCGAAAAGAACGTCAGCCTGTCCACCCTCGACCGGGTGGCCGAAGCGTTAAACGTGGCCTTCAGCGACCTCATCCAGGCGCCGGACGCCCCCGACCACAGCCGCATCAATGAGCTGGCGTGGGCCGGTGAGATTCCGGGCAGCAAGGCGGTGCTACTGGCCAAAGCCAATGCCCGGCGCGAAGTGGAATTGTGGGAGATGCGCCTGGAACCTGGTGATCGCTACAGCCCCGAGCCCGATCCGGATGGCTGGAGCGTGCAGCTGTTCGTGTATGAGGGCGCACTGACCCTGATCCTCGACGACGAAGAAAAACACGTCGTGGCGGGTGAGTTCTATATGTTCGCCAGCCGCCAATCCCACGGCTATCGCAATGAGGGTGACGTGGCGGTGTGCTTCGTACGGACCGTGGTGATCTAACTGTTCACCCGGCAACAGTGGATGGACACTTTGCTGGTTTGAAACGCGCTCTATTGCGCTGATTTGACAGCAACTCGCTGATTTTATTGGCAATTACTTTCAGGCACGACTCCTGCAATCACCCAGGTCATCCCCTCGGAGCCTGGAGTCGGCCCATGTCAGCCCACCCTCAACACCCTGCCCATATCATCCGCTCGGACGCGGAAGCCATCGAGGTGGCCACGCGCCTGGCCGCACGTTTTGCCGTCGACGCCAGCGCGCGCGACCGTGATCGGATCCTGCCTTTCGCCGAACTCGAAGCGTTCTCTGCCAGCGGCCTGTGGGGCATCACCATTCCCAAAGAGTACGGCGGCGCTGGAGTGTCCTATGTGACGGTCGCTGAGGTGATCAAGCTGATCTCCGCCGCCGACCCGTCCCTGGGGCAGATCCCGCAGAACCACCTGGGCGTGGTGGACATCCTGCTGCAAACCGCGACCGAGGCACAAAAACGTCATTACTTCGGCAAGGTGCTGGCCGGCTACCGTTTCGGCAATGCCTTCTCCGAAGCCAAGAGCAAGAATGCCGGCACCTTCGATACCCAGATTCGCGTCCACGGCGACACCGCGTACATCAACGGCGAGAAGTTCTACTGCACCGGCGCGCTGTTCGCCCACATCGTGCCTACGGTCGGCAACAACGAACACGGCCAGGCGTTTATCGCCTTTGTCGAACGCGATGCGCCGGGCCTTAGCGTGATCGACAGCTGGGACGGCTTCGGCCAGCGCACCACCGCCAGCGGCGGCGTGACCCTCGACGGGGTAACGGTGCCCCTGACAGCGGTGATCCCCGCCCATCAAGCCTTCGACCAACCCACCGCCAACGGCCCGATCTCGCAGATCATCCAGGCCGCCGTCGACACCGGTATCGCCCTTGGTGCCCTCGAACAGGCGAAGATCTACGCCCGCCAGGCGCGACCGTGGATCGACAGCCAGCAGGAGCACGGCTGGCAAGACCCCTTCACCATCGCCGCCATCGGCGACTTGGAATGGCGCGTCCACGGCACCGAAGCCATCCTCGCCAAAGCAGGTTTGGCGGTTGACCGCGCCCTAGCCGAGCCCAGCGAAGACACCGTCGCCCACGCCTCGCTGGTGGTTGCCCAGGCCAAAGTCCTCTCGGCTGAAACCGCCTTGCTCGCCAGCAGCAAACTCTTCGAACTGGCCGGCACGCGCTCGGTCACCGGCAAACATAACCTTGATCGCTTCTGGCGCAACGCGCGTACCCACACCCTGCACGACCCGGCCCGCTGGAAATACCACCTGATCGGCAACTTCGTGCTTAACGGCGTGAAGCCCGCGCGCCACGCCTGGAACTGAGGAGCCGTATTCCATGACCACACTGAAGCTTGCGCGCCAACTGTTGGACAGCACCCGCCGCCATGTCGAGAAAAGCGATGACCCCTATGTGATCAGCCGCTTCGGCGATCTGCAGATCCGCGTCGACGTGGCCGCCGCCTTGCTTGAGCGCGCCGAAACCCATCCCAGCCCGGTTGCTGCGACCGAAGCGCAGATCGCGGCCGCCGAAGCCTTGATCGCTGCCAGCAACGCCGAATTCGAACTCACCGGCCAACGCACCGCACTGCCGCCGACCCTCGATGACCCCCTGCGCTGGAAATACCAGGTTGTCGGTAACTACCACCTCAACGGAGTGCTTTGATGTCCCGTGAAATCCGCTTGAACGCCTTCGACATGAACTGTGTCGGCCACCAATCCCCGGGCCTGTGGGCGCACCCGCGTGACCGTTCGTGGCAGTACAAGGACCTGGAATACTGGACCGACCTCGCCAGGATCCTTGAGCGCGGCAAGTTCGATGGCCTGTTTATCGCCGATGTGCTGGGCATCTATGACGTCTACAACGGCAATGGCGAGGCGGCGATTCGCCAGGCGACCCAAGTGCCGGTCAATGACCCGCTGTCGTTGATCGCGCCGATGGCCTTGGTTACCGAACACTTGGGCTTCGGTCTGACCGCTTCGTTGTCCTTCGAACATCCGTACCCGTTCGCCCGCCGACTCTCCACCCTCGACCACCTGACCAAGGGCCGCATCGGCTGGAACATCGTCACCTCCTACCTGGAAAGCGGCGCCAAGAACCTTGGCCAGAAAGCCCAGACCGAACACGACGCGCGCTACGACTACGCCGAGGAATACCTGGAGGTCTGCTACAAACTCTGGGAGGGCAGTTGGGAGGAGGGTGCGGTGTTGCGCGACCGCGAGCGCCGGATTTTCAGCGACCCGAGCAAGATCCACGAGATCCGCCATGTCGGCAAACACTTCCAGGTGCCTGGCATTCATTTGTGCGAGCCGTCGCCGCAGCGCACGCCGGTGCTCTACCAGGCCGGTGCGTCCAGCCGTGGCAAGCAGTTTGCGGCGGAGCAGGCCGAGTGCGTATTCGTTGCAGCGCCGTCCAAGGTGCTGCTGAAAAAGATCGTCGCCGACATCCGCCGCCGTGCCGCCGAAGCCGGGCGCGATCCGAAGAAAATCCTGATCTTCAACTTGCAGACGGTGATCGTCGGCGAGACCGATGCCAAGGCCAAAGCCAAGTTTGATGAATACAAATCCTACGTCAGCTACGAAGGTGCAATGGCGCTGATCTCCGGCTGGACCGGCATCGATTTCAGCCAGTTCAAACCGGATGAACCGCTCAAGCACGTGCACACCAACGCCATCCAGTCGGCGGTGGAAGCCTTCTCCACGGCGGACCCGAACAAGGTCTGGACCCCAAACGAACTGGCCGATTGGGTCGGCATCGGCGGCTTTGGCCCGCTGTTTGTCGGCGGCCCGGAAACCGTGGCGGACCTGTTGCAGGAATGGGTCGAAGAGACCGATGTCGACGGCTTCAACCTGGCCTACGCGCTGACCCATGAAACTTTCATCGACGCCGTGGACCTGCTGGTGCCGGAGTTGCAGAAGCGCGGCGTGTACAAGACCGAATACGCCCAGGGTACGTTGCGCGAGAAGTTGTTTGGCGACGGCGCAAGGTTGGCCTCCAACCACCCTGGTGCCGGTTACCGCAATTTATCTGACGCGCACATAACCAATGTGGGAGGGGGCTTGCCCCCGATAGCGGCAGTCCAGTCAAGGCACTTGTGACTGACACACCGCCATCGGGGGCAAGCCCCCTCCCACAGTAGATCGGTGTTGATCCAAATAATCCCGCCAGCGGACCACCGCACGCACACCACCCAATAGGAGCACTACCCCTATGAGCGTGCACGCACTCAAACGCCCACTGGCCCTGGAATGGCCCGCCGAACAGCTCGGCAACCTGCCCAAGGCGCTGGAACAGTTGCGCCACTGGGCGCAGATCACGCCGCTGCACACCGCCCTGCGCCACAAGCGCCAGGGGCAGTGGTATGCGTGGCGCTGGATCGACGCCTTGCGTGACGTGGAACGCCTGGCCGACGGGTTACGCCATCAGGGTTTCAGCGAGCAGTCGCGGCTGGCCCTCAGCGGTGCGTTTGAACCGAACCTGTTGCTGCTGGCGCTGGCGGCGCACGCCATCGGTGGACAGGTCTTGACCCTGGCCGATGGCCTGGATCCCGAGGCGCTCCAGCACCACCTGTGGCGCATTCGCCCCACTCACTCTTATGTGCAAGGCCGCAAGCACGTACGGGATTGGCAGTCGGCGAATCTACTGGATTTCGCTCAATTGCTCGGCCCGCTGGACCCCGCGCAACACCTCGCACGCTGGTGGCAGCCCACGGGCGAAACCGCGTTGTGGAGCGAAGAGGGCACCCACTGGCAGGGCGGTCTCGCGGTGGTGCTGGAGCAATGGCTGAACAGCGGTCACGGCCTGGCCTTCCCGGAAAGCCTGGCCTCGGCGCGGCGCGATCGCAGCGAAGTCGCCCCCACCGGCCTGCTGTTGTCGCCCGTGCGTTTGCAGCATCTGGCCGATGAGATCGAAAGTCGCCTGGCGCCTCACGGCACCTGGCGCCGACGTTTGTGCGACTGGGCCATCGCCCACCCGCAGAGCGGCGTGCGTCGCCTGCTGAAAAACCGCGTGCGCAAGCTGCTGGGTTTCCAACGCCTGGCCTACATCTGGCAACCGCTTAAACCGACGGCCGAACCGACCTGGCTGGCTGAGTTCACACGGGACATCGCATGAGCCAGGCCATTTTGCAGGTGCGGGATATCTCGCTGTCGTTCAAGGGCGTCAAAGCGATCAATGCCTTGTCCTTCGAGGTGGCGCGCGGCGAAATCTGCGCGCTGATCGGGCCGAATGGCGCAGGTAAAAGTTCGCTGCTCAACGTGCTCAATGGTGTGTATCGCTTCGATGCCGGCGAGATTGTCTTCGAAGACCAACATTTCCACCGCATCGACCCCTTGGGGGCTGCGCGTCGCGGCATTGGTCGCACCTTCCAGAACAACGCGCTGTTCAAAAAGATGAGCGTGCTCGACAACATTCTCACCGGCCTGTCACGGCACATGCGCAGCAATTTTATCGAACAGGCCCTCGGCTTACCCCGCGCACGCCGCGAAGCCGAAGCGTTCCGGCTGCGGGCCCAGGGCATTCTCGAATTCCTTGAACTGCAAGCTCACCGGGAGGTGTTGGTGGGCAACCTTTCCTACGGCCTGCAAAAACGCGTGGAACTCGGCCGGGCGTTGATCGCAGGGCCGAGCTTGTTGTTGCTGGATGAGCCCATGGCCGGCATGAACGCCGAAGAAAAGCAGGAAATGGCGCGCTTCGTCGCCGACGTAAACCGCGACCTCGGCACCACCGTGGTGTTGATCGAACACGACATGGGCGTGGTGATGGGCCTGTCCGACCACGTGGTGGTGCTTGATTACGGGCGCAAGGTCGGTGACGGCACGCCTGCCGATGTGCAGGCCAATCCCGAGGTGATCGCGGCCTACCTGGGAGTGGTAAACGGATGACGTTCTTCTTTGAAACCCTGCTCGGCGGCCTGCTCGCCGGCACCATGTACTCGCTGGTCGCCATCGGTTTCGTGCTGATCTACAAGGCCAGTGGCGTGTTCAATTTCGCCCAGGGCTCGATGCTGCTGTTTGCCGCGCTGACCTTTGTCAGCCTGCATGATCAGGGCGTGCCGTTTGCCCTGGCACTGCTGCTGACGGTGATCGTAATGATCGTCGGCGCCTTGTTCATCGAGCGTCTGGTCTTGAGGCCGTTGGTGAACCGTTCGCAGATCACCTTGTTCATGGCGACGCTGGGCCTGTCGTTCATGATCGAAGGCCTGGCCCAGGGACTGATGGGCGCTCAGGTGCGCGCCCTCGACTTGGGCATCGACGACGTACCGCTGTTCGTCGGCCCGCTGATGCTCAGCCAGTTCGACCTGATCGCTGCCGCCGCCGCCGTGGTGCTGGTGACAGTGCTGGCGTTGCTGTTCAACAAGACCCGCATCGGCGTGTCGCTGCGCGCGGTGGCGGATGACACCACGGCGGCGCTGTCCATCGGCATCAACCTCAACCGCATCTGGCAGATTGTCTGGGCGGTGGCCGGGATCGTCGGGCTGGTGGCCGGGCTGCTGTGGGGCGCGCGTCAAGGCGTGCAATTCTCGTTGTCGCTGGTGGTGCTCAAGGCCTTGCCGGTGTTGATTATCGGCGGCTTTACCTCGATTGGCGGGGCGATTGTCGGCGGGCTGATTGTCGGCGCGGCGGAGAACCTCGCCGAGGTGTACATCGGCCCGTTGATCGGCGGCGGTATCACGCCGTGGTTCGCCTACGTATTGGCCCTGGCCTTCCTGTATATCCGTCCCGCCGGCCTGTTCGGCGAGCGCGCCATCGAGCGAGTCTGAAACCATGTCGATCCCCCTTGCGCAAGAAACCGCGCCGTTGCTGCTGATTCAGCGGCGCATCCCCTGGGCCCTGATCGGCCTGTTGGCGCTGGCCTTTATCGCGGTGCCGCTGTGGGGCAATGACTATTGGCTGAATGCGATCCTGATCCCGTTCCTGGTGCTGTCGCTGGCCGGGCTGGGCCTTAACCTGCTCACCGGCTACACCGGACAGACATCGGTGGGGGCGGCCGGCTTCATGGCCGTCGGCGCGTTTGCCACCTATGGATTTCTGTTGCGCCTGCCTGAGTTGGGTTTGCCGGTGGCGCTGCTCGGCGGTGGGGTCATCAGCGCCTTGGTCGGCCTGTTGTTCGGCCTGCCCAGTTCGCGGATCAAGGGCTTCTACCTGATGGTCACCACCCTGGCCGCACAGTTTTTCCTGGAGTGGCTGTTCGTCAAATTTCCGTGGTTCTACAACTACGGTTCGTCCGGGACTATCTCCGCGCCGAAGCTGGCGCTGTTCGGTCACGACCTCAACACGCCGTTGGGCCGCTACCTGCTGACCCTGGTCACCGTGCTGCTGCTGACCTGGACCGCGATCAACCTGGTGCGCAGCCAGGTCGGGCGCAACTGGATGGCGATCCGCGACATGGACACCGCCGCCGCCGTGGTCGGCATTCCGGTGGTGCGCTACAAACGCCTGGCGTTCGCGGTCAGCTCGTTCTACCTGGGCATCGCCGGCGCGCTGTGGGCCTTTGCCTACCTGGGAACGGCCAGCGCCAGCAGCTTCGATATCAATCGTTCGTTCCAGATCCTGTTCATCATCATTATCGGCGGCATGGGCAGTATCGCCGGCAACTTTGTCGGCGCGGCCTTTATCAGCCTGCTGCCGATCTTTCTCAGCCACGCCGGGCAGGCGCTGTTTGGTGGCGCGGTGGATGCGGGGCAGTTGCAGAACCTGCAGAAAATCATCTTTGGCGTGTTGATCATCGTGTTCCTGATCAAGGAACCCGAGGGCTTGATTCGCCTGTTGCACAACCTTCGCGATCGGCTGCGTCAATGGCCCCTACGTTTCTGACTGACTAAGAGAACCCAAATGCGTGCATCCTTGAAACGTTCCCTGGCCGGCGCCGCCTTCGCGCTGGCTGCCCTGGCCGGTGCTGTGCCTCAGGCGGTGGCCTCGCCCGACCAGCAATTCTTTCCCCTCGCGACTTACCGTGTCGGTGCCTATGCGTCCAGTGGCGTGCAGGTGTGGGCGGGGATGATCGATTACCTGCGTTACATCAACGAGGTCGAAGGCGGTATCAACGGCGTCAAACTGGTGTGGCAGGAATGCGAGACCGAATGGACGGCGGAGAAGGGCATCGAGTGCTACGAGCGCTTCAAGAATGGCCTGGATGGCGCCCCGGTCGCGGTGTACCAGCCCAACGGCGCCCCGGCGGCGTACGCGCTGAGCGAGCGGGCGGAAGTCGACAAGATCCCGCTGATCACCCTCGGCTACGGCCGCACCGAAGCCACCGACGGCACGGTGTTCCCCTACAATTTCCCAGTGATGCTGACCTTCTACAGCGAGGCGTCGACGCTGGTGAACTACATCGCGCAGCGCGAAGGCGGTTTCGACAAACTCAAGGGCAAGAAGATCGCCACGGTCTACCACGACTCGGCCTACGGTCGTGAAACCCTGGGCCCGCTGAAACTGCTCGCCGAAAAATACGGCTTCGAAAACATCCAGATTCCGGTCGCCGACCCTGGCAACGAACAATCTGCGCAATGGCGCCAGGTGCGCCAGGCCAACCCGGACTGGGTGTTCCTGCGCACCTGGGGCGTGTCCACGCCGGTCGCGGTGAAGACCGCCGCGCGCTTCGGCTTCCCGGTGGACCACATCATCGGCGATATCTGGGCCAGCTCCAGCGAAGACGTATTGCCCGCCGGTGCCGCCGCCAAAGGCTACCTGGCGCTCACGCCGTACCCAGCCGGTGCCGACTTTGAGATCCACAAGCGCCTCAAGCGCTACATCCTCGACAAAGGCCACAGTGACCTGAAGGACCTGAAGAACTTCGGCAGCGTCTACTACAACTCCGGCCTGGTGAACGCCGCCGTGGCGGTTGAAGCGATCCGCACCGGCCAGGCCAAGTTCGGCAAGCGCCCGCTTAATGGCGAAGAAGGCCGCTGGGGCCTGGAGCACTTGAACATCGACGATGCGCGCTTGCAGGACATGGGTTACCTGGGCCTGATGCAGAACCTCAAGCTGTCGTGCCGCGACCACGAAGGCGGCGGCTCGGCGCGCGTGCAGCAGTGGGATGGCGCTCACTGGACGCTGATCAGCGACTGGATCGCCGCCGACCGCGCCCTGTTGCGCCCGCTGATCGATGAAAAGTCGGCAGCGTTCGCCAAGGAAAAAGGCCTGACGCCACGTACCTGCACCGGGGATGAATAAACCATGAGCCAGCCCGCCACCGACACCACACGCCCGTTGCTGCTGACGGTCAACGATATTGAAGTGATCTACGACGGCGCCATCCTTGCGGTCGCCGGGGTGTCGCTGAGCGTGCCCAAGGGCGCCATCGTCGCCTTGCTCGGTGCCAATGGCGCCGGCAAGAGCACCACGCTCAAGGCCATCTCCGGGTTGGTGCGTGCCGAGCGGGCCGAGGTCAGCCGGGGCACGATCGAATACGCCGGCGCCGACCTGGCCGGCATCGACCCCAGCCAGCGCGTGCGCCAGGGCATGGTCCACGTGCTGGAAGGCCGCCATGTGTTCGGCCAGTTGAGCGTGGAAGACAACCTGCGCAGCGGCGGCTTCGTGCGGCGCCTGAGCCGCAAGGACATGGCGCAGGACCTGGAGCGCATCTACGCCTGGTTCCCACGGCTCAAGACCAAGCGCCACACCCGCGCCGGCCTCACCTCCGGCGGCGAGCAGCAGATGGTCGCCATCGGCCGGGCGTTGATGACCCGTCCTACGCTGGTACTGCTCGACGAGCCGTCCATGGGATTGGCGCCTATGATCGTGCAGGAGATCTTCGCGATCATCGCGCAGCTCAACCGTGAGCAGCAGGTGAGCTTCCTGATCGCCGAGCAGAACATCAACGTCGCGCTGAACTATGCGTCCCACGGCTACGTATTGGATACTGGCCGCGTGGCCTTGAGTGGCAGCGCCGCTGAACTGCTGGCGCGGGGCGACTTGCATGACATTTATCTGGGCAAACAGTAAGGGCGACTCCGCATGACTGAATCCATCCGCAACGCTGATGTACTGATCATCGGCGGCGGCCTGAGCGGCACGATGCTGGCCGTGCAACTGTTGCGCCTGCCTGGCCAGCGCCAGATCCTGGTGATCGAGCCGCGCGCGGAACTCGGCCGGGGCGAGGCCTACAGCGCCGTCGAACTGGGCCACACCCTGAACGGCAATGCGGCGCGCATGAGTGTCGACCCGGACAATGCCGACGACCTGACCGAATGGCTGACCGATTTTATCGGCGCTGGCGGCTGGCCTGAGTCGGATCAGCAGCACGTACCGATCAGCGAACTGTTCCCCCCGCGCGGGATTTTCGGCGTGTACGCCCAGCAACGCTTGGCCGAGGCGAAGGCGCAGTCAGCGTCCAGCGTCGAGCATGTGCGCGGTGAAGTGGTCGACCTGCGCGTGGAGGAAGCCGCAACGCTGCTGACCCTCGACAACGGCCAGCAACTGCGCGGCGCGTTCGCGGTACTGGCCACCGGCATGTTCCCGGCGGCGCGTACGCCACAGACCGAGTCCAGCGGGTTGAACGCGGCGGCGGTGGACCCCTGGGATGTGAGCGCGATGACCGAGATTGACCCGCAAGCGACGGTGCTGATCATCGGTTCCGGGCTGACCATGGTAGACGCCGTGGTTTCCCTCGAGCAGGCCGGGCATCGCGGGCCAATCGAAATTTTCTCGCGCCACGGCCTGCTGCCCCATGTGCGCCGGCAACCGCCGAGTTGGGTGGATTTCCTCGGCGAGGATCACCGCCTGCGCAGCCCCCGGCAATTGCTGCGTGAGGTGCGTCGGCAATGCGCTATTGCGCACGCGCAGGGCATCGATTGGCAAGCACCGCTGGACACCGTGCGTGCGCACATCGGCCGTCTATGGAGCCAGGCCAGCGAGGGCGAGAAACGCCAGTTCGTGAGGCATGTGCGGCCGTGGTGGGAGAGCCATCACCACCGCTCGCCGCCGTTGAGCGCGCAGTTGGTGGCGCGCTTGCAAGAGGAAGGGCGGTTGCGGATCCGGGCGGCGTCGTTCAAAGGCCTGGAGCCTTCGGCGCAAGGGGTGACCATTCGCTTGCGTTATCGCGGCGAGCACGCGGTGACCCAGGTGTCGGGCGCAGCGCTGATCAACTCCAGCGGCATCGAATACGATTGGCGCCGCGTGGCCCGGCCGCTCCCGCAGCAGTTGCTCAAGCGTGGGCTGATCCAGCCTGGGCCGCTGGCGTTGGGGATTGCGGCTGATGCGTCGGGGGCGGTGGTGGATGCGCAGGGGCAGGTCAGCCAGCGGTTGTTCGCCATGGGGCCGCCGTTGCGGGGGATGTGGTGGGAGAGTACGGCGGTAACGGATGTAGCGCTGCAAGCCAAGGCGCTGGCCTCAAAGCTCACACAAATCTGAAGGTGGGAGCTGGCTTGCCAGCTCCCACAGTTTGAACCGTGTTCAGCTTCCGACTTTTACGAAACCCGGCCTAAGCCCAAACACCTCAACCCCCTGCGCCGTCGACTGCCCGGTCGTCACCTTCACCCGCTCCACCGGCTTATCCATCGCCTCGCGGTACTCAACGGTTTTGTCCGCCTGGATCGCCTGGCTCGGAACCACAATCGCCTGCGCATTGTTGTAGGTCACGATGGTCAATCGCGCACTCATCCCCAGCCGCACCCGCTGCAACTGCTGCGGCGTGAGCTTGGGAATCGATAACGTCACCGGAAACTGCGCGCTGCCCTGACTGTCACTGGTAATCGCCAAGCCACTGACCACGCTCACCGAACCGGTCAGCCGCTCGCCATCAAACCCATCCCCCAGTACTTCAACCGCCTGGCCCTGGTGCAGTTGGTTGATATCCAGCTCCGACACCTTGGCGACGATTTTCAGCCGTTCGATATTCGCCAGTCCAAACAGCACCTGGCCCTGGCTGACCTTGCTGCCGGCCTGCACCGGGGCCGTGTTGTTGCCACCGCCTTGGGGTGACGGATTGCCGGGCGGTGGCACCACGATGCCGGCGAACGGCGCCTTGATGTCCTTGCCTTCGAGCAACGTGTGCAGGGCCTCGTATTTCACCGTGGCATTGGTCAGTTCCATATCGGCGATCTGGCGGTATTCGCCTTTGCCCTGGTCGATGGCCTGTTGCAGTTCGCTGCGCGCGGAAGCGAGGTCCAGTTGTTGCTGCTGGGTCTGTTGCTTCAGGTCGTCCAGCTCATTGCGCGGGATGATGCCGCGCTTGAACAGGTTTTCGCTTTCAGTGAGTTTGCGCTGGGTGTTGCCGGCGATCATTTCGGCGGTGCGCAGGCTGCGGCGCGCGCGGCTGACGGTAGGGCCGTTGTTCCAGTCCTGCATCTCTTGCACGGTGCGCCGGGCCTTGAGCTGCGTGGAGAGGGCTTCACGCAGCTGCACTTCGAGGGTCGCCGGGTCCATGCGCAACAGCACTTGGCCGGCCTCGACCCGCTGGCCTTGTTCCACCAGGTTGGCCTGTACGTTGCCGTCGAAGGGCGCGGTGAGGGTGATGGTGGTGTCGGGTTCGATCCTGCCCACCAGGCCGATCTGGTGCACCAGCGCGTCGGCTTTCACCTCCTGCCAGTGCTCGGCGGTGGTCGCCGGATCGGACGCAGGGCTGCGCAGGGCCAGGCCTGCGCCCGCCAGCAGCACGATCAATACAGCGCCCAGCAGGCGTTTCTGATTAGTAGTCATTGAGGGCGATTTCCCAACTTTCCAGCGTCATGCCCAGGGTCAAGTCGAGCTGGGTCTGGGCGTTCAAATAAGCGATCAGCGCATTGAGGCGCGCATTTTCGGCGTTGCGCAGGTCGGTCTCGAAACTCAGCACCTGGAAGTTAGTGGAGCGCCCGGCGCTGAGTTTTTCCCGCTCGATCTCGATCTTGCGCCGCGACAACTCCACCGCGCGCTGGGAAATTTCATACTGGCGCCAGCGCGTGCCAAGGTCGCGCACCACATCGTTGACGCTGCGTTCCAGTTCCTGGCGTGCATCGGTGATGCGGATCTCCTGGTCCTCCACATTCACCCGCGCGCGCACTTCGGCCTGGCGCGTGCTGATATCGCCGATGGGGATTTGCACCTGCACCCCAGCGTAGCTGTCCCAGGTGCGGTTGTTAGAGCGGCCTGTGTCGTTGTCGTAGGCGTCGCGTACCTGGTTGGCGCCGGCCACCAGGTCCACCTGCCAACGCCCGGAGTCCTTGGCGATCACCAGGTTGAGGTCAGCCTGTTGGCTGCCAAGCAGGGCGGCGAGGTATTCCGGCTGCTGGGTCTGCGCCAGGTTGAACGCCTGGCGCTTGTCGATCTGCATGGGCCTGGCCTCGAGGGCTTCGGTGGCGCGAATCGGCGTGGACAGGTCGAGGGCCAGCAGGCGCAGCAGCGACAGGCGGTTGGTGTCCAGTTGGTTTTGCGCCTCTTCCACCCCCAGTTGCTGGGTGGCGATATCGGCTTCGGTCTGTACGATTTCGAACTCGGCCATGCGCCCGGCACTGATCAACGCCTTGTTCACTTCCAGCAAGGTACCGGAACGCTTGAGGGCGTCCTGGACGATACTCAGTTGTTCCTGGGCGCGCAGCAGTTCGCGGTAGGTGGCGATGATCTGGCTGATGGTCTGCGCCACCGTGGCCTTGAGGTTCAGGCGGTTGGCCTGCTCCGACAGGCGCGACAGGCGCAGCGGCGCGGTGGTGGCGTCCCAGCCGGCGCCACGCAGCAGCGGTTGGATGATCGCCAGGTCCAGGCCGTCGCTGCGGTAGCGGCCGGCGCGGTCGGCGGTGTTCAGCTGCTGGGTCCAGGCCATGCTCAAGCGCGTACCGTACTCGCCGAGCAGGCTGGTGGCCGGCGCCACGTTGGCATTGCGCGCATTGTCGGCGGAGCCGCGGGTGCTGCGGTACGCGCTGTTGAGCGTGAGTTTGGGGTTGAACACGTCTTCGGCCACGCGCAGGTCGAATTTCTGGGCCACCCGTTGCAGGTACGCGCTGCGGATCGCCGGGTTGTTGCGCAGGCCCAGGTACACCGCATCGCCCAGGGTCAGGGTGGTGAGCTGGGCATTCAGCGAGACGCTGCGCTCATAGCCGCTGCGCGTCGTGCTCGGTGCCGACGGCTTGATCACCACGTCGGCCGCCACGCCCGGCAGGCTGAACAGGGCAAGCCACAGCAGCCACTTATTCATCGCGCAGGGCCTCCACTGGCTGCAGCCGTGAGGCCGAGATCGCCGGGTAGAGGCCGAAGAACAACCCCACCAGTAGCGTACTGCCCACGCCCAGCGGGAGGGCGGCGACGGCCAGGGCAAACGCCCAGCCTGACAGCCAGGCATACAGCCAGGCAGCGGTCATGCCCAGCACCGCACCACACAGGGCGCCGACGGCGGTAAGGGTTACGGCTTCAAGCAGGAACAGGTTACGGATATCTCGCTGGCGCGCGCCGAGGGCCATGCGAATGCCGATCTCGCGACGGCGCTCCGAGACGTTCATCAACATCACGTTCATCACCCCCACGCCGCCGCCGACCAGGGAGATCGCGCCGAGGGCCAGCAGCAGGTAGGCAAAGGTGCGGCTTTGCCGGGTCATGCCGTCGATCATTTGCTGGGGCACCTGGATGTCCACATCGTGGTCGGGCAGTTGTGGTTTCAAGGCTGTGGCGGCCTCTTGGGCAAGGCGTTCCATGTCTTGGCCGGGCGCGGCGCGGATGATCACGTTGCCGATCTGCGGCATGGCGTAGATACGGCGCATGCCTTCGGCAGGAATGAACAGCGACTCATTGGCCTGCACCGGCATCAGCATCGCGCGTGGCTGGCTGCGCAGGATGCCCACGATCAGGAACAGGTAGTCGTTGATGCGCACGCGGTCGCCCAGTTGCAGGGGGTCGCCCGGCGAACCCAGGGCCTCGGCCAACGGGTCACCGATCACGGCGTAGGTTTCGTTGGCATCGAAGCTCGACAGAAAACGTCCCTGTTGCACCACCAGGCGCATCGCGTCCTTGATGTCCGGCGTGCTGCCGACGAAGTTGGCGTTGACGGTCCGGCCGTGGAACACGATGGGCCCGCTGAACAAGGTGAGGGCGCCGATGTGGGTAATGCCCGGTACCGCTTGGCGCACGGCGTCCAGGTCGAGGCGAGCGGGCGTGGCGATATTGCCGCCGTTCTTGGCCGGGAACTGGGCGACCAGGGTGTCGGTGCCCATGTCCTTGAAAATCATTGCGGCGTCCACCGCCGCGTTGTGCCCGATATTGATCAACGCCACCACCGATGAACTGCCGATGACGATACCCAGCAACGCCAGGATCGAGCGCTTGCCCAGGGTGCGCAGGCTGACGAACGCTTCATGCAGCAGTTGGCTGAGGCTCTGTTCGACCCGCAGGCTGCTCTCTACCTGCGGGGTCATAGGCGCCCAACCTCTTGCACCACGCCATTGCGTACCAGGATCTTACGTTCCAGGCGCTCGGCAATATGCGGGTCGTGGGTGACGATGATCAGGGTGACTTGTTGCTCGCGGTTCAGGGCCAGCAGCAGGTCCATGATGTCCTGGGCCGTGGTGCTGTCGAGGTTGCCGGTGGGTTCATCGGCCAATATGACCGAGGGCTTGCCCACCAGCGCGCGTGCAATGGCGACGCGTTGGCGTTGGCCGCCGGAGAGGTCGGCGGGGCGATGGTGGGCGCGGTCGGCCAGGCCGACCTGTTCGAGCATGCGCAGGGCCTGCTCCACCGATTCCTGGCGCGATACGCCGCGATAGCTCAAGGGCAGGGCGACGTTATCCAGGGCACTGAGGCGTGGCAGCAGGTTGAAGCTCTGGAACACGAAGCCGATCTGCTGGTTGCGGATGGCCGCCAACTGATCAGGGGTAGCGTTGAAAATGTCGTGGCCGGCAAAGTGGTACTGGCCGCCGTTGGGCAGGTCCAACAGGCCAAGGATATTGAGCAGGGTACTTTTGCCGGAACCCGAGGCGCCGAGGATGCCGCAGCTGTCGCCACGGGCGATGCAAAGGCATACATCATTGAGAATGGACAGGTGTTGCCCGGCCAGCTGATAGTGCTTGCCGATGCCTTGCAGGGAGATCAAGCCTGGGTGCGCGGGGGTGTCTGTCATGAATACGCCTTCAGTCTCGACGCTGCCGTCCTCTTCCCCTGGTAAAGCCTTGTAACAAGTTAGGGGGTCGCCTCGGCGCGCGCCATGGACCTGTTTTGTTTCTTGTTTTTAAAATATTGTTTGAATACTAACCGCGTTCCAGCCGCTTCGCCAGCCATCGATGTAGAGCCGTTTCAGCTTGGGAAAAGGCTTACTTCAGGGGGCCGGAAGGCGGATCAAAACACGCTTGCCTCGCTCCGGGGAACCCGTCGGCCAAGGCTTTCGATCATATGGCGCAGTGTCACTACTTGCTTTCGAGCGACGGCACCGGTATAAAAAATCAAATTATTTTTTAAAACAATATTTCCCACGTGGAACTTCTATGGTCGCGAAGAAAGTCAGCGCTCCAAACATCACCAAGACTCGACTGCTGGATGCGACAGAGGCTCTCTTCATCAAATACGGCTATGACGCGGTTTTGTTGCGGCAGATTACCGAGCGTGCCCAGGTCAACCTGGCGGCGGTGAACTACCACTTCGGGGACAAGGATTCCCTGATGCAAACCCTGCTGAAGCAGCGTCTGGAGCCGCTCAACGAGCAGCGCCTGGAACTGTTGGCCCGCTGTGAAGCCGAGTCCGACGGGCCGCTGGATTGCGACACGTTGCTCGGCGTGCTGTTCGCCCCGGCCATGGGCCTGGAGCGCAGCGACCCGGCCAGCGCCAGTGGGGAAGGGCGTTCGTTCATCCGTTTCCTGGGCCGGGTGTACAGCGATACGTCGCCGTTTATCCAGGAATACCTCAAGGTGCATTACCAGCCGGTGTTCCAGCGTTTCTTCGAAGCCTTCGCCCTGGCGTTGCCGGACCTGCCGCGCAATGAATTGGGGGTGCGTTTGCAGTTTGCCCTGAAGGCCATTTCCGGCGTGATGGCCGGCACCGAGCTGCGCTTGTTGATGAACTCCATGAGCCTGGGCCGTCCGGCGACGGATGCCGAGGTGATGGCCAAGTTGATCACCCTGGTGTCGGCGGCGATTCGCGTCCCGCAGCAGAGCCCGGAAGCGGAACATGCGTTGGCCAAGGTGCTGGACACTCAGCGCGCCATCCGTGAACACGCCGCAGCGCCTGTCGCCAAGGCTTCTCGCTGAGCGGTTTTTCAGGCAAAAAAAAGCCCGCTGGGGCGGCGGGCTTGATGTACAACGTTTGTAACGGATGAGGCTTCACCCTACGTTCCGCGATGTGAATAAAACGTGAAAACTTTGTAAGGCAAAGTGTGAAAACCTTGAAATCCGTAAATGTTTGGGAATTTTCCTATTTCGGCGAGCGGATTCAGATTTTCCAACGACCCGCACTTTTGGCCAGCCGCTGGCGCATCGCATCCACATTCTGCGCCAGCTGCAACGTCAGCAGCCGATAGCCATCCAACGCGCTATACACCGGCACGTCCAGCGCAGGCTCAGCACCGCTGGCGTGACTCGGCCGCTCCAATCGCTCCGTTACGCCAGACTTCAAGGCCCGCGCCATCCCCACCAATTGCACTCGAATCTGCCGGTGCTCGGCCTTCAACATCACCTGCATCCGTGCCGTCGCCTGTTCATCCCGCGGATCCGGGCGCGTATTGCCGAGAATCTCCAGGGTGCTGATGCACATGCGCAAATGCCGCTGGAGGGCGTCCAGTTCGGTCATCGATATCCGCACTTCCTTGGACACCGACGGCATCAACGAACGCAACTGCAACATCGCCGCATTCAGCCGGTTAAGCAGCTTCAGGTGTTGATCGTCGGTGACTGACTCGCCATTAATGATCCGGCTGTAAATCTCGGCGCAATCGCGCAGCGCGCTGGCCAGGTTGTAGCGCCAGGAGTACACGGCGTACAGCGGCAGGGCGAAGGAGAACGCCAGGGCCAGGACGATGCCGATCAGGATATCGACCGTGCGCCACAGGCCGTCCGAGATCGGGTTGTCTCCATGGCCCGCGACGATAAACACGGTGATTGCCGACAGCAGCGCTATATAGCCGCCCTTGCCAATGGCGTGATACGAAAAGAACCCGCACACCGCCGACATCAACAGGTAGGTCAAAAACGGCTGGCCGAAATAAGCCTGCTGCACCACCAGCACCAAACCGACGCTGGCGCCGATCAAGGTGCCGTAGGCGCGCTCCACGGCTTTCTTGCCGATATTGCCGTGGTGCTGCAAGCCGCCGATCACGATCAGCATGGTCACCGAGGCCCACTCACCGTGGGGCAGGTTGATGCCGGTGGTCAGCAGGATGGTGGCCAGCAAGCCGATTGACACGCGCACGGCGTGGATCAGCTTGGCATGGCGATAACGGCGGTACGGGTCGAGCAAGGGGCGCAGCAGGCGCCGGGCGAAGAAGGGCAGGTTCATCGGTCTTAAAGTGGCCTCAAAATTCAGGTGTGTGTTGTTTTCAGAAGATGTAGTCGGTGGTCAGGAAGCTTGAGTCACGGTTGCGCAGGATGTCGCTGACCAGTGCCTTGTTGCTCTCTTGGAACTTGGTCGCCACCAGCGTGCGGATGGAGAACACGCGCAAGGCGTCATGCACTGACAACGTGCCTTCGGCCGAGTTCTTGCGCCCATTGAACGGGAAGGTGTCCGGGCCGCGCTGGCACTGGGCGTTGATGTTGATACGGCCGACCTGGTTCGCGAAGGCATCCACCAGGCGCCCGACCTCCACGGCATTGGTGCCGAAGAGGCTCAGTTGCTGGCCGAAATCCGAGTCCAGCACGTACTCGATCACGGTCTCCAGGTCACGGTAAGGCACGATCGGCACCACCGGGCCGAACTGTTCCTCATGGTAAACGCGCATGTGCGGGTTCACCGGGTACAGCACCGCCGGGTAGAAGAACGTGCCGCGACTTTCACCGCCGTGTTCATTCACCACCTTGGCGCCGTGTTGCGCGGCATCGGCTACCAGGCTGTTGAGATAATCCACCTTGCCTGCTTCGGGCAATGGCGTCAGCGCCACACCGTCTTCCCACGGCATGCCGGGCTTGAGCGTGGCGACTTTTTTATTGAATTTGTCGATAAAACTGTCGACGACATCTTCATGCACGAACAGGATTTTCAACGCGGTGCAGCGCTGGCCATTGAACGACAACGAACCGGTGACGGCTTCACTGACGGCATTGTCCAGGTCCACTTCAGGCAGCACGATGCCGGGGTTTTTCGCATCCAGGCCCAGCGCCGCACGTAGGCGGTGCGGCTTGGGGTGCAGCTTTTTCAAATCGCTGGCGGCTTTGTTGGTGCCGATAAACGCAAAGATATCGATCTTGCCGCTGGCCATCAGCGCGCTGACCGTTTCGCGGCCGCTGCCGTAGATCACGTTGATCACCCCGGCCGGGAAACTGTCGCGGAAAGCCTCCAGCAACGGACGGATCAGCAGCACACCGAGCTTGGCCGGCTTGAACACCACGGTGTTGCCCATGATCAGCGCCGGGATCAGCGTGGTGAAGGTTTCATTCAGCGGGTAATTGTAGGGGCCCATGCACAGCGCCACGCCCAGTGGTACGCGGCGGATCTGGCCGAGGGTGTCCTGTTCCAGCTCGAAGCGGCTGGAGCGACGGTCGAGTTCCTTTAGGGCATTGATGGTGTCGGTGATGTAGTCGCAGGTGCGGTCGAATTCTTTCTGCGAATCCTTGAGGTTCTTGCCGATTTCCCACATCAGCAGCTTGACCACCGCATCACGCTGTTCACGCATGCGCCGCAAGAACGCTTCGACATGCTGGATGCGGTCTGCCACGCGCATCGTCGGCCATTCGCCCTGGCCACGGTCATAAGCGCGCACGGCGGCGTCGAGGGCGGTGAGGGCGGTGTCGGCATCCAGCAATGGCGTGCTGCCGATGTGCACGCGTGCATCGCCCAGTTGCACCGGGCTGAGGACTTGGGCCAAGGGGCCGCTCCATACCTGCAACTGGCCGTCGACCAAGTAATCACGCTGTTCGATAGGCGCCGCCAGGCGGAACTGTTCGGGAATATCGGCGGCGGAGGTGGGAAACAGCTGGGTGAGCAGGTTGCTGGTGGTCATGTCGCTACCCCTGGAATAGTTGCAAAACATGACTAGAGAGTCACCCAACACGGGGCTCTATGGCAAGGCTTGTGCGCTTTGCAGTACGCACAGGGGCGCTCGCCGGGTAAACTGCGCGGCTTTCTTGAAGGAGTTCACATGAGTCAGTACCAGCCGGGCATTCTTGCCGCACCGGTGCCGTTGCAGGCACGTCATCTGTTTTTTGCCGTGGACTCCCTGGCCGCTGTGCCCGCTGCGCTGGACGCACTGGTGCAGTGGGCCGATTCGGCGGCAGTGATCGGGGTGGGTGAGCCGCTGGTCACCGCACTCGGCGCCCGGATTGAAGGCCTGCGCGCCTTCCCGATGGTCAGCGGGCCGGGCGCGCATAACCCGTCCACCCAACAGGCGTTGTGGGTGTGGCTGCATGGCGTGGATCGCGGTGAGCTACTGTTGCGCAGCCGCACCGTTGAAAAGGCCCTGGCCCCGGCGTTTCGGCTGGTGCAGATGATCGAAGGCTTCCGCTACAAGACGGGCTTCGACCTCACCGACTACGAAGACGGCACCGAAAACCCCCACGACGACGCGGCGGTTGAAGCCGCCCTGACCGACAGCGGCGCCAGCTTCGCCGCCCTCCAGCAATGGCAGCACGACCTCGACGGCTTCGCCGCCTTGCCTGCACAAGAGCGTGATCACATCATCGGCCGCCGCCATGGTGACAACGAAGAACTCGAAGACGCCCCCGAATCCGCCCACACCAAGCGCACCGCCCAGGAAAGCTTCACCCCGGAAGCCTTCGTGGTACGCCGCTCGATGCCCTGGGCCGAGAACGGCCAGGCCGGGTTGATGTTCCTCGCGTTCGGCCATTCCTTCGATGCGTTCGAGGCGCAACTGCGCCGCATGAGCGGCCTGGAAGACGGGATTGTCGATGGCCTGTACCGCATCAGCACGCCCTTGACCGGCGGTTACTACTGGTGCCCGCCGTTGAAGGATGGCCATTTGGACCTGAGTGCGATCCTCCCGGCAGCAAACCTCTAGACGGTGAGCGCTGGCTTGCGTGGGATAGTTTCAGCACGATCCGCCTGATTCGCGCAGGTGCCTGCCTCGCAGGCACGCTGGAACCGTCTCAGCACACGCCGCCACACACTCGCTACTTGCCGGGTGTCTGTCATACGGGATGCAAGGCGCAATCGTCGAACCGTCCAGGAGCGCTCACACATGCTGATTTCACGTATTTCCATATCGCACGCCTCACCGCCGCCAAGTCCGGCGTCCACGCCCTTTTCGAAGATGTCGGATTCGGACCTGGCCAAAGCCTTTGGTGACAATTTCCAAGCGTTCAAACACCCCACGACGCCGAATGCAACGACGGATAAAATCCGCGAAGTGGCCGGTCGTTCGCTGACGGGCGACGCGCAAAAAGATAAAGAAACGCAACTGGCCCGGGAACTGCTCAAGCCCAATCGCGACAACGTGATGGCCGCACTGGACTCAGTGGATGACAAGGGCAAGCGCGACGGTGTCATCGGGCCGTGGAACCCCCAGATGGCGGCTGACCAGTTGGCCTGCAATCGCTGCATGACGGTGCAAGGGCCCACCCTGCAGATTACCTATTGATCGTGACCTGTTTTCCACCTCCTGGGGCGAGGGTCGGTTTTCAGCACTGTGTCAGTGACTGTGTATCGAACTGTATCCCCGCACCCTCCTGATACACCCGCATGACGTTCTATCGCGTTCGCGACACAGACCGGATACACGCCTGGCGTTAACTCTGTTCACCAGTTGGCGCAGGCGGTCATCGACCCCCAAGGCGCCCTGGCCACACTCAGTCAAGCCAGGAGACTCACCCCATGAAGCGTCCTTACGCAGCCCTCGCGGCAACCCTCGCCCTGTCCCTCAGCGCTTTCGCCACCGTGGCCCATGCCGATGAGCCCAAGCCCCAGGAAAAATGCTTCGGCGTGTCCCTTGCCGGTGCCAACGACTGCGCCGTAGGCAAAGGCACCTGGCGTGAGCAGGATGACGCCGTGCTCGGCCAGGATGTGCTGGAACTGATGAATGCCCTGCATATCCCCGAGGCGGTGTTGGCAGGCGTGGAAGTGGGCGGGCGGGTGGCCACGCGTGCAGCGGTGTTGAGGCCGAGCCGTTGTGTGGGGCTTGTCACGCTGAATACGGCGCCCCAAGCCGGTTTTGCCGAAGCCGTGGGCGTGATGGCGAGGACCGGGCACTGGCGAACATGAAAATACTGACAGCCACCCAATCCAGCACTGAAAAAAATCGCCGCAGCCCTTAATCTAAAGGCCTTTGTCACCTGCGCGGATTGTTCATGTCTTCTGTTGCCGATGGGTTGCCCCTCAATAAACGCCTGCCTGCCGTGATCGCGATCTCCCTGGGGATCGGCATGGCGACCCTGGACACGGCCATCGTCAACACGGCGTTGCCGACCCTGGCTGAGGGCATCGGCACTGATTCCGCGTCGGTGATCTGGGTGGTCAACGCCTACCAGTTGGCGATCATTGCCACGGTGCTGCCGTTTGCGTCGCTCAGTGATGTGCTGGGGCACCGCCGGGTGTATCTCGGCGGGCTGCTGCTGTTTATCGTGTCGTCGTTGTTTTGCGGCCTGGCCGGGTCGCTGCTGACGTTGACTGCCGCGCGGGTGGCGCAAGGTCTGGGGGCGGCGGCGATCATGAGTGTCAACACGGCGCTGCTGCGGCATATCTACCCGTCAAAAATGCTCGGGCGCGGCTTGGGCTATAACTCGTTGGTGGTGGGGCTGGCATTTACGTTAGGGCCGACTGCTGCGTCGGCGATCCTGTCGGTGGCGACCTGGCACTGGCTGTACCTGATCAACGTGCCGCTGGGCTTGCTTGCCTTGGCACTGGGCCTGCGTTCATTACCCACGTTGCCGATGACCGGGCATGCCTTTGACCGACTCGCAGCGTTGTTGTGCGCTGGGCTGTTCGCCCTGCTGGTGCTGGGGCTCGGCACGGCCGTGCACGGTGCTCAGGGCGCGCTGACGTTGGGCCTGATCACCGTGGCGCTGGTGTGCGGCGCCTTGCTGCTGCGGCGCCAGGCCGGGCACCCGGCGCCGATGCTGGCACTGGACCTGTTCAAGCGCCCGGTGTTTGCCTTGTCTTCCCTGACCGCTATTTGTGCCTTCAGCGCCCAGGGCCTGGCCTTTGTGTCGCTGCCCTTCTTGTTGCAGGCGGTGCTGGGCCATAGCCAGGTGGAAACCGGTTTCCTGATGACGCCCTGGCCGGCGGTGGTCGCGGTGATGGCGCTGGTGGCGGGGCGCCTCGCCGACCGGGTGTCCCTGGGTTTGCTGTGCGGCATCGGCCTGTTGATGCTCAGCGTGGGGATGGCCGCATTGGCCAGCCTGGACAGCGGCGCCTCGGCGTTTGATATCGGCTGGCGCATGGCGCTGTGCGGCGCCGGGTTTGGATTCTTCCAGTCACCCAACCTCAAGGCGTTGATGACCAGTGCGCCGTTGGCCCGCAGCGGTGGGGCGAGCGGTATTGTGGCGATTTCGCGCTTGCTGGGGCAAACGCTGGGGGCGTCGCTGGTGGCCTTGTGTTTCCACCTGTCCCTGGCCAGCGGCCCGCACTCTGCGCTGTGGCTGGGCTGCGGGTTTGCAGCGGTGGGGGCCGTGGCGAGTGGCTTGCGTCTGTTGCCCTATGGGAAAAAGCCATGATTGGGCGTTGTAAAACACCGGTGTGGAAGGCTACCGTGGCGACCTGAATATTTCGGGATGTTTCAGATTTATGTCCAGCCTGGCCCTCCGTACCGCTGATACGAACTCCCGCCGCGCTGCGCTGACCCTGGCTTTATGCTTGCCCAGTGATGTGCTGCTTTACCTGCTGCTGCCGATGGAATCCCAGGCGTTCGGCATCACCCTGGCCCAGGCCGGGTTGCTGCTGGCGGCTAACCGCCTGGTGCGGATTTTCGGCTACCGGCATGTGCTCAATTTCTACGCGCGCAACGGCGACCGCCTGACCTGCATGATTGCCGCCGGTGCGGCGACCCTGTGCGCCGTGGGCAACTCGCTGTTGTCGGGTTTCGCTGCGTTGTTGGGGCTGCGGCTGGTGTGGGGCCTGTGTTTTGCCGCGTTGAACCTGTCCACCCAAGTATTGGCCACCTCGGAACCGGCCGGCGCCGCACGCCGGGCCGGGCGTTCCCGTGCGCTGATCGCCCTCGGGCCGATGCTGGCGCTGCCGTTGGGCGGCTGGTTGACGCTGTGGGCCGGGCCGCGTCCGATCTTTCTGATTCTGGCCGGGTGCTGCCTGGTGGGCGTGTGGATGGCGCGCGGCTTGCCGACGGTGGGGCATGATTTGCACAGCACGCCGGGGCGGCGCTTCAAGTGGCCGGACAGCGTGGCGGTGTGGTCGTTTATCGAAGGGGTGGCGTTGGATGGCCTGTTTATCTTCGGCCTGTCGATCCAGGCGCAGAAGCTGCTGGGCGGTGATGCGGTATTGATCGCCGGTGGCCTGATGGCGCTGCGCTATGTCTCGGAAATGCTCCTGAGCCCGCTGGGCGGCCGTGCGGCCCAGCGCTTTGGCGCCACCTCGATGCTGCTGCTGTTTTCGTTCCTGAGTGCGCTGGCCCTGACCGCATTCGGCAGTTACTGGGTGATCGTCGGTGCGGCGGCGGTGCTGGTGCTGCGCGCGCTGCAACTGCCGCTGGTGACCACCTTGGTGGCCGAGCGCAACCCCGGTTCGATGCGCGTGTCGGCCCTGGCCTCGAATGCCGTGTGGCGGGATATCGGCGCCGGCCTCGGGCCCTTGCTCGCCGGCCTGCTGCTGCCGATTGCCTCGGCACCCTGGGTGTTCGGTCTGGCGGGCTTGGCGATTGCGGTGAGCGCGGTGTTCTGCTGGCGGGCAAAGCTTTCCAACTGACGCCGTGAGGTGGTGTGTGTCCGTTCAATAGCATTTCGTAAGCGTGCGAGTCCTTCAGGTTTAAGCGCGTTTAAGCGCTTGCAGCCAGGCGGGGTCGAAACGGGTTTGCTCGATATGGATCCCCAGCGCCTGCATCTTGGCTTTATGTGCCTCGACCTCGGCGACCAACTGCACCTGGGCGCTGGAGTTGGCATCCAGTTCATGCATCTGCGTGAGGCCCAGGTGATAGAAACGCAGCACTTTGATCGCCGTCGGGTCATTGGCCTGGACCTGCTCGGTGACCTTGTGCATCACATTGGTCACGCTCATCAGGCAGCGCTTGAGTTGCCAGCCATACACCGCCGGCGCCAGCCACGGCTGA
Source organism: Pseudomonas fluorescens group sp. (assembly GCF_020093335.1). Classification (NCBI taxonomy): domain Bacteria; kingdom Pseudomonadati; phylum Pseudomonadota; class Gammaproteobacteria; order Pseudomonadales; family Pseudomonadaceae; genus Pseudomonas; species Pseudomonas fluorescens group sp. The sequence goes on along the minus strand of NZ_JAIOKW010000006.1, from coordinate 112,726 downwards.
GTCCAGAAGGGGCCACGCACCAGCGCCACGGTGATCAGCACCCCGGCGAAAACGCCGCCGACATTGAAACGTAAATTGTCACCGCCGGGCTCGCCGAACAGCATCACCGCCAGGCTCGACAGCAACATGGCCAGGGCCAGGAACAGCACCGCGACAATCAGCGTGCTGCGCCGGGTCTGCTGGCGGAAGGTGACAGGGTCGCAGGGTTTGAGCTCGAACATCCGGGTCGTATCTCCAGAAGGGGCCAGCATCATCTCACGCTTGGGCAAACAAGTTGAACGATGGCGCAGGGCGGTTTCTCTAAACCTGTGTAGACCCTTTGAGGTGAACCATCATGTCTGAATACAACCAGCCACCGCCCGGTACCCCGAACCCTGACCGCACACCCGGTGAGGAGGAGCGCGACAACGATGCGTTGCGTCCCAACGACCCGGCGGAGCGTCAGGACGACGACGTAGAACGCGTAGAGGAAGACCTGGAAAACCTCCACGACAAAGCCCGCCCGCTTTAAACAAGGCCCGTCCGTTTCTTATAAGGAGAGCACCGTGATTGATACTCCGAAAGGCCCGTCTTCAGACGAGCATTCCAGCGGTAAGGATGAGTTGGGTTTTGACCCGGATTCGCCGGACGTGGCGGATCCGCAGGTTGATCCTATCGGCCCGGCTATTGCGCCGTTGGATCAGGACAAGAAAGACAAGGATGAAAAGAAGCCGGCCTATGATCCGTTGGGCGACTTGAAGCCATAAAACCAGCGTTGTGGTGAGGGAGCTTGCTCCCTCACCACAGGTGGTGTTGCATTCTTTCCTTCTTCGTCTAGCGACATCTGATTACTTCGGCGCAACCCACGTCACTTCAGTAATCCCAAACTTCTCAGCCCACGGCCGAGTCGTTTTCTTCACCTGCTCGTGCCCCACGCGGCCCACGCGACTCACGTGAGCAATATCGGCATCGACCGCCGCCCAGTGCCAGGCCTCGGCGTTGTTCATCACTTCGGCACGCACCACAAAGGACTTCGGTTTGCCATGCAGTTGGTAGTGGATGGTGTAGATTTTTGCGGTACTCATGTTGCCTCCCTGTGTTGTTATAGATGGATACGGGAGCGTTCAAAAAGGTTCATTCAAAATGACAATCTGCATGCTGGCGCGGCATAGTGACGTCTTCATCTCGCGCCCAAGGATTGCGCCATGCCTCTGCTGACTCATAGCCGCCTGTATCTGCAACGCCTGGGCTATGACGCGCCGCCAGCGCCGACCCTGCAGACGTTGCAGGCTCTGCAACTGCGCCATGTGTGCACCTTTGCTTTCGAAAGCCTGTCGACGTTGATGCGCCAGCCGGTGCCGATCGACCTGCCCAGTGTCGAGCAAAAAGTGCTGCTGGAGGGACGGGGTGGTTATTGCTATGAGCTGAACCAGATGTTCCTGGCGCTGTTGCAGGAACTCGGCTTTGATGCACGCGGCATTACCGGCCGGGTGGTGATGGGAGGGCCGCCGGATGCGCACACGGCGCGCACCCATCGCTTGAGCCTGGTGACCCTGGACGGCGTGCGTTATATCAGCGATGTCGGCTTTGGCGGCATGGTGCCCAGCAGCCCGTTGCAGTTGGACACTGAAGCGCTGCAGGTCACGGCGCATGAACCTTATCGCCTGACCTTCGACGGGCAGGGCAGTTACACGCTGTGGGCGCAAGTGGCCGGGGAGTGGCGCGGCTTGTATGTGTTCGATCTGCAAGTACAGGCGGGCATCGACTATGAAATCGGCAACTGGTACGTCTCCACGCACCCGGGTTCGCCCTTTGTGGGCCAGCTGAAAGTCGCACGCTTGGCGCCGGGTAAACGCTATACGTTGAACAACGCCAGCTACGCGGTTCATTACCTGGATCGGCCGAGCGAAAAACGCACGCTTGGCAGTGCCGATGAGCTGCTGGATGTGCTGGGCAGGACCTTTGACATTCAAGTGCCGGTCTCGGCGTCGCTTCGCCAGATCCTTGATAGCCTCGTAGTGGCTGTTTCTTGAGAGTATTGATCCAGAGCCTTCGCTGAACCGTTTTACCTTCAAATCGGTGCAAATTAATTCGAACCTTTCGCGCCAGCAAGGGTTCGAAGCGGTTCCTGAATAATTTGCTCACCAGACAAGGAGATGTAAAACGATGTCCAAGCTATTCGGAAAATTCCTCAAGGGTTCCTCGCTGCTGGCGCTGGTCGCTGCGCCTGCCGCGGTGTTCGCCGCACCGTCCACCGACCCGATTTCCACCTTCGGGATCCTGGGCAGCTACAACGACTTCAAATTCGAAGGCGGCAGCCAAAGCGACAAGAGCCACATGCCGGAAGCGGGCCTGTTCTACAACTTTGGCAACAAGCTCACCGCCGAATCCGGTTTCATCTACCAAGCCGGTATCGAAGCCAAGTACGGCGAAAAGAGCGACAACAAACTCAAGGAAGGCCAGGCCGACCTGGATCTCGGCTGGCGCGCCGCGCTGGATGCGCGCAACTTTGTCGACGTGATCGTGGGCGGTGGCTACAGCTGGACCCGCTACGAGCCGGAAATCAACAACCTTGATGTGAAGCTCACCAATAAATCACCGTTCGCCAAGGCGGCCCTGGGCTACAACCACCAGTTCGATGACATGACCCTGCGCGTCGAAGCCGGCGCCCGTCGCACTATCGATGGCCGCACCAAGCTCAAGGTGGATGATGTTGGCAGCGACACCGTGGACCTCAAGGACCGCACCAACCCATACGCCGAAGTCAGCCTGCTGATGAATCAGAAAGGCGACTTGCCGGTGATGGCAGGCCTGTACTACACCCGCACCGAATACAAGCTCGACGGTGATTCCGACGTGGCCGACAACACCAAGCTCAAGCGTGATGAGTACGGGTTCAAGGTCGGTATCGCATTCTGACGCCGTTGTAATGGAAAACGCCCCGAATGTTCGGGGCGTTTTTATTGGGGTCATTGCAGGTCAACCCAACGCCGCAAGTTGTGCCACGGTCTCGGGAAAACGCGCCACCAGGCGAATCAGGGTGGCGGCCTGGGCATTAGGTTTGGCCCGGCCTTGCTCCCAGTTTTCCAGCGTACGCGTGTTGGTGCGCAGGTACATGGCGAAGACGGCACGGGAGAGGTTGAGCTGTTGACGCACGGCGACCACTTCCTCTGCGGTGAGCGGCTCCAGGTTGTTGAGATGAACCTTGTGGGTCCGCAGGGTGACTTTGCCTTGGCGTTCGTTTGCCAGGGCGTCGAAGCCTTCGACCAGTTCGGAAAAGATTTCACGTTTCATGATGTGTTCTCGCTTTGATTTCCCTGTCCAGCATGTGTTTTAGGGCTTTTTTGTGCTGTGGCGTCAGGTCGTCCTGTTCATGTTTGCCGTACAGGGTGAATAACCAGAATTGCGTGCCGCCCGACCACCAGTAGTCAATGACCCGCAGGCCACCGCGCTTGCCTTTGTTGCGTCGTTCGTCGACAAAGCGAACCTTGCGTAAACCGCCTGTTCCCTCGATCACGTCTCCCGCTTCCGGGTTCTTCATCAACGCCTGTTGGAAACCGTGGAAAAGCTCGTCACTCAGATAGTCCTTGCGATGCCGCTCGAAGGCCGGCAGTTCGATAAATAGAGCATCCATGTTCTGTACGTAGCCTGCGTATAGTTTGGTGTTCCACCCGCCTTGGGTCAAGTGACCCTGCTGTGGGAACTTTCCTAAAACGCAAACACCATACGGCGGCCCTCATCGGGTAGATGCCAGATAAGGAGGCAGGTGGAGGAGGAAATTTCCCTGAGTAGAGGAGGGTAAAAGCACCGGCCCCAGAAACGCAAAACGGCGCCCGAAGGCGCCGTTTTGTTTACTGCATCCCGCTAAGCGATCAAACGCCCAGCACCGCGTGCTGCACCAGGGTGAGCAACGGTTGTGGGTAAACACCCAGGAAGAACGCGAGCAGGGCGATGGCCAGCAGCATCACGCCGCCTGCCTTCTGTTCCCAATGCAGCTCGGCATCCACACGACGCAGGTTTGGCTCGATCAGGTACAGGGTGACCATCACGCGCAGGTAGTAGAACACGCCGATGGCGCTGCCCAGGACCAGCGAGGCAACCAGCCACCACTCGTGCGCTTCAACGCCGGTGGCGACGATGTAGAACTTGCCGATAAAGCCAGCAGTCAGCGGGATACCGGCCAGGGACAGCATCATCACAGTCAGTACGGCGGTCAGGTACGGACGGCGCCAGAAAAGGCCGCGGTATTCGTACAGGGCGTCGGCGTCACGGCCTTTGAACGGCGAGGACATCAGCGTGATCACGCCGAACGCGCCGAGGCTGGTGATCACGTAGGTGACCAGATACACGCCCATGGCTTCCACGGCCAGGCCTTTGCTCGCCACCAGGGCGATCAGCAGGTAGCCGAAGTGAGCGATGGACGAGTAACCCAGCAGACGCTTGAGATTGTTCTGCGTCAGGGCCAGCAGGTTGCCGAACAGGATCGACGCGATGGCGATCACGGTCAGTACGGTGCTCAGCACACCGGTGTTGGCGGCAGGGGAGATCTGGAACAGACGCACCATCACCGCAAACACAGCCACTTTCGACGCGGTGGCCAGGAACGCAGCCACCGGCGCCGGGGCGCCTTCGTACACGTCCGGGGTCCACAAGTGGAAGGGCACCAGCGACAGCTTGAACGCCAGGCCGATCAGCATCATGGCCAGGCCCAACTGGGCAATCGGCGCAGGCATGCTGGTGGCCGCCAGGGCGTGACCGATACCGGTGAAGCTCAGGTTGCCGGCTTCGGCGTAGAGCAGGGCCATACCGAACAACAGGAACGCGGAACCGGCCGCCGACAGCACCATGTACTTGATGCCGGCTTCCAGGGAGCGCTTGTTGAAGAAGGCATAGGCCACCAGGCCGTAGGTTGGGATCGACAGCAGTTCCAGGCCGATGAACAAGCCCGCCAGGTGCTGCGCGCTGACCAGCACGATGCCACCGGCCGCAGCCAGCAGGATCAGCAGGTACAGCTCTTCGCGGTTGCCTGGGTAGCCAGTGCCGCCTTCGCCGAGGTAGGCGTGGGCGAGGGTGACGCAAGCCAGGGTCGCGACCAGGATCAGCGCGATGTACAGCAACGCGAAGTCATCGACCATCATCAATGGCGTGACCGCCAGTGGTGCGACCTTGAGGGCCGGGATGATCGAGAGCAGGGCCAGGTTCAAACCGGCACAGGACAGCAGGAACGTTTGCGAGTGATTGCGGCGCCAGGCGATCGCCAGCATCACCACCACGATGGTGAGGCTGGTGATCAGCAGCGGCGCAAGCGCGATAAAGTGTTGGATCGTGAATTCCATAGCGCTCTTACCGGGCCGAAGCGAGTTGAGAGAAGGCGGTGCCGAACCACTGCTGCACGCCATGCATCGTTGCGGCAGAAGTGTCCAGGAACGGTTGCGGGTACACGCCGATGTAGATCAGCAGTACCGCCAGGCCGAGCACCATGATCAGTTCGCGCGCATCCATCCCTTGCAGGACGGTGTCGGACTTGGCCGGGCCGAAGTAGGCGCGGTGGATCATGATCAGCGAGTAGACCGAACCAAACACCAGGCCGGAGGTAGCAATCGCACTGATCCACGGCGTCTGCACGAAGGCACCCATCAGGATCAGGAACTCGCCGATGAAGTTACCGGTCCCCGGCAAGCCCAGGGATGCAGCAGCGAAGAACAGGCTGATCGCCGGCAGGTACGCGATGCGCGACCACACGCCACCCATTTCACGCATGTCACGAGTATGCAGGCGCTCGTACAGCTGACCGCTCAGGATAAACAGTGCAGCGGCCGAAACACCGTGGGCCAACATCTGGATCACCGCGCCTTGCAGCGCCAGTTGGCTGCCGGAGTAGATGCCGATCAGTACGAAACCCATGTGGGAAACGGACGAGAAGGCGATCAGACGCTTGATGTCGGTTTGTGCGAAGGCCAGGAACGCGCCGTAGAAAATCCCGATCAGACCCAGGGTCATGGCGATCGGCGCGAACTCGGCCGAAGCATTCGGGAACAGCGGCAAGGCGAAACGCAGCAGGCCGTAGGCAGCGGTTTTCAGCAGGATACCGGCCAGGTCCACGGAACCGGCGGTCGGCGCCTGGGCGTGAGCGTCAGGCAACCAGGAGTGGAACGGCACCACCGGCAGCTTCACCGCGAAGGCGATGAAGAAGCCCAGCATCAGGATGTACTCGGTGGTCAGGGACATCTTGGTCTTTAACAGGTCGGCGTAGTTGAAGGTAATCACGCCCGTGCTGTTGAAGTTGACCAGTACCAGGCCCAGGATCGCCACCAACATGATCAGGCCGGAAGCCTGGGTGAAGATGAAGAACTTGGTTGCCGCGTAGATCCGGGTTTTCTTGCCGTCCGAAGAACTGTGACCCCAGAGCGCGATGAGGAAGTACATCGGCACCAGCATCATTTCCCAGAAGAAGAAGAACATGAACAGGTCGAGGGCGAGGAACACGCCGACCACGCCGCCCAGGATCCACATCAGGTTCAGGTGGAAGAAGCCCACGTGACGCTGGATCTCTTTCCAGGAGCAGAGTACCGAGAGGATACCCAGCAGGCCGGTCAGCAGGATCATCAACAGCGACAGGCCGTCGAGGGCCAGGTGCACATTGATGCCGAAGCGCTGGATCCACACGTGCTTGAATTCAAGCGCGAAGGTCGGATCGACACCCGGTGCCGGAGCAAATGAATAGTCGCCATGGGCCCACAGCCAGAGGCCGAGTGCGAGTTCCAGGGACATGGTCAGCAACGCAATCCAGCGGGGGAGGGTGGCGCCGAAGCGTTCACCCATCCAGCAGAGCAGGCCGCCGATAAAGGGGATCAGGATTAGCCAGGGCAGAATCATGACGGGCTCGTTTCCTTTCGCAAGTTCGCAAAGTTCATAGTCATACCGCCACCACCACGATGGCGCCGATCACCAGCACGGCACCGGCCGCCATGGAAGCTGCATACCAACGCAATTGGCCGGTTTCGCTGCGGCTCAGGGCGGTGTGACCGGCCTTGGCGGCACGCGGGATCAAACCGATGGTCTGGTCGAGCGGGTCTTTACGCAGCATGTGGCTGATGGCGAGGTAGGGCTTGACGAACAGTTTGTCGTAGATCCAATCGAAGCCCCAGGCGGCGAACCACCAGGCTGACAGGAAGCGGCCAATGCCACTGTTGGCAACGGCTGTCACGAAGCGACGCTTGCCGAGGAACAGCAGGGCCGCGAGCAGGATACCGGCGATGGCGATGGCGCCCGAGGCGATTTCCAGGCTGTGCTTGGCGGCGCCACCGGCATGGCCGGCGCTTTCCGGCAGTACACCGGCCAATGGCGGGGTGATCAGCGCGCCGATGAAGGTCGACAGGATGATCAGCACCGACAATGGCAGCCAATGCGAGATGCCGTGGCCTGCGTGTGCTTCGGTCTTGGCTTCACCGTGGAAGGTGATGAAGATCAGGCGGAAGGTGTACAGCGAGGTCATGAACGCACCCACCAGGCCTGCGTACAGCAGGTTCTGGTTACCGCTGGCAAAGGCTTCCCAGAGTATTTCGTCCTTGGAGTAGAAACCGGCGGTCACCAGCGGCAGGGCTGCGAGTGCGGCGCCACCGACGATGAAGCTGGCGTAGGCCAGTGGCAGCTTCTTCCACAGGCCGCCCATCTTGAAGATGTTCTGCTCGTGGTGGCAGGCAACGATCACCGCACCGGAGGCAAGGAACAGCAAGGCCTTGAAGAAGGCGTGGGTCATCAGGTGGAAAATCGCCGCGTCCCAGGCGCCAACGCCCAGGGCCAGGAACATGTAGCCGATCTGGCTCATGGTCGAATAGGCGAGGATCCGCTTGATATCGGTCTGCACCAGCGCGGCGAAACCGGCGAGTACCAGGGTCACGCCACCGACGATGCCTACAAGATGCAGGATATCCGGTGCCAGGGTGAACAGGCCATGAGTACGGGCGATCAGGTAGACACCGGCAGTGACCATGGTTGCCGCGTGGATCAGTGCGGAAACCGGGGTAGGGCCCGCCATCGCGTCCGCCAGCCAGGTTTGCAGGGGCAGTTGCGCGGATTTACCCACGGCGCCGCCCAGCAGCATCAGGGTGGCCAGGGTGATCCAGAAGTCGCCGACCTGGAATTTCTGCGGTGCCAGCACCAGCAGTTCCTGGATGTTCAGCGTGCCCACCTGTTGGAACAGGATGAAAAGGCCGATGGCCATGAACACGTCGCCGATCCGGGTGACGATAAAGGCTTTAAGTGCCGCGTTACCGTTGTTGCGGTTGCTGTAGTAGAAACCGATCAACAGGTACGAGCACAGGCCCACGCCTTCCCAACCGAAGTACAGGAACAACAGGTTATCGCCGAGCACCAGGAACAGCATGCTGGCGATAAACAGGTTGGTGTACGAGAAGAAGCGCGAGTAACCCGCTTCACCGCGCATGTACCAGGACGCGAACAGGTGGATCAGGAAGCCCACGCCGACAACCACGCCGAGCATGGTGATCGACAGGCCGTCGACGTAGAGGGCGAAGTTAGGCTTGAAGCCTTCCACCGACATCCACTGCCACAGTACCAGGGTGTAGTGACCGCCTTCCGGCGGCGCCACGTTGAATTGCCAGATGACATAGGCGGCAACGATGGCCGACAAGCCAATGGAACCCACGCCCACCAGGGCCGAGAGGTTTTCCGACCAGCGTCCACGGGAGAACGACAGCAGCAGGAAACCGATCAGGGGGAATACGAAAGTCAGAAAGATCATGTTCATCCGCGCATCTCACTGGCAGCGTCGATATCAAGCGTGTGGAAGCGACGATACAGTTGCAGCAGGATCGCCAGGCCAATACTGGCCTCGGCGGCTGCCAGGCTGATCACCAGGATGAACATGACTTGTCCATCCGGCTGGCCCCAACGTGCACCCGCAACGATGAACGCCAGTGCGGCGGCGTTCATCATGATTTCCAGGCTCATCAACACGAACAGAATGTTACGGCGGACCATCAGGCCGACCAGGCCAAGGCAGAACAGGATGCCGGCGACCGCCAGACCATGCTCCAAAGGGATAGCAGGCATCGTCATTGCTCCTTGGCTTCGTTGCGGCCCAAGTGGAAGGCAGTGATGGCTGCGGCGAGCAGCAGCATCGACGCCAGTTCGACCACCAGCAGGTACGGGCCGAACAGGCTGATGCCCACGGCTTTCGCGTCTACGGTGGTGTGGCCGATGGCCTGGCCGCTCTGGTGAGCGAACAGCACATACAGCAGTTCACCCAGCAGCAGGGCTGCGAGGACAACCGGGCCGAGCCAGATGCCGGGCTTGAGCCAGACGCGCTCCTGGGCGACCGAAGCCGGCCCCAGGTTGAGCATCATCACCACAAACACGAACAGCACCATGATGGCGCCGGCGTAGGCGATCACTTCCAGCACACCGGCGAACGGTGCGCCGAGGCTGAAGAAGGTCATGGCCACGGCGATCAGTGAAATGATCAGGTAGAGCAGGGCGTGCACAGGGTTGGTGTTGGTGATCACGCGAAGCGTGGACACAACCGCGATACCCGATGCGAAATAGAAAGCGAATTCCATCTTTCTTCCTTAAGGCAGCAAGCTCTTCACGTTGATCGGCTCGGCTTCGTTTTGTGCGGCGCCTTTCGGCTTACCGGCAACGGCCATACCTGCAACACGATAGAAGTTGTAATCAGGGTTTTTACCGGGACCAGAGATCAGCAGATCTTCTTTCTCGTACACCAGGTCCTGACGTTTGAACTCGGCCATCTCGAAATCCGGTGTGAGCTGGATCGCGGTGGTCGGGCAAGCTTCCTCGCAGAGGCCGCAGAAAATGCAGCGCGAGAAGTTGATGCGGAAGAAGTCCGGGTACCAGCGACCGTCTTCGGTTTCAGCTTTCTGCAGGGAGATGCAACCCACCGGGCACGCCACGGCGCACAGGTTGCAGGCTACGCAACGCTCTTCGCCATCGGGGTCGCGCGTCAGCACGATGCGGCCGCGATAGCGCGGCGGCAGGTACACCGCTTCTTCCGGGTATTGCAGGGTGTCGCGTTTGCGGAAGCCGTGACCGAACACCATCACCAGGCTTCGCAACTGGGTACCGGTACCCTTAACGATGTCGCCAATATATTTGAACATGGGTCAAATCCTCACTGAACCGCGGCCGCTGGCGTGTTCAACAACACAACGGCAGCAGTCACCAGCAAATTGATCAGGGTCAGTGGCAGGCAGAAGCGCCAGCTGAAATCCATCACCTGGTCGTACCGTGGACGCGGAATGGAAGCGCGCAGCAGGATAAACAACATGATGAAGAACGCGGTCTTCAGGAAGAACCAGAAGAACGCCAACTGCGGCAGGATGCCGAATGGACCGTGCCAGCCGCCGAAGAACAGTGTGACCAGCAGGGCCGAGATCAAGATGATGCCGATGTATTCACCGACGAAGAACATGCCCCATTTCATACCGGCATATTCAATGTGGTAACCGTCGGCCAGTTCCTGTTCCGCTTCCGGCTGGTCGAACGGGTGACGGTGAGTCACGGCGACGCCAGCGATGAAGAAGGTACAGAAGCCGAAGAACTGCGGAATGATGAACCACAGGTTCTGCGCTTGGTACTCAACGATGTCGCGCATGTTGAACGAGCCGACCTGCACCACGATGCCCATCAGCGCGAGGCCCATGAACACTTCGTAGGACACGGTCTGGGCCGAGGCCCGCAAGCTGCCCAGCAGGGCGAACTTGTTGTTACTCGACCAACCGGCGAACAGCACCGCGTAGACCGACAGACCGGCCATGGCGAAGAAGAACAGCAAGCCGATGTTCAGGTCCGCCACGCCCCAGGTCGGGGTGATCGGGATAACGGCGAAGGCGATCAGCAAGGCGCTCATGGCCACGACCGGTGCCAGGGTGAAGATCACCTTGTCGGCAAACGGTGGGGTCCAGTCTTCCTTGAAGAACATTTTCAGCATGTCGGCAGCGATCTGGAACATGCCGAATGGGCCAACGCGGTTCGGACCGTAACGGTCCTGCCACCAGCCCAGCAGGCGACGTTCGACGAAGCTGAGCAGGGCGCCCGCGACGACCACGGCCAACAGGATCACGATGGCCTTGACGACCGAGATGATCACGTCGATCACTTCAGGGGTGAACCAGGTCATTGCGCTGCCTCCTGCAGACCGTCAACGGTTTTGCCAAAGATCGCCGGTGGAATGCCGGCGAGGCCTTTAGGCAGTGCAACCAAGCCGGCACCCAATGCTTCGTTGATGCGCAGCGGCAGACGCAAGGTCTGGCCGGCCACGTTCAGGCTGAGCAGGGCACCGTCGTTGACGCCCAGGCGGTCGGCTTCGGACTTGGCCAGGGACACGTAGGCTTCTGGAATGCGCTCTTGTACCGGCGCGGCTTTCGAAGAGTTCTCTTCGCTGCCGAACAGGTGGAAGAACGGCACAACCTGCCAGGTGCCCTGGGCCGGGTTGAACGGACGCGGTACGGCAGCGAACCAGTTCAGCGAGTCGCCCTGGGTCTCGATCAGGCGGGTGCCTGGGTCGCCAGCGCGGATATGACCCCCGACTTCGTCCTGGAACTTGTTCCAGGCCTGTGGCGAGTTCCAGCCCGGCGACCAGGCAAACGGCACCTGCTGACGGGGCTCGACCGAACCCGAGTAACCCTCCATGGAGAAGGCGAACGCGGTGTCGTTGTCTTGCGGGGTACGCGGTTCATGCACGCTGATGTCAGCGCGCATGGCGGTACGACCGGAGTAACGCAGCGGCTCACGGGCGAGTTTCATGCCCTTGATGCGGAACGCGGCGGACGGTGCGGCGTCGACGATCCGTGCCAGCTGCGGCGCGCTTGCGGCGGCGGCGGCGGTGACGTGGTCGAGCTGAGTCCAGTCGATTGGCTGGTTCAGCAAGGTGGCGCGCAGGGCATGCAGCCAGCGCCAGCCTTCATGGACCAGGATGCTGGCGTCCATGTACTTCGGATCGAACACCTGGAAGAAGCGCTGGGCGCGGCCTTCCTGGCTGACCAGGGTACCGTCGCCTTCGGCGAAGGTGGCGGCCGGCAGCACCAGGTCGGCGCGCTCGCTGGTGGCGGTTTTCTGGTGGTCGGCGACGATCAGGACTTTGGCGGCGTTCAGCGCAGCGTCAACCTTGGCGGCATCGGTGCGGGTGTACAGGTCGTTTTCCAGCACCACGATGGCGTCGGCGTTGCCGTCGGTCACCGCTTGCAGCGCGGCGTCCAGCGACTCGCCACCGAGCATGGCCAGGCCGAGGCTGTTGGCTTCCGGCACGACCAGGCTGATGGAACCGTTCTTGTCGCGCAGCTTCAAGGCCTTGGCGATGTTGGCGGCGGCTTCGATCAGCGCCTTGGAACCCAAGGAGGTGCCGGCAATGATCAATGGGCGCTTGGCGGCCAACAGGGCGTCGGCGATGCGCTGGGCCAGTTCACCGGCTTCAGCGTCCAGGCCTTCGACGGCCGGTGCGCTGGCGTCCAGGGCGTGGGCCACGGCAAAACCGATGCGCGCCAGGTCATCTGGAGCCGCATGGACGCATTCTTCAGCGATATCGTCGAGCTTGGTTTCAGCGAGGCTTGCGATAAACAGCGGGTTCAGCGCGTGCTGGCCGATGTTTTTCACGGCGGCATCGAGCCAAGGCTGGACGCGCATGGCGTCGGCCATGTCTTCGGCCTTGCCTTTCACCGACTGGCGCAGCGACAGCGCGATACGCGCGGCGGTCTGGGTCAGGTCTTCACCGAGCACGAAGATCGCATCGTGATCTTCGATGTCGCGCATGTTCGGAACGGGCAGCGGGCTGTCGTTCAGCACTTGCAGGACCAGGCGGATGCGCTCCAGCTCACCGGCTTCGATACCGGAGTAGAAGTGCTCGGCGCCCACCAGCTCACGCAACGCGTAGTTGCTTTCGAGGCTGGCACGCGGCGAACCGATACCGACAATGTTACGGCCGCGCAGCAGGTCGGCGGCTTTATCCAGCGCCGCGTCGAGGCTCAGCTTGCCGCCATCGGCCAGCAGCGGCTGGCGTGGGCGGTCTTCGCGGTTGACGTAGCCATAGCCGAAACGGCCCCGGTCGCACAGGAAGTACTGGTTGACCGAGCCGTTGAAGCGGTTTTCGATGCGACGCAGTTCGCCGTAGCGCTCGCCTGGGGAGATGTTGCAACCGCTGGAGCAGCCATGGCAGATGCTCGGCGAGAATTGCATGTCCCACTTACGGTTGTAGCGCTCGGAGTGAGTCTTGTCGGTGAACACACCGGTCGGGCAGACCTCGGTGAGGTTGCCGGAGAACTCGCTTTCAAGCACGCCGTCTTCAACGCGACCGAAGTACACGTTGTCGTGGGCGCCGAATACGCCGAGGTCGGTGCCGCCGGCGTAGTCCTTATAGAAGCGCACGCAGCGATAGCAGGCGATGCAGCGGTTCATTTCGTGGGAAATGAACGGGCCCAGTTGCTGGTTCTGGTGGGTACGCTTGGTGAAGCGATAGCGGCGCTCGTTGTGGCCGGTCATCACCGTCATGTCTTGCAGGTGGCAGTGACCGCCTTCCTCACAGACCGGGCAGTCGTGGGGGTGGTTGGTCATCAGCCATTCGACGACACTGGCGCGGAACGCCTTGGATTCTTCATCGTCGATGGAGATCCAGGTGTTGTCGGTGGCTGGGGTCATGCAGGACATGACGATACGACCACGCGTGTCGTTCTCGTCGGTGTACTGCTTGACCGCGCACTGGCGACAGGCACCGACGCTACCAAGCGCGGGGTGCCAGCAGAAATACGGGATGTCGAGGCCGAGTGAGAGACATGCCTGTAACAGGTTGTCCGCCCCATCGACTTCGAGCGCTTTGCCGTCTACGTGGATAGTGGCCATGGTTCAAAGTTCTTCGTTGGCCCGTTGTCAGCGGGCGTGGCTAATGGAATCTTGTTATTCATGGGCATCAACACAGCCTTTACGGCGTCAGCCCATGAGCAGGTGAAGGGCACGGACCCTTCGCCTGTTTTAAGCGTTACGCGCCGACTACGATCGGCCTCGCCAGAGGCGGGACGGCGGCGCTGGTAGGCGCGATGCCGGCTTCGAACTCCGAGCGGAAGTATTTGATTGCGCTGCCCAATGGCTCCACGGCGCCCGGTGCGTGAGCACAGAAGGTCTTGCCTGGGCCGAGGAAACCGACCAGGCCCAGCAGGGTCTCGATGTCACCCTCGCGGCCTTCGCCGTTTTCCAGGGCCATCAGCAGCTTGACGCTCCATGGCAGACCGTCGCGGCAGGGGGTGCAGAAGCCGCAGGATTCGCGGGCGAAGAACTGCTCCATGTTGCGCAGCAACGAGACCATGTTCACGGTGTTGTCGACCGCCATCGCCAGGCCGGTACCCATCCGGGTGCCCACCTTGCCGATGCCGCCGGCATACATTTGTGCGTCGAGGTGCTCGGGCAGCAGGAAACCGGTACCGGCGCCGCCTGGTTGCCAGGCCTTCAAGGTGTAGCCGTCGCGCATGCCGCCGGCGTAGTCCTCGAACAGCTCGCGGGCGGTCACGCCGAAAGGCAGCTCCCACAGGCCAGGGTTCTTGACCTTGCCGGAGAAGCCCATGAGCTTGGTGCCCATGTCTTCGCTGCCTTCGCGGGCCAACGATTTGTACCAGTCCACGCCGTCGGCGATGATCGCCGGCACGTTGCACAAGGTTTCAACGTTGTTCACGCAGGTCGGCTTGCCCCACACGCCCACGGCGGCGGGGAAGGGCGGCTTGGAGCGCGGGTTGGCGCGGCGGCCTTCGAGGGAGTTGATCAGTGCGGTTTCTTCACCGCAGATATAACGCCCGGCGCCGGTGTGCACGAACAGTTCGAAGTCAAAGCCCGAACCGAGGATGTTCTTGCCCAAGAGGCCGGCTGCCTTGGCTTCTTCCACGGCACGGTTGAGGTGCTTGGCGGCGGTGGTGTATTCGCCACGCAGGAAGATGTAGCCCCGGTAGGTTTTCAGCGCGCGGGCGCTGATCAGCATGCCTTCGATCAGCAGATGGGGCAGTTGCTCCATCAGCATGCGGTCTTTCCAGGTATTGGGCTCCATTTCATCCGCGTTGCACAGCAGGTAGCGGATGTTGATGGATTCGTCCTTGGGCATCAGGCCCCACTTCACGCCCGTGGGGAAGCCTGCACCGCCGCGGCCTTTGAGGCCGGCGTCTTTCACGGTCTGGACGATGTCGTCCTGGGCCATGTCGGCGAAGGCTTTGCGCGCAGCGGCGTAGCCGTTCTTGGCCTGGTACTCGTCGAGCCACACGGGCTCGGCATCGTCACGCAGGCGCCAGGTCAGCGGGTGGGTCTCAGGCGAACGCTTGATCAGGTTGGCCGGGCCGAAAGAAGTCAGGGTCATGGGTAGCCCTCGAGCAATTGGGTCACGCCAGCGGGCTGCACGTCACCGAATGTGTCGTCGTCGATCATCAACGCCGGCGCCTTGTCGCAGTTGCCCAGGCAGCACACCGGCAGCAGCGTGAAGCGGCCGTCCGGAGTGGTCTGGCCGAGGCCGATGCCCAGCTTGTTCTGGATCTCGCTGACCACGGACTCGTGGCCACCGATGTAGCAGACCATGCTGTCGCACACGCGAATGATGTGGCGACCCACCGGCTGGCGGAAGATCTGGCTGTAGAACGTGGCCACGCCTTCAACGTCGCTCGCGGGGATGCCGAGGATCTCGCCGATGGCGTAGAGGGCGCCGTCGGGCACCCAGCCACGTTCCTTCTGGACGATCTTCAGCGCCTCGATCGACGCCGCGCGCGGGTCTTCGTAGTGATGCAGCTCGTGCTCGATGGCCGAGCGCTCGGTTTCACTCAGGGTGAAACGGTCTGTCTGGATAAGCGTGCTGTTCATGCTTAGCGGTCCACGTCGGCCATAACGAAATCGATACTACCCAGGTACGCAATCAAGTCCGCGACCATCTCGCCTTTGATCACCGAAGGGATCTGCTGCAAGTGCGGGAAGCTTGGCGTACGAATCCGGGTGCGGTAGCTCATGGTGCCGCCATCGCTCGTCAGGTAATAACTGTTGATACCCTTGGTCGCTTCGATCATCTGGAAGGACTCGTTGGCCGGCATCACCGGGCCCCACGAAACCTGCAGGAAGTGCGTGATCAGGGTTTCGATGTGCTGCAGCGTGCGCTCTTTCGGCGGCGGCGTGGTCAGCGGGTGATCCGCCTTGTACGGGCCGGCCGGCATGTTGCGCATGCACTGCTCGATGATCTTCAGGCTCTGGCGCATTTCTTCGACGCGCACGATGCAACGGTCGTAGGCATCGCCATTGGCCGCCAGCGGCACTTCGAACTCGAAGTTCTCGTAGCCCGAGTACGGGCGCGCCTTACGCAGGTCGAAATCGCAGCCAGTCGAGCGCAGGCCGGCACCGGTGACGCCCCATTCCAGGGCCTCTTTGGTGTTGTAGGCGGCGACGCCGATGGTGCGGCCCTTGAGGATGCTGTTGTCCAACGCAGCCTTTTGGTACTCGTCCAGACGCTTGGGCATCCAGTCGATGAATTCCTTGACCAGGCGCTCCCAGCCATTCGGCAGGTCGTGGGCCACGCCGCCAATGCGGTACCAGGCCGGGTGCAGGCGGAAACCGGTGATGGCTTCGATGACCTTGTAGGCGCGCTGACGGTCGGTGAAGGTGAAGAACACCGGGGTCATGGCGCCGACGTCCTGGATATAGGTACCCAGGAACAGCAGGTGGCTGGTGATCCGGAAGAACTCGGCCATCATGATGCGGATGGTGTCGACGCGGTCCGGTACCTTGATGCCAGCCAGCTTCTCGACCGAGAGCACGTACGGCAGGTTGTTCATCACGCCGCCGAGGTAGTCGATACGGTCGGTGTACGGGATGAAGCTGTGCCACGACTGACGTTCCGCCATCTTCTCGGCACCACGGTGGTGGTAGCCGATGTCCGGTACGCAGTCGACGATTTCTTCGCCGTCCAGTTGCAGGATGATACGGAAGGCACCGTGAGCCGAAGGGTGGTTCGGGCCCAGGTTGAGGAACATGTAGTCCTCGTTGGTGCCGGAGCGCTTCATGCCCCAGTCTTCCGGACGGAAGCGCGCAGCTTCTTCTTCAAGCTGCTGCTTGGCGAGGTTGAGGCTGAAGGGGTCGAATTCGGTGGCGCGCGCAGGGAAATCCTTGCGCAGCGGGTGACCTTCCCAGGTCGGCGGCATCATGATGCGCGTCAGGTGCGGGTGGCCCGGGAAGTCGATCCCGAACATGTCCCAGACTTCGCGTTCATACCAGCTGGCGTTCGGCCAGATACCGGTGACGGTCGGCACGCTCAGATCGCTCTCGGACAGGGCGACCTTGATCATCACGTCGCTGTTACGCTCGATCGACAGCAGGTGGTAGAACACGGTGAAATCGGCGCCGCTCGGCAGCCCCTGGCGCTTGGTGCGCAGACGCTCGTCCACGCCATGCAGGTCATAGAGCATGACGTACGGCTTGGGCAGGTTGCGCAGGAAGGTCAGGACTTCGACAAGCTTGGCACGCGCCACCCACAGCACCGGCATACCGGTGCGTGTGGCCTGGGCGGTGAAGGCGTCAGGGCCAAAACGGTTATTGAGTTCGACGACCACATCCTGGTCGTCTGCCTTATAAGGCGGGATGTACAGAGCACTGCCTGTAGTCATGGTTTTTTATCGCTTTCGGTCAACGTAAAGAATGAAGCCAGGTTTTCGTTCTATAAAAGAAGCGGTGCTGGATCAGACTTCGTCGGGGCTGCGCAGGTTGGTGACTGCGATTCGCTGTTCGCGGCGTTGTTCCTTTTGCGAAGGCATCTCGGCGCGGTACACGCCTTGATCGCCGACGACCCAGGAAAGCGGGCGACGCTCCTTGCCAATCGATTCCTGCAATAGCATCAAGCCTTGCAGGAAAGCTTCAGGGCGGGGCGGGCAGCCAGGCACGTAGACGTCCACGGGCAGGAACTTGTCCACCCCTTGAACGACGGAGTAGATGTCGTACATGCCACCGGAGTTGGCGCACGAACCCATGGAGATAACCCACTTTGGCTCGAGCATTTGCTCGTAGAGACGCTGAATGATCGGCGCCATCTTGATAAAGCAGGTACCGGCGATAACCATGAAATCCGCCTGGCGCGGCGATGCCCGGATAACTTCGGCGCCAAAGCGCGCGATGTCGTGGGGCGCCGTGAAGGCGGTGGTCATTTCCACGTAGCAGCAGGACAGACCGAAGTTGTACGGCCACAGGGAGTTTTTACGCCCCCAGTTGACCGCGCCACTCAGCACGTCTTCCAGCTTGCCCATGTAGATGTTTTTGTGGACTTGGTCTTCTAACGGATCGGAGACGGTTTCCCGTTCGCCGATAGGGTACTGATCGTTAGGAGCATCCGGGTCGATCCTGGTGAGATTGTATTGCATCGCCAAAGCCTCATTGTTTCAGCTTCGCTTGCCGCTTACGACGAGCTTCCGGAGCCCAATCAAGGGCGCCCACTCGGAATAGGTAGACAAGGCCTGCCAACAGAATTGCTATGAAAACGAGAGCTTCGACGAATCCGGTCCAGCCGCTTTCGCGGACGGACACAGACCAGGCAAAGAGAAAAAGGGCTTCGATATCGAAGATTACGAAGAGCATCGCGACCAGATAGAATTTGGCTGAGAGCCGCAAGCGGGCGCCACCTGTAGGCAGCATGCCGGACTCGAACGGTTCATTTTTGCTGCGGCCCCAGGCTTTTGACCCGAGGAGGCTGGAGACACCAAGCATGAAGGCGCAAAGGCCGACAACACCGAGAAGGAAAATGGCAAAGCCCCAGTTGTGGGCCATGAGTCCTGTCGCTTCGGTCATGCTGGAAATCCTTAACAGAGAGCAAAGGTCTCTGAGCTCGAAAAAGTAACGATGCAGTGACGATATGTCGCACTGCAATCAATCGCGGTGATTTTATGGCTAAACACCGGGCAAGTAAAATTCCTATAGCGAAATTATTCGATGGAATAAGCACATAGTGCACCTTCTTGGGGCTGTAGCCCTTATGGGGCGGGCATTAGCGGGCATTTAATCAAATGTGTTTTGTTTAACCGGTAACGAAGTTTTCATGCTCCAAATGATAATGAATATTGTTTGCGTGGGGTTTAAGCGATTGTTTCTCATGCAGCGAGGGAAGTTGCCGTTACTTGCTTGATTACCGCTTAGTTGCTGACGCGGATCTTTTAACCGATTTATCCGACGCAAATACCGCTCTGGATCAATATTTTGCCCAAAATCTCCAGGCCGCATGCGTTCCCACAGTTGGATTCTCATTGGCACGGAGCAGATCGCTCAGGCAAAAAAAACGCCCCGAACCAGTCGGGGCGTGATTGTTGTGCGGCACTGCGGTTAGGTCTTCCTTGCGGCCGCAGTGGCCGTGTACGCGGTGCTTAGTGGAACTGCTCTTCTTCGGTCGAACCGGTCAGCGCGGTCACGGACGAGGTGCCGCCCTGGATCACGGTGGTCATGTCGTCGAAGTAGCCGGTGCCCACTTCCTGCTGGTGCGCCACGAAGGTGTAACCCTTGGCGGCGTCAGCGAACTCTTGCTCCTGCAGCTTCACGTAGGCGGTCATGTCGTTGCGGGCGTAGTCGTGCGCCAGGTTGAACATGCTGTGCCACATGTTGTGAATGCCGGCCAGGGTGATGAACTGATGCTTGTAGCCCATGGCTGACAGTTCGCGCTGGAACTTGGCGATGGTTGCGTCGTCCAGGTTCTTCTTCCAGTTGAAGGAAGGCGAGCAGTTGTAGGACAGCAGTTGGTCCGGGTATTCCTTTTTGATCGCTTCGGCGAAGCGACGGGCTTCGTCCAGGTCCGGTTTGGCGGTTTCGCACCAGATCAGGTCGGCGTACGGCGCATAGGCCAGGCCGCGGGCGATGGCCTGGTCGAGACCGGCGCGCACTTTATAGAAGCCTTCCTGGGTGCGTTCGCCCGTTACGAACGGCTGGTCGTACGGGTCGCAGTCCGAGGTCAGCAGGTCAGCGGCGTTAGCATCGGTACGGGCCAGGATGATGGTCGGTGTGCCGGCAACGTCAGCGGCCAGGCGGGCAGCGGTCAGCTTCTGTACAGCTTCCTGGGTCGGAACCAATACCTTGCCGCCCATGTGGCCGCATTTCTTCACCGACGCCAGTTGGTCTTCGAAGTGCACGCCGGCAGCGCCGGCCTCGATCATGCTCTTCATCAGTTCGTAGGCGTTCAGTACGCCGCCGAAACCGGCTTCAGCGTCCGCCACGATCGGCGCGAAGTAGTCGATGTAGCCTTCATCGCCCGGGCCTTTACCGGCTTTCCACTGGATCTGGTCGGCGCGGCGGAACGAGTTGTTGATGCGCTTGACCACGGTCGGCACCGAGTCCACCGGGTACAGCGATTGGTCGGGGTACATGGATTCAGCGGAGTTGTTGTCCGCTGCCACTTGCCAGCCGGACAGGTAGATCGCCTGGATACCGGCTTTTACCTGTTGGACTGCCTGGCCGCCAGTGAGGGCGCCCATGCAGTTGACGAAATCTTTCTCGGGGCGGAAGGACGGCTTGGCACCCTGGGTGACCAGCTTCCACAGTTTTTCGGCGCCGAGTTTTGCAAAGGTGTGCTCAGGTTGAACCGAGCCACGCAGGCGGACGACGTCAGCAGCGGAATAAGCGCGGGTCACGCCTTTCCAGCGTGGGTTTTCAGCCCAGTCTTTCTCGAGGGCTGCAATTTGCTGTTCGCGTGTCAGTGCCATGGGAAAAAACCTCGTCGCGTCTTGTTTGAAGTATCCGTTTGCCAGCCACGCATTCATTGCGTGGGCAGGGCTGCTCGCTGACCAGAAGCTTAGGTGGTCAAGTCAGGTTCGGCGGGGAATGCGACGGGATGAACGATGGCTCAAGGGAGAGTTGAGCAGGTAAGGGCGAACTGCGAACGGTCTTCGGGCGTCGTGGGCCTTTGTACGATCCATCAGTGTGTAGCCGGGTTACCTGGTTAGCTTCCGTCCCTCGGGACAACTTCGTTCCAGTCGCAACCTCGTCAAACACACCTTGTGGGCGGTACAGACACGAATCGGCTCAGGTGGGTAACTTGGAGCGACGATCCGAAGGCCCTTGCCAGGGCCCCTGATTAGCGGGAGCGAGGCCATCATGCCCATGCTTTTTTGGATCGTCAAATGTTTTGTAGTGCTTTTTTTCAAGCACTACATCTTTAGTCTAAGACGACTCATCAGTCAGTTTTTGGTGCTTCAGTTCAAGGTGTCGACTTTAACCCGTACCGTCAGGTCATCGCGACCCTGAGTAGAGTAGCTGCGGGTTGTAGAGGATTTGTCGGCCTGGGTCTCGCGATTGATGCCAGCCAGGGAGATCCACTCGCCCAGCCGCCCACTGACGGTTGTGTCGGTGCTTTGCACGTTCACTACATCGGGACGTTCCTGGCTCATGCGGTCACGGTTGGTGCTGATCGCTAGATGAACGGTCTCGCCGGTGACGCTGGCGGTCACGTAGAAACCCTGGGTCACGTTGCGATACTGAGTCTGGTTTTGCAGTCGGCCGTAGCTGTCCTGCTGGGTGGTGGTCAGCGGCACGCTCTGGCCGACCTGGATCAGTGCGGGTACGCCTTCGCTGGCCTGGATCTGCTGGATGCCGCCATCGCGGCTGGTGGTGCCGTAGCTGATGATGCGGGTTTGGCTATCGCCGCTGTTCTGCTGGTTGTTTTCGTTGGTGTCGACGGTGATCAGCAGGCGTTTGGCGGGTGTGTCGAGTTGAGAAAGCAGGGCACGCAGGTCCTGGATCTTGGCGGGGGCGGCATTCACGATCAACTGGTTGCCGTAAGCGCTGACGGTGCCGTCCTTACCGATGAAGTTCTGTGCCACGGGGAGCAGATCGGCGCTGGTGCGGTTGCTCAGGTTGACGACTTCGGTGTCGGCCACGGCCGAGACGCTGGCGGTCAGGAGGAGGGCGGTGAGCAGGGTGCGTAGGGACATGTCCGTTATCTCTGCGAGTCAAAGGCTGGATAGTGCCAGTTTGTCGGCCTGGCAGGTCGCAAATTGAATCGTAGACGGCAAAATGCCCTGGCATGGCAGGGCATTGTTGGTGTTGCTGAAATGGCTATCGGGGGCAAGCCCCCTCCCACTTTTTGACCGAGTAAGTCCTTTGGAATGCGGCCAAGTGTGGGAGGGGGCTTGCCCCCGATGGCAGCGACGCGGTCTCGGATCAGGCCCCGCGCACCATATCCACATGCGGAATCCCGACTTCAAGAAACTCATCGCTGACGATCTTGAAGCCCAGCCGCTCATAAAACGGCGCCGCATACACCTGCGCACTCAGGAACTGCTTGGCCTGGCCGCGCTGCTCGGCTACACCAATCACCGCAGCCATCAGCTTGTCGCCGACCTTCAGCCCGCGCCAGTCCTTGAGTACCGACACGCGGCCGATCTCGCCGCTGGGCAGCAGGCGCGCGGTGCCAATCGGAAAATCGCCTTCAAATGCGAGGAAATGCACCGCGCCGGCGTCGTCCGCGTCCCACTCCAGCTCCGGTGGGACCGATTGTTCAGCGATAAAGACCGCTTCACGAATGCGCCGAATCTCGGCGATATCCTTTTGCCAATCCGCGACACTGACGTGAATCTTATTCATCGGCAAATCCCAGGCTTCCTTGCTTGACCAGTTCGCACAGCAGATCGCGGCCGTCTTCATCCGCCAGCCATTCGCCGAGGTTCTCGCTGTGCAGCGCATCGGCCGAGCACACCAGCTTCAGCAGCTCACGCAGCTTGCCGGGCAGGTAACGGCTCTGGCCGCTGGCGAACAGCAGCACGTCGTCGTCGACTTCGGACCAGGCCAGGCGCGCGCTTGGGTTGCGCACCAGGATCGCGCCATCTTGCAGGCTGCTGATGAAGTCTTCTTCACCCAGTTCTTCACCGGCCACCAGTTCCGGGTAGCGCGGTTCGGTCATGAACTGGCCGAACCAGGTCAGCAGCATGCGCTCGTCGCTCATGTGCTCGGCCAGCAGGCTCTTGAGGCGGTCCAGCGCGTCGCTCTGGATCTGGTGGGGGTCGCTGACCGGCTGGGCGTCGGCGTCGGTGTAGCGCTCTTCGTCAGTCAGGTACTGGCTGAGGAAGTCGGTGAAGTGGGTCAGCACTTCGGCGGCGCTCGGTGCGCGGAAACCCACGGAGTAGGTCATGCAGTCGTCTTCGGCAATGCCGAAGTGCGCCAGGCGCGGTGGCAGGTAGAGCATGTCGCCCGGTTCCAGCACCCATTCGGCGCTTTCTTCGAATTCGGCGAGGATGCGCAAGTCGGCGTGCTGCAGCAGCGGGCTCTCGGAGCTGCACATTTGGCCGATCTTCCAGTTGCGCTTGCCCTGGGCTTGCAGCAGGAACACGTCGTAGTTGTCGAAGTGCGGGCCGACGCTGCCGCCGGGTGCGGCGAAGCTGATCATCACGTCGTCAATGCGCCAGCTGGGCAGGAAGCGGAACTGCTCCAGCAGCTCGGCCACTTCCGGCACGAACTGGTCGACCGCCTGCACCAGCAGGGTCCACTCGCGCTCAGGCAGGGTGCTGAAGGCATCTTCGGCGAACGGGCCGCGACGCAATTCCCACGGACGCTCGCCGTGTTCAATCACCAGGCGCGACTCGACTTCTTCTTCCAGCGCCAGGCCGGCGAGTTCGTCGGCGTCGATCGGGCTTTCGAAATCAGGGATGGCCTGACGGATCAGCAGCGGCTTTTTCTGCCAGTAGTCGCGCAGGAATTCCCGTGCCGTGATGCCGCCCAGAAGTTGAAGAGGGATATCAGGATTCATGTGTAACCTATTGAAAAAAAGCACTTTTCAGACTGGAATAAAAACGCCCGGCGCGGCCGGGCGTCTCAAAGGGGCTTGCGTGGATCAGATGCGCTTGGCTTGCTCTACAGCGTTGCCGATGTAGTTGGCCGGGGTGAGCAGTTTCAGCTCAGCCTTGGCCGCGGCTGGCATGTCCAGGCCGTCGATGAAAGTTTGCAGTGCTTCAGGGCTGATGCCCTTGCCACGGGTCAACTCTTTCAGCTTCTCGTAGGGGTTTTCGATGTTGTAGCGGCGCATCACGGTCTGGATCGGCTCAGCCAATACTTCCCAGCACGCGTCCAGGTCAGCGGCGATCTTCTGCTCATTGAGCTCAAGCTTGCTGATGCCTTTGAGGCTGGCTTCGTACGCGATCACGCTATGGGCAAAGCCCACGCCGAGGTTGCGCAGTACGGTGGAGTCGGTCAGGTCGCGCTGCCAGCGGGAGATCGGCAACTTGCTGGCCAGGTGCTGGAAGAGGGCGTTGGCGATACCGAGGTTGCCTTCGGAGTTTTCGAAGTCGATCGGGTTGACCTTGTGCGGCATGGTCGACGAGCCGATTTCACCGGCAATGGTGCGCTGCTTGAAGTAGCCCAGGGAGATGTAGCCCCAGATATCGCGATCGAAGTCGATCAGGATGGTGTTGAAGCGTGCAATGGCGTCGAACAGCTCGGCGATGTAGTCGTGCGGTTCGATCTGCGTGGTGTACGGGTTGAAGCCCAGGCCCAGCTCGTCTTCGATGAAGGCGCGGGCGTTGGCTTCCCAGTCGATCTCCGGGTAGGCCGACAGGTGGGCGTTGTAGTTGCCTACGGCGCCGTTGATCTTGCCCAGCAGCGGTACGGCGGCGACTTGAGCGATCTGGCGTTCCAGGCGGTACACCACGTTGGCCAGTTCTTTGCCCAAGGTGGTCGGCGAGGCCGGCTGGCCGTGGGTGCGCGACAGCATCGGCACCGCAGCGAAGCGAATCGCCAGTTCGCGGATGGCTTCGGCGGTCTGGCGCATCAGTGGCAGCATGACGTCATCACGGCCTTCACGCAGCATCAGGGCGTGGGACAGGTTGTTGATGTCCTCACTGGTGCAGGCAAAGTGGATGAACTCGCTGACCTGGGCCAGTTCCGGCAGCTTGGCCGCTTGCTCTTTGAGCAGGTACTCGATGGCTTTGACGTCGTGGTTGGTGGTGCGCTCAATCTCTTTCACACGCTCGGCGTGCTCCAGGGAGAAGTTTTCCGCCAGGGTGTTGAGCACAGCGTTGGCTTGCGCGGAAAACGCCGGCACTTCGCTGATGGCGGGGTGAGCGGCCAGGCGCTGGAGCCAGCGCACTTCAACCAGCACGCGAGCACGGATCAGGCCGTATTCGCTGAAAATAGGGCGCAGGGCCTGGGTTTTGCCGGCGTAGCGGCCGTCAACAGGGGAAACCGCAGTGAGCGAAGAGAGCTGCATGGGGTGTTCTCGGACAGTCGGGCAACGAAATGGGGCGCGTATCATACATGAAAAAATCCGCCGGTCCGTTGCCAACTGACCGGCGTATTACGCGTAACGGCTTGAAAAAGGCCTGCTGGTGCGACTTATTCGTTGCGCATCAACGGGTAAAGCTCTTTGAGTAATTTGCGTCGGCTGATCACCAGTTGCCAACGATGTCCGCCCAACTGGCGCCACAACCGTGCCGAGCGAATACCGGCCAGGAGCAGGGCGCGGATTTTCGAGGCGTTGTTCGGTTGCTGCAGGTTGCGCATGTCGCCGTGGACCTGGATCCGCTGGCGCAAGGTGCTCAAGGTGTCCTGGTACAGCGCACCGCAGGCGGCAACCACGTTTTCGTGGGCCGGGCCGAAGTGTTCCACTTGGGATTGGATTTGCGGCAGGCGCTTGCCGATGACCTCCAGCATGTCCTCGCGCTTGGCCAGTTGACGCTCCAGGCCGAGCATCGACAGGGCATAGCGCAACGGCTCGCGCTGCAGGGTGCTGGGGTCGCGCTCCAGGGCGCCGATCAGTGCGCGGTAGCCTTCACGCAGCGCCAGGTCGTCGCCCCCGTAGACTTCCAGGGTGTCCTTGGGGTCGCGGATCAACAGGCTGCCGAGCATGCAGGTCAAGCCTGCCTCGGTGACCTGGCCGGTCTTGGCGATCTTGTCCACCAGCACGGCGGCAAGGAAAACCCCGCCGAGTGCCGTCAATTGCTCCTGGGTCGGGCTCATGCCGGGTTGCTCCAGGCTTCGGCGACTTCAATCACGCCGCCGCCCAGGCAGATTTCGCCGTCATAGAACACCACGGACTGGCCCGGGGTGACCGCGCGTTGCGGGTCATCGAAGGTGGCACGGTAGCCGGTGGCGGTTTTTTCCAGGGTGCAAGGCTGGTCGCCCTGGCGATAGCGCACTTTGGCGGTCAGGCGGCGTGGCGTGCTCAGGTCGATCGGGTTGACCCAATAGATCTCGGAAGCCAGCAGCGCGCCGGAGAACAGCAGCGGGTGTTCGTTGCCCTGGCCGACGATCAACACGTTATTGTCCAGGTCCTTGACCAGCACGTACCACGGCTCTTCACCGGCGTCTTTCAGGCCACCGATGCCCAGGCCCTGACGCTGGCCGATGGTGTGGTACATCAGGCCGTGGTGGCGGCCGATCACTTCACCGTCGGTGGTCTTGATTTCACCCGGCTGCGCCGGCAGGTACTGCTTGAGGAAGTCGCTGAAGCGGCGTTCGCCGATAAAGCAGATCCCGGTGGAATCCTTCTTCTTGGCGGTGGCCAGGCCATGTTTCTCGGCAATCTTGCGCACTTCGGGTTTTTCCAGTTCGCCCACCGGGAACAGGGTCTTGGCGATCTGTTCACCGCCGACGGCGTGCAGGAAGTAGCTCTGGTCCTTGTTCGGGTCCAGGCCCTTGAGCAGTTCGGTGCGGCCATCGATATCGCGGCGGCGCACGTAGTGGCCAGTGGCAATCAGGTCGGCGCCGAGCATCATGGCGTAGTCGAGGAATGCCTTGAACTTGATTTCACGGTTGCACAGGATGTCCGGGTTCGGCGTGCGGCCGGCCTTGTATTCGGCCAGGAAGTGCTCGAACACATTGTCCCAGTACTCGGCGGCGAAGTTGGCGGTGTGCAGCTTGATGCCAATCTTGTCGCACACGGCCTGGGCGTCCGCCAGGTCGTCCATGGCGGTGCAGTATTCCGTTCCATCGTCTTCTTCCCAGTTCTTCATGAACAGGCCTTCCACCTCATAACCCTGCTCCATGAGCAGAACGGCGGAAACGGAAGAATCCACGCCGCCGGACATGCCGACGATAACGCGCTTCTTTTGTGTGTCAGAAGGGGCTGGATCACGCATAGGGTTTCAACGGGTGTCTTGAAAAAGGACGCGATTCTAGCAGGCCTGGGCCCGCAAGGCTAAAGAGAAGGGCGGATCAATTCCAGGCTGTGGCGCTGGCCGGCCAGATAATCATCGATACAGCGGATGATCAGCTCGCTGCGCCAGTCGTCGCGCAGTGCCATCAGCTCGTCACGGGTCAGCCAGCGGGCGCGCAGGATGCCTTCGTCGAGTTGATAGTCCGGGTGGTGCTTCAGGGCTTTGGCGGTGAAGCAGACCCGCTGGTAGGTCACGCCATTGCTGGGGGCGGTGTAGAGGTAGATGCCGACGATACCGGTGGCTTCGACGTCCCAGCCGGTTTCCTCGAGGGTTTCGCGAACCGCGGCTTGGATGAGGGTTTCATCCGGGTCGAGGTGGCCGGCAGGCTGGTTGAGCACGGCGCGACCGCCCTTGAGTTCCTCGACCATCAGGAAGCGGCCGTTGTCTTCGACGAGGGTGGCGACAGTAATGTGGGGTTGCCAGGTCATGGTTGCCTCTGGATTTAAGATGCGGTGCTGTCCTGGAACAGGATAACCGTCAGTGTGGGAGGGGGCTTGCCCCCGATGAGGGCGTGTCAGTTGATCTATCTGTGCCTGACCCACCGCTATCGGGGGCAAGCCCCCTCCCACATTTTGATTAGGTTTTTTCAGCAAAAAAGCACATAAAACAGAAACCCCGGCACAGGGCCGGGGCTTCTTTGCATCCTTACAACCTTACTTCAACTTGGCAATCGCCGCGTTGAGGGTGTTGCTTGGGCGCATGGCCTTGCTGGTCAGCTCTGGGTTCGGCGCGTAGTAGCCGCCGATGTCCACTGGCTTGCCCTGTACGGCGTTGAGCTCGGCCACGATGGTGGCTTCGTTCGCGGCCAGGGTCTTGGCCAGTTCGCCGAACTGCGCTTGCAGGGCAGTGTCTTCGGTCTGGGCGGCCAGGGCTTGAGCCCAGTACAGCGCCAGGTAGAAGTGGCTGCCGCGGTTGTCGATGTTGCCGACTTTGCGCGATGGCGACTTGTTGTTGTCAAGGAACTGGCCAGTGGCCTGGTCCAGGGTCTTGGACAGTACCAGGGCTTTCGGGTTGTTGTACGTCACACCCAAATGCTCAAGGGAGGCGGCCAGGGCCAGGAACTCACCCAGGGAGTCCCAGCGCAGGAAGTTTTCTTCCAGCAGCTGCTGCACGTGCTTCGGAGCCGAACCGCCGGCGCCGGTTTCAAACAGGCCACCGCCGTTCATCAGCGGCACGATCGACAGCATCTTGGCGCTTGTGCCCAGTTCCATGATCGGGAACAGGTCGGTCAGGTAGTCACGCAGTACGTTACCGGTCACCGAGATGGTGTCCAGGCCCTTGCGGGTACGCTCCAGGGTGAACTTCATCGCGTCGACCGGCGACATGATGCGGATGTCCAGGCCTTCGGTGTTGTGGTCTTTCAGGTAGGCCTGAACTTTCTCGACCACGACGCCATCGTGTGCACGCTTAGGGTCCAGCCAGAAAATGGCCGGGGTGTTGCTGGCGCGGGCACGGTTGACGGCCAGTTTGACCCAGTCCTGGATCGGCGCGTCTTGGGTCTGGCACATGCGGAAGATGTCGCCAGCCTCGACTTTCTGTTCCATCAGCAGGTTGCCCTTGCTGTCGGTCACGCGGACGACGCCGTCAGCCTTGACCTGGAAGGTCTTGTCGTGGGAGCCGTACTCTTCAGCTTTTTTCGCCATCAGGCCAACGTTTGGCACGCTGCCCATGGTGGTAGGGTCGAAAGCGCCGTTGGCTTTGCACTCTTCGATCACCGCCTGGTAGATGGTGGCGTAGCAGCGATCCGGGATCACGGCCTTGGTGTCGTGCAGTTGGCCGTCGGTGCCCCACATTTTGCCGGAGTCACGGATCATGGCCGGCATCGAGGCGTCGACGATGACGTCGCTCGGTACGTGCAGGTTGGTGATGCCTTTGTCGGAGTTGACCATCGCCAGGGAAGGGCGAGCGGCGTAGACCGCTTGAATGTCAGCTTCGATCTGCGCTTGCTGATCACTAGGCAAGGCCTTGATGCGCGCGTACAGGTCGCCGATGCCGTTGTTCAGGTTGAAGCCGATCTGTGCCAGCACGTCGGCGTGCTTGGCCAGGGCGTCTTTATAGAACTCGGCAACGATCTGGCCGAACATGATCGGGTCGGAGACCTTCATCATGGTGGCTTTCAGGTGAACCGACAGCAGTACGCCTTGCTTCTTGGCGTCTTCGATTTCAGCGGCGATGAAGCTGCGCAGGGCTTTTTTGCTCAGCACGGCGCTGTCGATGATTTCGCCGGCCTTGACCGTGGTCTTTTCTTTCAGGACGGTGGTAGTGCCGTCTTGAGCGACCAGCTCGATTTTGACAGCGTCAGCGGCTTCGATCTGTACGGATTTTTCGCTGCCGTAGAAGTCGCCGCTGCTCATGTGGGCAACGTGGGATTTGGAGTCGGCAGCCCAGGCGCCCATTTTGTGCGGGTGCTTGCGTGCATAGTTCTTGACCGACAGCGGAGCGCGACGGTCGGAGTTGCCTTCGCGCAGTACCGGGTTCACGGCGCTGCCCTTGACCTTGTCGTAACGTGCACGGGTTTCTTTTTCCGCGTCGGTGGTTACGGTTTCCGGGTAGTCCGGCAGGGCGTAGCCCTGGGCCTGCAATTCCTTGATCGCGGCTTGCAGCTGCGGGGTCGAGGCGCTGATGTTAGGCAGCTTGATGATGTTGGCTTCAGGTGTAACGGCCAGGTCGCCCAGTTCGGCGAGGTGGTCCGGGATAGCCTTGGTGCCCAGTTGCTCGGGGAAGCTTGCGAGGATGCGCCCTGCGAGGGAGATGTCGCGGGTTTCCACGGCAATATCAGCGGAAGCGGTGAAGGCCTCTACGATAGGCAGCAGTGAATAGGTGGCGAGGGCTGGGGCTTCGTCGGTGAAGGTATAGATGATCTTCGAGCGGGTGGGCATATTCGGATTAACTCTCTTCTTTGCTGAAAGCGTGCGCAGAAACTCGAGATGCGCCGGGTGGAGCGCGTTCGTTCAAAGTCATCCATGAGCGAAATGTCGAGGTTTCTTCGCGGTGATGTTGGGTTGCATCAGTCGAGCGTCAAGCGGGTGGACTATTGTATTAGCCCTGCTTTGTAGCGGAAGGCACTGTTCTAGAGCGGTCCGCCGTCGTGACTCTTTGGTCAGCGGCGGCATTATACATAGGTCGCTATGCTTACGCCGAGCCTTCATACAAAAGGTGTGTCGTCCATTGGTCTAAAGGTCGCAGGTGCCGGGTTACGCCTAAAGTCGCACGATGTGCTCAAGATTGGCGCTTTTCCCTTTGCTTTCAGGCTTGTAGGCGACAATTTATGCTGTTTTCGATGCAAATGAGCATGGCGCGAGGTTTCAGTCGCCATTTATCTGGAGTAGGCTCGAACGCAGCCAGATGTTCAATCCATAGATGGAGTTCAGCATGGGATACAAGAAGATTCAGGTTCCGGCAGTCGGCGACAAAATCACCGTCAATGCAGACCATTCTCTCAATGTTCCTGACCAACCGATCATCCCTTACATCG
Organism: Pseudomonas fluorescens group sp.; assembly: GCF_020093335.1. Taxonomy (NCBI): domain Bacteria; kingdom Pseudomonadati; phylum Pseudomonadota; class Gammaproteobacteria; order Pseudomonadales; family Pseudomonadaceae; genus Pseudomonas; species Pseudomonas fluorescens group sp. The sequence goes on along the minus strand of NZ_JAIOKW010000006.1, from coordinate 82,123 downwards.
AAGGTGACGGTATTGGCGCCGACATCAGCCCGGTGATGATCAAGGTGGTCGACGCAGCTGTTGAAAAGGCCTACGGCGGCAAGCGCAAAATCTCGTGGATGGAGGTTTACGCCGGTGAGAAGGCGACCCAAGTCTACGACCAGGACACCTGGCTGCCCCAGGAAACCCTGGATGCGGTCAAGGATTACGTGGTGTCCATCAAGGGGCCGCTGACCACGCCGGTCGGTGGCGGCATCCGTTCGCTGAACGTGGCCCTGCGTCAGCAACTCGACCTGTACGTATGCCTGCGGCCGGTGCGCTGGTTCGAAGGCGTGCCCAGCCCGGTCAAGAAGCCAGGCGATGTGGACATGACCATCTTCCGCGAGAACTCCGAAGACATTTACGCCGGGATCGAATGGAAGGCCGGTTCGCCGGAGGCCACCAAGGTCATCAAGTTCCTCAAGGAAGAAATGGGCGTCACCAAGATCCGTTTCGACCAGGATTGCGGGATCGGCATCAAGCCGGTATCGCTGGAGGGCACCAAGCGTCTGGCGCGCAAGGCCCTGCAATATGTGGTGGATAATGACCGCGATTCGCTGACTATCGTGCACAAAGGCAACATCATGAAGTTCACCGAAGGGGCCTTCAAGGAGTGGGCCTACGAAGTGGCGGCGGAAGAGTTCGGCGCGACGCTGCTCGATGGTGGGCCGTGGATGCAGTTCAAGAACCCGAAGACCGGCAAGAATGTAGTGGTCAAGGATGCGATTGCCGACGCGATGCTCCAGCAAATCCTGCTGCGTCCGGCTGAGTATGACGTGATCGCCACCCTCAACCTGAACGGTGACTACCTGTCTGATGCCCTGGCGGCGGAAGTGGGCGGTATCGGTATCGCGCCGGGGGCTAACTTGTCCGACACCGTGGCGATGTTCGAGGCAACCCATGGTACTGCGCCTAAATATGCAGGCAAGGACCAGGTCAACCCTGGTTCGTTGATTCTGTCGGCAGAGATGATGTTGCGCCATATGGGCTGGACCGAGGCGGCTGACTTGATTATCAAGGGCACCAACGGTGCGATTTCGGCCAAGACCGTGACCTACGACTTCGAACGCCTGATGGAGGGCGCGAAACTGGTGTCGTCGTCGGGCTTTGGTGATGCGTTGATTTCGCATATGTAATCGCGCGGGCATAAAAAACGGCCATCCCGAGTTGATTGGGGTGGCCGTTTTTTTATCGCAAGCTACACGCTCGGCGGCGGGTCAGGCCGTTTGTTTCTTTTCTGCTTCGCTCGCACGTGCTGCTGGGCTCGCAATGACTTCTTTCACTGTGTCGATATTCACGGCGTGCAGTCCTTTAGGACCTTGAATGATCTCAAAGCTGACTGCTTGTCCCGCTTTCAGCGTTTTGTATCCGTCCATGATGATCGCTGAAAAGTGCGCAAACAGGTCCTCGGATTTACCGTCTTCAATGATAAAACCGTACCCCTTGGCATTGTTAAACCATTTGACCTTGCCACTGATCTTGACGCCAGACATACCCATATCCCTCTGCACCAGACTCCATCACTGGAGTATCATCCAGTTTATCCGTCCTAACCCGAATAAATAAGGTTGACTGCGCGGACCTTTTTTACCCACTGTGGGTTCTATTGGTTGTAACACCGTTTCGCCGATAGTCAAGGCGACCGATCGGTCAGCAGTTGAAATTCTGACAGGTCGCCCCCACCACTGTATTTGAACCACTGACGAACCTTTCTTTCCATGCATGCAATCAGCCAGATTCGACTAACATTCAATCAGGATCGACCGGATCACGAACACGATGACGACGGTTCTGCAGGCATTGCTGTTCAGGAGGCCAAGCCTGCTTTACAGGCGCCGCCGATGTACAAGGTGGTTTTGTTCAATGATGACTACACACCGATGGATTTCGTGGTCGAAGTGCTCGAGGTGTTTTTTAACCTGAACCGCGAGTTGGCGACCAAGGTAATGCTGGCCGTTCACACAGAAGGACGGGCAGTATGTGGAGTGTTTACCCGCGACATCGCCGAGACAAAGGCCATGCAGGTCAACCAGTACGCCAGGGAAAGCCAGCATCCGCTACTCTGTGAAATCGAGAAGGACGGTTAACGCCGACCACTTGGGTATGAGGTGAAGCTATGTTAAACCGCGAGCTCGAAGTCACCCTCAATCTTGCCTTCAAGGAGGCCCGTTCGAAGCGTCATGAATTCATGACCGTCGAACACCTGCTGCTGGCACTTTTGGATAACGAAGCTGCCGCCACCGTTCTACGTGCGTGCGGCGCCAACCTCGACAAACTCAAGCACGACCTGCAGGAGTTTATCGACTCCACCACGCCACTGATCCCCGTGCACGACGAGGACCGTGAAACCCAGCCAACCCTGGGCTTTCAGCGGGTATTGCAGCGCGCTGTTTTCCACGTTCAGAGCTCCGGTAAGCGTGAAGTCACGGGCGCCAATGTGCTTGTGGCCATTTTCAGCGAACAGGAAAGCCAGGCAGTGTTCCTGCTCAAACAGCAGAGCGTTGCCCGTATTGATGTCGTCAATTACATCGCCCACGGTATCTCCAAAGTGCCTGGGCACGGCGATCATTCCGAGGGTGAGCAGGAAATGCAGGACGACGAGGGCGGTGAGTCTTCTTCTTCGGGCAATCCACTGGATGCCTATGCCAGCAACCTCAACGAACTGGCGCGCCAGGGGCGGATCGATCCGCTGGTGGGGCGCGAGCTTGAGGTTGAGCGTGTAGCGCAGATCCTCGCGCGTCGTCGCAAGAACAACCCGTTGCTGGTGGGTGAGGCGGGCGTGGGTAAAACCGCGATTGCCGAAGGCCTGGCCAAGCGCATCGTCGATAACCAGGTGCCGGACCTGCTGGCAAACAGCGTCGTCTACTCCCTGGACCTGGGCGCCTTGCTCGCCGGGACCAAATACCGTGGCGATTTCGAGAAACGCTTCAAGGCGTTGCTGGGTGAACTGAAAAAACGCCCTCAGGCGATTTTGTTCATCGACGAGATCCACACCATCATCGGTGCCGGTGCGGCGTCCGGCGGGGTAATGGATGCCTCCAACCTGCTCAAACCGCTGCTCTCGTCGGGTGATATCCGCTGCATCGGTTCGACCACGTTCCAGGAATTCCGTGGCATCTTTGAGAAAGACCGTGCCTTGGCGCGTCGCTTCCAGAAGGTCGACGTGTCCGAGCCTTCAGTCGAAGACACCATCGGTATCCTGCGCGGGCTCAAGGGGCGTTTCGAAGCGCACCATGGCATCGAGTACACCGATGAGGCTCTGCGTGCGGCTGCTGAGCTCGCATCGCGCTACATCAATGACCGGCACATGCCGGACAAAGCCATCGATGTGATCGACGAGGCGGGCGCCTACCAGCGCCTGCAGCCGGTCGAGAAGCGTGTGAAGCGCATCGACGTTGCTCAGGTCGAGGACATCGTGGCCAAGATCGCGCGGATTCCGCCTAAACACGTCAACAGTTCCGATAAGGAGCTGCTGCGTAACCTGGAGCGCGACCTGAAACTCACCGTATTCGGCCAGGATGCAGCCATCGACGCGCTGTCCACCGCGATCAAGCTGTCGCGTGCGGGCCTCAAGTCGCCGGACAAGCCTGTCGGTTCGTTCCTGTTCGCAGGCCCGACCGGCGTCGGCAAGACCGAAGCGGCACGGCAGTTGGCCAAGGCCATGGGTATTGAGCTGGTGCGGTTCGACATGTCCGAGTACATGGAGCGCCACACGGTATCGCGCCTGATCGGTGCGCCTCCGGGTTATGTCGGTTTCGATCAGGGCGGCCTGTTGACCGAAGCGATCACCAAGCAGCCGCACTGCGTATTGCTGCTCGATGAAATCGAGAAGGCTCACCCCGAAGTCTTCAACCTGCTGCTGCAGGTGATGGACCACGGCACCCTGACCGACAACAACGGGCGCAAGGCGGACTTCCGCAATGTGATCGTGATCATGACCACCAACGCCGGTGCCGAAACGGCTGCGCGGGCTTCGATCGGCTTCAGTCATCAAGATCACTCTTCCGATGCCATGGAAGTGATCAAGAAGAGCTTCACGCCGGAGTTCCGCAACCGCCTGGATACCATTATCCAGTTTGGTCGCCTCAGCCATGAGGTCATCAAAAGCGTGGTGGACAAGTTCCTCACCGAGCTTCAGGCGCAGTTGGAAGACAAGCGCGTGCAACTGGAAGTCTCCGAAGCGGCGCGCAGTTGGATCGCCGAGGGTGGCTACGACGCGGCAATGGGCGCACGTCCAATGGCACGTCTGATCCAGGACAAGATCAAGCGGCCATTGGCCGAAGAGATCCTGTTCGGCGAGCTCTCCGACCATGGTGGCGTGGTGCACATCGACCTCAAGGATGGCGAGCTGACCTTCGAGTTCGAAACCACAGCTGAAATGGCCTGATCGATAGCTGCGGGCGCCAATGTGGGAGGGGGCTTGCTCCCGATAGCGGTAGATCAGTCACTCATGTAGCGACTGAAACACTGCTATCGGGAGTAAGCCCTCTCCCACATTTTGTTTTGGCGCTTGGTAAATAGCACGCACACAAAAACGCCCGGCATAACCGGGCGTCTTGTATTGACTTGCTTAGCGAGCGCGGTAAGTGATGCGCCCTTTGCTCAAGTCATAGGGCGTCAGCTCGACGCGCACTTTGTCACCGGTAAGAATACGAATGTAGTTCTTGCGCATCTTGCCGGAGATATGCGCGGTTACGACGTGCCCATTTTCCAACTCCACACGAAACATGGTGTTGGGCAGGGTGTCGACGACAGTGCCTTCCATTTCGAAGCTGTCTTCTTTCGACATGCAGTAAAGCCCTCGGTATCCAGTGAATGGCCCGGTGCAACTGCGCCAGGCAAAAGCGGCGTGCATTGTGCCCGAAAAAGGGTGTTTAAGCCAAGGGGTTCTAGTTAAGTGTTACCCATCTTTGATTAATCAGCAGTTCAATAGGCCGATATTGGGTCTTGTAATTCATCTTTTTGCAGTTCTTGATCCAGTATCCGAGGTACACCGCCTCCAGTTCCTGGCGCAGTGCCTCACCGATTTGCCAGAGGATCGCAAAGCGTCCCAGGCTGCGGCGTTCTTCGGCCGGCTCGTAGAAGGTGTAGACCGCTGACAGGCCGTTAGGCAGCAAATCGGTCACGGCAACGGCCACCAGTCGGCCGTCTGCGCGGAACTCGTAGAAGCGCGAGAAGGGCAGGTCGCGCACCAGGAAGGTAGAGAACTGGTCGCGGCTGGGTGGGAACATATCGCCATCGGCGTGTCGCTCCTCGATATAGCGCTGGTAAAGGTCGAAGTATTCTTCGGTAAACCGAGGCTTGGCCGGCATCACTGTGAGGTCGGCGTTGCGCTTGAGGATGCGTTTCTGGTTGCGGTCCGGCAGAAACTGCGCCACGGGGATGCGTGCCGGTACACAGGCATTGCAGTTCTGGCAGTGAGGCCGGTACAGATGATCGCCGCTGCGCCGAAAACCCATCTCCGACAGGTCGGCATACACATGCACGTCCATAGGCTGGCTGGGGTCGAGGAACAGCGTGGTGGCCTGCTCGTCGGGCAGATAGCTGCAAGAGTGGGGTTGAGTGGCATAAAACTTCAAACGCGCCAACTCGGTCATGATCAACCCTCGGATAAGCTTTCAAATAAGTGTAAGCCAGGAGCGCGCAAGTCGCCTAAGAAACCCACGGTCCAGTGTTGGGTTGGTCCAGATGGTCGCGCAGGAAACCTGCGAAGTCGCTGCGGGAGATGGCGCGGGCACCCAGGCTGTGCAGGTGGTCATTGGGCATCTGGCAGTCGATCAGTACAAAACCCCAGGCCTGCAATTGGCGGGTCAGGGTGGCGAAGCCGAATTTTGAGGCGTTGTCGGCGCGGCTGAACATGGATTCGCCGAAAAACAGCTGGCCCATCGCCAGGCCATACAGGCCGCCCACCAGTTCACCGTTGTCCCAAACCTCCACCGAATGCGCATAGCCGCGCTGGTGCAGTGCCAAGTAGGCGTTCTGGATGCTCTGGGTGATCCAGGTGCCGTCGGCATAGGCGCGCGGTGCTGCGCACGCTTGAATGACGGCAGCGAAGTCTTGGTCGAAGGTCACGGTGTAGCGCTGCTGGCGCAACAATTTGCCCAGGCTGCGCGATATATGCAGCTCGTCGGGGAATATCACCGTGCGGGGATCGGGCGACCACCAGAGGATCGGCTGGCCCTGCGAAAACCACGGGAAACAACCGTGGCGGTAGGCTTGGATCAGTCGCTCGGCCGATAAATCGCCACCGGCCGCGAGCAGGCCATTGGGTTCGCGCATGGCTTTGGCCAGCGGGGGGAAAGTCAGTGAGTCGCGTTGTAACCAGGTCAGCATGGCATCCAGGCTTACGGAAGGGGAGGGGAGTGGGCAGCGATGGTGTCTGCCCCAAGGGTTGATTATTGTCGACACAGCGCTCTGGGGCCAGTCCGAATCGGCCATTGACGCGCATTAGCGTGAGCGGGTGTTTCTGCAACTCTCTGCATAAGGCGTGGTCGTAATCGGGTCTGGCCCATGCAGGCATTTTGCCAAGCTTGCCTGGATTAGTAAAAACAGCTCATAAGCCTTTGTCAGCAAAGACAATGCATGCTCAAATTGGGCCTCTTGTGAGATGTCATTGGCCAGGCTGTTTGAAGAACGCCAAGCGGCGTGGCATCAGGCACACAAACCCGTACAATGCGGCCATTGTGGCGCTGCTGCCATTTCATCCAGCAATCGCCCGGTGTTAAAAGTAGATTCAACTACGCTCGTTCATTTTTCAGCTGCTCGGATTGGGCAGTATTTGCAGTCATTCAACAGATGGACGCGCTAAAGGCGCAGGAAAAGACCCGTTTTGAAGAAATCCGCCGCAACACCTAAAGCAGCAGTCGTGCCCGCTTGGCGCCAGCACCTGCATTATCGCCTCAAGGAAGGTGCGTTGATCGCCATCGGCGCGCTGTGCCTGTTCCTGATGATGGCCTTGCTGACGTACGGCAAGGACGATCCGGGCTGGAGCCATAACAGCAAGATCGAAGACGTGCAGAACTTCGGTGGGCCTGCCGGCTCCTACAGCGCCGATATCCTGTTCATGGTGCTGGGTTACTTCGCCTATATCTTCCCATTGCTGCTGGCGATCAAGACCTGGCAGATCTTCCGCCAGCGTCACGAGCCGTGGCAGTGGAGCGGCTGGCTGTTCTCCTGGCGGCTGATCGGCCTGGTGTTCCTAGTGTTGTCCGGGGCGGCATTGGCGCACATTCATTTCCATGCACCCACCGGCCTGCCGGCGGGCGCGGGCGGGGCGCTGGGCGAAAGCCTCGGCGACCTGGCGCGCAAGACCCTGAATATCCAGGGCAGCACCCTGATGTTCATCGCGCTGTTCCTGTTCGGCCTCACCGTGTTCACCGACCTATCGTGGTTCAAGGTGATGGACGTGACCGGCAAGATCACCCTCGACCTGCTGGAGCTGTTCCAGGGCGCCGCCAACCGCTGGTGGGCGGCCCGCGTCGAGCGCAAGCGCATGGTGGCGCAGCTGCGTGAAGTGGACACCCGCGTCAACGAAGTCGTGGCCCCGAGCACACCGGACCGGCGTGAGCAGGCCAAGGTCAAGGAACGCCTGATCGAACGCGAGCAGGCCCTGAGCAAGCACATGTCGGACCGCGAGAAGCAGGTGCCGCCGGTGATCGCTCCCGCGCCGCCTAAACCGGCCGAGCCGAGCCACCGCGTGCAGAAAGAGAAGCAGGCGCCGCTGTTCGTCGACAGCGCCGTCGAAGGCACCTTGCCGCCGATCTCGATCCTTGACCCGGCCGAAAAGAAACAACTCAACTATTCGCCGGAATCCCTGGCGGCCGTCGGCCATCTGCTGGAAATCAAGCTCAAGGAATTCGGCGTTGAAGTGTCGGTGGACTCCATCCACCCAGGCCCGGTGATTACCCGGTATGAAATCCAGCCAGCCGCGGGGGTGAAGGTCAGCCGTATCTCCAACCTGGCGAAGGATTTGGCCCGTTCCCTGGCCGTAACCAGCGTGCGCGTGGTGGAAGTCATCCCCGGCAAGACCACCGTGGGTATCGAGATTCCCAACGAAGACCGCCAGATCGTGCGCTTCTCCGAGGTACTGTCGACGCCGGAATACGACAACTTCAAATCGCCGGTCACCCTGGCCCTGGGTCACGACATCGGCGGCAAGCCGGTGATCACCGACCTGGCGAAAATGCCCCACCTGCTGGTGGCCGGTACCACCGGCTCGGGTAAGTCGGTGGGTGTGAACGCGATGATCCTGTCGATCCTGTTCAAGTCCGGCCCGGACGACGCCAAGCTGATCATGATCGACCCGAAGATGTTGGAATTGTCGATCTACGAAGGCATCCCGCACCTGCTGTGCCCGGTGGTGACCGACATGAAGGACGCCGCCAACGCCCTGCGCTGGAGCGTGGCCGAGATGGAGCGTCGCTACAAGCTGATGGCGAAGATGGGCGTACGGAACCTGTCGGGCTTCAACGCCAAGGTCAAGGAAGCCCAGGACGCCGGCACACCGCTGACCGATCCGCTGTACAAGCGCGAAAGCATTCACGACGAAGCGCCGTTGTTGACCAAGCTGCCGACCATCGTGGTGGTGGTCGACGAATTCGCCGACATGATGATGATCGTCGGCAAGAAGGTTGAGGAACTGATCGCGCGTATTGCCCAGAAGGCCCGTGCCGCCGGTATTCACTTGATTCTTGCGACCCAGCGTCCGTCGGTGGACGTGATCACCGGCCTGATCAAGGCCAACATTCCGACGCGCATGGCGTTCCAGGTGTCGAGCAAGATCGACTCACGGACCATCATCGACCAGGGCGGCGCCGAACAACTGCTCGGCCACGGTGACATGCTCTACATGCCACCGGGCACCAGCCTGCCAATCCGGGTTCACGGCGCCTTCGTTTCCGACGATGAAGTCCACCGTGTGGTGGAAGCCTGGAAACTGCGCGGTGCGCCGGAGTACAACGACGACATCCTCGCGGGCGTTGAAGAGGCCGGCAGTGGCTTTGACGGCGGCAGCAGTGGTGGCGACGATGATGCCGAGACCGACGCGTTGTACGACGAAGCCGTGGCCTTTGTGCTGGAAAGCCGTCGCGCCTCGATCTCGGCGGTACAGCGCAAGCTGAAAATCGGCTACAACCGCGCCGCCCGCATGATCGAAGCCATGGAAAACGCCGGCGTCGTCACCGCAATGAACACCAACGGTTCGCGCGAAGTCATTGCCCCCGGGCAGATGCGCGACTGATCCCGTGCCGCGTGGCAACACGCGGCGCGCCCTGACTACTCAATGAGGACTCCCATGCGTCTTATCCGCATGCTGTTGTTGCCGGCACTGGCCCTGACTGCTGTTTCGGCGCACGCCGACCCGGCCTCCGTCGCCAGCCTGAAGAACCTGCTGGACAAATCCCAGACCCTGACCGCGCGCTTCTCCCAGATGACCCTGGATGCCGGTGGCACCCAGTTGCAGGAAACTGCCGGCGAAATGGCCGTGCAGCGCCCTGGCCTGTTCTACTGGCACACCGAAGGCAAGGCCGAGCAAACCATCGTTTCCGACGGCCAGAAGGTCACCCTGTGGGACCCGGACCTGGAGCAAGCGACCATCAATAAGCTCGACCCGCGCTTGAACCAGACCCCGGCGCTGTTGCTGTCGGGTGATGTGTCGAAGATCAACGACAGTTTCGACATCACCTCCAAGCAAACCAGCAACGTGATCGAGTTCACCCTCAAGCCGAAATCCAAGGACACGCTGTTTGACACACTGTCCCTGTCGTTCGGCAACGGCGTGATCAATAACATGCGCCTGGTCGACAGCGTCGGCCAGCGCACCGATATCCTGTTCTCCGGGGTCAAGGCCAACCAGCCGGTGCCCGCGTCCAAGTTCAAGTTCGACATCCCCAAGGGTGCCGACGTGATCCAGGAATAATCTAGAGGTTTCAAACGCTGCCCATGGATCTGTTTCGAAGTGACCCGATTGCCCAGCCTTTGGCGGCGCGCTTGCGTTCGACCAACCTGGATGAGTACGTCGGTCAGGAACACCTGCTCGCTCGCGGCAAGCCTTTGCGCGAAGCCTTGGAGCAGGGCGCGCTGCATTCGATGATTTTCTGGGGGCCGCCGGGAGTGGGTAAGACCACCCTGGCACGGCTGCTGGCGAAAGTCTCGGATGCACACTTCGAAACGGTCTCGGCGGTGCTCGCCGGGGTCAAGGAGATCCGGCAGGCGGTGGAAGTCGCCAAGCAGCAGGCCGGGCAATACGGCAAGCGCACCATCCTGTTTGTCGATGAAGTGCACCGCTTCAACAAGTCGCAGCAGGATGCGTTCCTGCCATATGTCGAAGACGGCACGCTGATTTTTATCGGCGCCACCACCGAAAACCCTTCGTTTGAGTTGAACAACGCCTTGCTCTCGCGGGCGCGGGTCTACGTACTCAAGAGCCTGGATGAAGTGGCGATGCAGAAGCTGCTGCACCGCGCCTTGAACGAAGACAAGGGGTTGGGCAAGCGGCAACTCAGCGTGAGCGAAGAGGGTTTCAAAATCCTGCTCACCGCCGCCGATGGCGATGGCCGCCGCTTTCTCAACCTGTTGGAGAACGCCTCCGACCTGGCCGAAGACGGCGGTGAGATTGGCGTCGACCTGCTGCAAAGCTTGCTCGGTGATACGCGCCGGCGTTTCGACAAGGGCGGCGAAGCCTTCTACGATCAGATTTCGGCGCTGCACAAATCCGTACGCGGGTCTAACCCGGACGGCGCGTTGTATTGGTTTGCGCGGATGATCGACGGTGGTTGCGACCCGCTGTACCTCGCCCGCCGCGTGGTGCGCATGGCCAGCGAAGACATCGGCAACGCCGATCCGCGCGCCTTGAGCCTGTGCCTCGCCGCCTGGGACGTGCAGGAGCGCCTGGGCAGCCCGGAAGGCGAGTTGGCCGTGGCCCAGGCAATCACCTACCTGGCGTGTGCGCCAAAGAGCAATGCGGTCTACATGGGCTTCAAGTCCGCACTGCGCGCTGCCGCCGAACACGGTTCCCTCGAAGTGCCGATGCATTTGCGCAACGCGCCGACCAAGCTGATGAAACAGCTGGGTTATGGCGATGAATACCGTTATGCCCACGATGAGCCGGATGCCTACGCGGCCGGTGAAGACTACTTCCCCGATGAGCTTGAGCCGCTGCCGCTCTATCAACCCGTGCCCCGTGGCCTGGAGCTGAAAATCGGTGAAAAGCTCAATCACCTCGCGCAACTCGACCGGCTCAGCCCCAAACAACGGAGAAAGTAGTGTTTAAGACGATTCTTGCCGTGTCCGCAGCCGGCATCGCTGGTACATTATTGCGTTTCGCCGCTGGCACCTGGGTCAGCGCCAACTGGCCGAAGCATTTTTATGCGGCGACCCTGGCGGTCAACCTGGTGGGCTGCCTGATCATCGGGCTCTTGTACGGCTGGTTCCTGTTGCGCCCGGAAGTTCCGATTGAAATTCGTGCCGGCTTGATTGTCGGCTTTGTAGGCGGTCTGACGACCTTTTCATCCTTTTCACTGGATACGCTGCGCCTGCTGGAAAGCGGGCAGGCCCTGATAGCCTTCGGCTACCTGGGCATCAGCGTGTTCGGCGGGCTGCTCGCCACCTGGGCCGGCCTGTCCTTGACCAAACTTTGATAAACGAGAGACCGACATGCTCGATTCCAAACTGTTACGTAGCAACCTTCAGGACGTAGCGGACCGCCTGGCATCCCGTGGCTTTGCCTTGGATGTTGCGCGCATCGAAGCGCTGGAAGAACAGCGCAAGACCGTCCAGACCCGCACCGAAGCACTGCAGGCTGAGCGGAATGCGCGTTCCAAGTCCATCGGTCAGGCCAAGCAGCGAGGCGAAGACATTGCGCCGCTGATGGCGGATGTCGAGCGCATGGGCACCGAGCTGTCCGACGGCAAGGTCGAGCTGGAAAAAATTCAGTCCGAGCTGGATTCGATCCTGCTCGGCATCCCTAACCTCCCGCACGAATCCGTGCCGATTGGCGAAGACGAAGACGGCAACGTCGAAGTCCGCCGTTGGGGCACGCCAACAGCCTTTGATTTCGAGATCAAGGACCACGTTGCCCTGGGCGAACTGACCGGTGGCCTGGATTTCGAAACCGCCGCCAAGATGTCCGGCGCACGCTTTGCCTTGCTGCGCGGCCCGATCGCGCGCATGCACCGCGCCCTGGCGCAGTTCATGATCAACCTGCACACCGCCGAACACGGTTACGAAGAGGCCTACACCCCGTATCTGGTGCAGGCACCGGCGCTGATGGGCACCAGCCAGCTGCCGAAATTCGAAGAAGACCTGTTCAAGATCAGCCGCGACGGCGAAGCCGACCTGTACCTGATCCCTACCGCCGAAGTGTCGCTGACCAATATCGTCTCCGGCGAGATCCTCGACGCCAAGCAACTGCCGCTGAAGTTCGTGGCCCACAGCCCGTGCTTCCGCAGCGAAGCCGGTGCGTCGGGCCGTGACACCCGCGGCATGATCCGCCAGCACCAGTTCGACAAAGTCGAGATGGTGCAGGTGGTCGAGCCGTCGACCTCCATGGAGGCCCTCGAAGGCCTGACCGCCAACGCCGAACGCGTCCTGCAACTGCTGGAGCTGCCGTACCGCGTACTCGCGCTGTGCACCGGCGACATGGGTTTCAGCGCCGTTAAAACCTACGACTTGGAAGTGTGGGTGCCGAGCCAAGACAAATACCGCGAGATTTCGTCGTGCTCCAACTGCGGTGATTTCCAGGCCCGTCGCATGCAGGCGCGTTTCCGCAACCCGGAAACCGGCAAGCCGGAGCTGGTCCACACCCTCAACGGTTCCGGTCTGGCTGTAGGCCGCACCCTGGTGGCCGTGCTGGAAAACTACCAGCAGGCTGACGGTTCTATCCGCGTACCTGAAGTGCTCAAGCCGTACATGGCGGGCGTTGAGGTCATCCGCTAAATGGAATTTCTGCCGCTGTTTCATAACCTGCGCGGCAGTCGCGTGTTGGTCGTCGGTGGCGGTGAGATTGCCTTGCGCAAATCCCGGCTGCTGGCGGATGCCGGTGCGGTGCTGCGAGTGGTTGCTCCCCAGATCGAAGACCAGTTGCGTGAGCTGGTGCAGGGCAGTGGCGGGGAACTGATGTTGCGCGGTTATCAGGAGGCCGACCTCGACGGTTGCACCCTGATCATCGCGGCAACGGACGACGAGCCGCTGAACGCGCAAGTGTCCAGCGATGCCAAGCGTCGTTGCGTGCCGGTCAATGTGGTGGATGCGCCAGCCTTGTGCAGTGTGATCTTCCCGGCGATCGTCGACCGCTCACCGTTGGTGATTGCCGTGTCCAGCGGCGGCGATGCGCCGGTGCTGGCGCGCTTGATCCGCGCCAAGCTGGAAACCTGGATTCCGTCCACTTACGGCCAATTGGCCGGGTTGGCGGCGCGTTTTCGTGCCCAAGTCAAAGGGTTGTACCCGGATGTGCAGCAGCGTCGTGCGTTCTGGGAAGAGGTGTTCCAAGGCCCGATTGCCGACCGCCAGTTGGCCGGGCAGGGCGATGAAGCTGAGCGCCTGCTGATCGAAAAGGTCAATGGCGCGCCACCTTATGCGCCGGGCGAGGTCTATCTGGTCGGTGCCGGCCCGGGTGATCCCGACCTGCTGACCTTCCGCGCCCTGCGTCTGATGCAGCAAGCTGACGTGGTGCTGTATGACCGCCTGGTCGCGCCGGCGATCCTCGAACTGTGTCGCCGTGATGCCGAGCGCATCTATGTCGGCAAGCGTCGCGCCGACCACGCGGTGCCGCAAGACCAGATCAACCAGCAACTGGTGGACCTGGCCAAGCAAGGCAAGCGCGTGCTGCGCCTCAAGGGTGGCGATCCGTTCATCTTTGGTCGTGGTGGCGAAGAGATCGAAGAACTGGCGGCCCATGGCATCCCGTTCCAGGTGGTGCCGGGGATCACGGCGGCCAGCGGTTGCGCGGCATATGCCGGGATTCCGCTGACCCACCGTGATTACGCGCAGTCCGTACGCTTTATCACCGGGCATTTGAAGAATGGGACGTCGGACCTGCCTTGGCAGGACCTGGTGGGACCCTCGCAGACCCTGGTGTTCTATATGGGTTTGATCGGCTTGCCGATCATCTGCGAACAGCTGATCAAGCACGGGCGTGCGGCGGATACACCGGCGGCGTTGATCCAGCAGGGCACCACGTCCAACCAGCGCGTGTTCACCGGCACCCTGGCGGATTTGCCGCGCATGGTGGCGGAGCATGAAGTGCATGCACCGACGCTGGTGATCGTCGGTGAAGTGGTGGTGTTGCGCGAGAAGCTGAAGTGGTTCGAAGGCGCACAATCCCAGGTCTGACAGCGCTATTGTAGCTGGCAGGCTTTCTGTGGTGAGCGGGCTTGCCCCGCGCTGGGCAGCGGAGCGGCCCCAAAACCAGACGTCGAGTTCTTTCTGAAAAAACTCGGCGTTTTTACTGGGGCCGCTCCGCAGCCCAGCGCGGGGCAAGCCCGCTCACCACAGTAACTTATCAGCTGCAGACGCCTTTGCTGTTCAGTTGTGACCGATCATGCGCAGTATCAAACGCTTGCAACGGCCCCTTCGGCACAATTCCCGTCGGGTTGATCGTGCGGTGACTGGCATAGTAATGCCCTTTGATATGCTCGAAATCCACCGTCTCGGCCACCCCCGGCCACTGATACATTTCCCTCAGCCAATTCGACAGGTTCGGATAGTCCGCAATCCTGCGCAGGTTGCATTTGAAGTGGCTGTAATACACCGCATCAAAGCGAATCAGCGTGGTGAACAGCCGCACATCCGCTTCAGTCAGGTATTCGCCTGCCAGGTAACGATGGTCGCCTAAATGCTGTTCCAGGTGATCCAGCTCCGCAAACACATCATCAAACGCACTTTCATACGCCTGCTGTGAGGTGGCAAAGCCTGCGCGATACACGCCGTTGTTCACCGCTGGGTAAATACGTTCGTTCAACGTGTCGATGGTCGTGCGCAGCGGCTCGGGGTAGAAATCCAGAGTGTTGCCGGTCAATTCATTAAAGGCACTATTGAACATGCGGATGATCTCCGCCGATTCATTGCTGACGATGCGCTGCAGCTTTTTGTCCCACAGCACCGGCACGGTGACGCGTCCGGTGTAGTCCGCAGTGTCGGCGGTGTAGCGCTGGTGCATAAACGCAAAGTCGTCGAGTTTGTCGCCGGTCGAGCCATGGGCCTTGTCGAAGGTCCAGCCGTTTTCGAGCATCAACCAACTGACCACGGACACATCGATCAGGCTTTCCAGGCCCTTGAGCTTGCGCAGGATGAGGGTGCGATGCGCCCACGGGCAGGCCAGGGACACGTAAAGGTGGTAGCGACCGGCCTCGGCCTTGAAGCCGCCTTCGCCACTCGGGCCGGGCGCGCCATCGGCGGTCACCCAGTGGCGGCGTTGCGCTTGTTCGCGTTGGAAAGCGCCATCTGCGCTACTTTCGTACCACTGGTCTTTCCAGTGTCCTTCGATCAGCAAACCCATGACTGGCTCCTTGGCTAATAAGCGTTGGAGCCCAGTCTAAAGGGATGAGTTCGAACTAAAAGCGCAAATACCGGGCGTGAATAATCGATTAAATCGATTTGTCCCGTGCGGCCCAATACTGCTGGGCCAATTCAAAGGCCTGCTCCCTTGGGTGGCCCAGGCCGCGCAAGGCCAGGGCCATGGTGGCGATCAGCGCCAATTGCGGGTAGCTGTCCTCAACGTCACCGCGCCACACGGCCTTCAGGTGTTCGGGTTCGAGCGTGGCCGGCTTGACGTGGCGTTGGGCGGAGAGGGCGGGCCATTCTTCGTCCCAGCTTTCGCCAGCGGTGGTGCCGTACAGATGGCTGAGGGTGTCAGGGTTGATCTCGACCTCGCCGCCATCCCCTTTCACCACAATCACATTGTCACCCAGCAGGCCGCTGGCATCGCGGTGCACGCCCTGATAACCCGGATGGAAAATGCTTTGCAGCCCCAGGCGTGCCTGCAGCGGGTTGAGCAGGCGCGCCAATGAGTGGATTGGCGAGCGCAGGCCCAGGGTGTTGCGCAGGTCGATCATGCGCTGCAATTGCGGCGCCCAATCACCCAGTGGAATAAACGCCAGGTTGCCTTGCGCATAGGCGGACTCGACCTGCTGCCAGTTACGGCACAGCGGGATCTGCAAACCTTCGAGCAATTGCTCGGTGTACAGCCGGCCCGCCGTGTGTGCGCCACCCCCGTGCATGAGGATGCGCACGCCGTTCTGCGCCAGGCACTTGGCCGCCAGCAGGTACCACGGCAAATGGCGTTTCTTGCCGGCGTAGGTGGGCCAGTCGACATCCACGTTCAGTGCCGGGGCGTGCAGACGCTCGCGCACGGCTTCGGTGAAGCCTGCAAGTTCCTCTGGGCTTTCTTCTTTGTGGCGCAACAGCATCAGGAAGGCGCCGAGCTGGGTGTCCTCGACTTTTTCGTCGAGCAGCATGCCCATGGCCTCGCGGGCCTCTTCGCGGGTGAGGTTGCGCGCACCGCGCTTGCCTTTGCCGAGGATGCGCACGAATGGCGCAAACGGGTGCTCGGCAGGCGTTTCAAGGGTCAGTGGGGCAAAGTCGGTCATAAGCAATTCGTCGGCCTGGGCAGGCCCGCCAGCTTGGCGGCGAGTTTGGCGGGAGTGCCGTTGAACAGTTTGTTGAGGTGCAGGCTGTTGCCCTTTTCCGGGCCCAGTTTCAAGGCGGTGTACTTGATCAACGGGCGCGTGGCCGGGGACAGCTGGAATTCGGCATAGAACTGACGCAGCAGCGTGAGGATTTCCCAATGGTCCGCGGTCAATTCCAGGGTTTCGGCGGCGGCCAGGGCGTTGGCCACCTCATCGGACCATGCGTTGAGGTCAACGAGGTAGCCGTCCTTGTCCAGTTCCAGAGTGCGTGCGCCAACGGTCAGGGTGTTCATAGCCAGCTGTTGACCTTGTCGTAGTCGAGCGACAACTGCACGAAGCCTGGGTAATCCACGCTATCGGCCCAATCCGGGAGCGGCAGGTTGCGTGCCTGCATGTCCTCGGCCAGCACAAAGACTTTCACGCCTTTGGTGTGCAGGGAGGGGCTGTGGAGCCCGTAGGCGCCATCGCCGCAGAGCAGGATGGCGTCTTCGGCGCCGCAGATACGCAGGCAGCTGTCGAGGCGGCTATCGGTAAACGGGGAGTGGGAAACCACATGGAGAGTCGACATCAGAGGGTAATCACCTGGTCGTAACGGTCAATCAGCGCGGCGATCGCGGCACTGTCCAGCGGCTCGGCGCTGACGGGCATTGTGAGGCCACGCGCGGCCAAGCTGTGGCGGCAGGCGAACACCTCATCGATGCCGAACAGGCCCAGCGCCTGGAGGTTGGCGCTGAGGTCTTTTTGCTGCACGGCCTTGGCGTCCTGGTGCGGCGCCAGTTGGAACACACCGTCATCGAGGAACAGCAGGCCAATCGGCAGATCGAAGGCGCCACCGGCCAAAACGATGTCCAGCGCTTCGCGGGCGCTTGGCCCGGACCACGGCGCCTGGCGGCTGATCACCAATAGGGATTTGGACATGTCACGGCCCTCCAAAACAGATCAGGCGGTCGGCGGCCTGGGTGGCGTCGTGCAATTGCCCCAAACCCGACAGCTCCCAAGGCGCCTCGAGGTTGACCGCGCTGCGTTGATAGCGCGTGGCCTCCTCCTGGTTGAGCACGCCACGGCGCAAGGCGGCGGCGATGCACACCACGCTATCAAGCTGGTGCGCGCTGACAAACTCGCGCCATTGGTGCGCAATGTCTTGTTCGTCCTGGGGCACAACGAGGTTATTGGACGCGCTGTAGACGCCGTCCTGATAGAAAAACAGCCGCACAATCTCATGCCCGCCGGCCAGCGCCGCCTGGGCGAACAGCAGGGCGCGGCGCGAGGAGGGCGCGTGGGCGGCGGAAAACAGTGCAATCGCAAACTTCATGGAACACTCTGCAAGCAAACGTCGGCCAATGATAAAGCCGTCGCCCTGAAAAAGCCCGCCGTGATCAAAACGGTCACTGTCGATGACTGTTCCGGCGATTGCCGGTAGGCGCAAGGCTGCCTAGTCTGTGGGCATTCAAATGCCGAAATGGAGTTTCCATGTCAGGTCCCTTGGCGTCACTCAAAGTGTTGGATTTTTCCACCTTGCTGCCTGGCCCATTCGCCTCGTTGATGCTGGCGGACATGGGCGCGGAGGTGCTGCGCATCGAATCGCCCACGCGCATGGACCTGTTGCGCGTCCTGCCGCCTCACGACCAGGGCACGTCAGCCAGCCATGCCTACCTCAACCGCAACAAGCGTAGCCTGGCGCTGGACCTCAAGCAGGCCGAGGCGCTGGAGATCGTACGGGCGCTGGTGAAAGAGTACGACATTGTGCTCGAACAGTTCCGACCAGGGGTGATGGAGCGGTTGGGGCTGGGATATGAGGCATTGAAGGCGATCAACCCCCGGTTGATCTATGTGTCGATCACCGGGTACGGCCAGACCGGGCCCTACAAGGACCGCGCCGGGCACGACATCAATTACCTGGCGCTGGCCGGGGTGGCCAGCTACACCGGACGCCAGGACACCGGGCCGTTGCCGCTGGGCGTGCAGTTGGCGGATGTGGGCGGCGGTTCGCTGCATGCGGTGGTGGGGCTGCTGGCGGCGGTTATTGCCCGGCAGCAGAGCGGGGTCGGCCAATACTTGGACGTGAGCATGACCGACTGCTCGTTCAGCCTGAACGCCATGGCCGGCGCGGGTTACCTGGCGTGTGGGGTGGAACCGGAGCGGGAAGGCCACGTGCTCAATGGCGGCAGCTTCTACGACTATTACCGCTCGCGGGATGGGCGCTGGATGTCGGTGGGCAGCCTCGAACCCGCGTTCATGCAGCCATTGTGTGACGCGTTGGGGCGTCCGGATTTGGTGTCGATGGGCCTGAGGCCTGAGCAGCAGCCAGCGCTGAAGCAGGCGCTGCAGGTCGAGTTTGAGAAGCGCAGCTTTGATGAGTTGTGCGCGTTGTTCGCCGCGGTGGATGCGTGTGTGGAACCGGTGCTGAGCTTGCGTGAGGCGGTGGAGCATCCGCAGCTGAAGGCGCGGGGGTTGGTGAGCCAGGTGCCACGGGGCGATGGCTCGACCCAGGCGCAACTGGCCTGCCCGCTGAAGTTTTCCGAGGGGTTGCCTGAGCCCAGGCATATGGGCGCTGCGGTTGGGGCGCACAGTGATGAGGTGTTGGCGGAGTTGGGGTTCAGTGCCCAGCGCATAGAGGACTTGCGGCGGGCCAGGGTTGTAGGGTGACTGAGCAGACGCCATCGGGAGCAAGCCCCCTCCCACATTTTTACCCTGTTCATCCTTTGCATGTGGGAGGGGCCTGCGCCGATGAGGCCCTTACTCCACGCGGGTTTCCCCGGTAAACACCAAGGTCTGGCGACACCGCCGACACAAATACCGCCGCCCCTGAGCCACCATGCCATGGCGCTGTGACGAAAACGGAAAGTCACTGTCCGCACACGGGCATCGGTAGATATAGCGAGTCACCTGGCGGCGCTTCACTTCATAGGTGTGGCAACGGTCCGGCGGCAGTTCATAGACCCCGCGCATGATCAATTGCCATTCCTCGCCATGGGGCTGGATGCGCTCGCCGAACAATTGGTGGGCAATCAGGTGCGCCACTTCATGGGCCACGGTCTGTTTGAGGAAGTGTTGGCTGTTTTCACGGTACAACTGTGGGTTGAAACGCAGCAGGTTCTCGTGCAAATGCGCGACACCGGCCTTCTGGCCCCGCAGCTTGAGGCTGACCTGGGGGCGTTTGAAGCTTCGTTTGAAAAAGGATTCGGCTTGCAGGAAACAATCTTCGACGCGGGTATTGAGTTGCTCGGGCATGCTGTACATATCTCCAGAGACGTCCAGTATGCCGCAAAGCTGGGTGTTTCCGAATCTGTCAGGCGCCGAATGGTCATGCATAACGCACAAAGCCACCTTTCGGTGGCCTTGCCTACGGATTTATCCGCTCAGTTGGTGTAGATCGGACCCACGCCCAAGCCCCAGACGATCACGGTAAACGCCATGATCGCCACCAGTACCACCAGGCCCACGGCCAGCACCGAGCTGGAAAACAGGAAACCCTCGTCCGGGTCGATGCTCATGAACGTCGGCAGCCCCACGTACAGCAGGTACACTGTGTAACAAATGGCCGCCGTGCCCACCACCATGCCCAGCCACATATGCGGATAGAGCGCGGCCAGTCCGCCGATGAACAGCGGCGTGGCGGTGTAGGTGGCAAACGCCACGCAGCGCGCCATGCTGGGGTTGGCATCGTAGGTGCGTGCCATCCAGTGAATGAACGCCCCCATCACTGCCACGCCGCCGAGCATGGCGGCGTAGGACATGAGGGTCATCCACAGTGCGCTTTCCTGGGTCAGCATCACCGGTGCGCGGTTGCCGATGACCCAGCCGACCTGGGTAGTGCCGATAAAGGCGGATACGGCGGGGATTGCCGCGAGAATCAAGGTATGGGTGAGGTACATGTGGCCGATGCTTTCTTCTTTATCGCCACGGATTTCCCGCCATTCCTGGTCGGGATGGGTAAACAGCCCCACGACGTGATGGATCATGCCAGTCACTCCTGTCGTTGTTACCATCGCCCCCCATCGGAGCGCCCACGGGCCAAATGGCCTCAAAGGTCCTGGATACATGTGCGACCTCTAGTCGCAGTATAGGAAGGGATGACCGGAATGACTGTAAGGCCTTTAGAGCAAATTGCGCTGTAAACACGGGGGTTAATCGCGGCGGGGTCTGTAGGTGGCGATGTGATTCAAGGCGGGAGGGGTGGGCTTTCATCGCCTATCCAATGGGGCTGCTGCGCAGCCCCGCGCGGGGCAAGCCCGCTCACCACAACAAGCCCACTCCCACATTGGAACTCAGCGGGTCATGAAGGTAAAATACCCGGCTTTTCGTCACACACCTTTTGCGGATCCAAGCGCCATGGGCACTCTTACGGTCAACCAGAACAAACTGCAAAAACGCCTGCGTCGCCTGGCCGGTGAAGCGGTCGCCGATTTCAATATGATCGAGGACGGCGACAAGGTCATGGTCTGCCTCTCCGGCGGCAAAGACAGCTACACCCTGCTCGACGTGCTGCTGCATCTGCAAAAGGTCGCGCCGATCCAGTTCGAGATCGTCGCCGTCAACATGGACCAGAAACAGCCAGGTTTTCCTGAATATGTGCTGCCGGCCTATCTCAAAGAGTTGGGCGTCGAGTACCACATCGTTGAAAAAGACACCTATTCGGTGGTCAAGGAACTGATTCCGGAAGGCAAGACCACCTGCTCGCTGTGCTCGCGCCTGCGCCGTGGCACGCTCTACACCTTCGCCGATG
Source organism: Pseudomonas fluorescens group sp. (assembly GCF_020093335.1). NCBI lineage: Bacteria > Pseudomonadati > Pseudomonadota > Gammaproteobacteria > Pseudomonadales > Pseudomonadaceae > Pseudomonas > Pseudomonas fluorescens group sp. The sequence goes on along the minus strand of NZ_JAIOKW010000006.1, from coordinate 60,757 downwards.
AGATCGGTGCGACCAAGATGGCCCTGGGTCATCATCGCGATGACATCGTCGAGACCTTCTTCCTCAACATGTTCTTCAACGGCTCGCTCAAGGCTATGCCCCCCAAGCTGCGGGCCGATGACGGGCGCAACGTGGTGATCCGCCCGCTGGCGTATTGCAACGAGAAAGACATCCAGGCCTACTCCGACTTCAAGCAGTTCCCGATCATCCCGTGCAACCTGTGCGGTTCCCAAGAGAACCTGCAGCGCCAGGTGGTCAAGGAAATGCTGCTGGACTGGGAGCGCAAGACCCCAGGTCGTACCGAAAGCATCTTCCGCAGTCTGCAGAATGTGATCCCCTCGCAGTTGGCCGACCGCAACCTGTTCGACTTCGCCAGCCTGAAGATTGATGAAACCGCCGCATCGCGCTTCGTTAATGTTGTGAACCTCTGAGCTGATTCGATGCTCTGACACACGGCGCTCGCGGGCGCCGTTTTCAATTCAATTGCCAGGAGAGGGCATGCGCGATTACAAGTGGCTGCACGAATATTGTCTGAACCGCTTCGGTTCGGCGGCCGAGTTGGAAGCCCATCTGCCGGTTCCCAAGACTGCGGCGCAGTTGCGCAAGATCAGTGATGATCGCTACCTGTCGACCCTGGCGCTGCGCGTGTTTCGTGCGGGCTTGAAGCACAGCGTGGTCGATGCCAAGTGGCCGGCGTTCGAACAGGTGTTTTTTGGCTTCGACCCGGAAAAGGTCGTGCTGATGGGCGCTGAGCACCTGGAGCGGCTGATGCAGGACACGCGGATCATCCGCCACCTGGGCAAGCTCAAGAGTGTGCCGCGCAATGCGCAGATGATCCTCGACATCGAGCAGGAGAAGGGCAGCTTCGGCGCGTTTGTCGCCGACTGGCCGGTGACCGATATCGTCGGACTGTGGAAGTACCTGAGCAAGCACGGCCATCAACTCGGCGGGCTGTCAGCGCCGCGTTTCTTGCGCATGGTCGGCAAGGATACGTTTGTGCCGAGTGATGACGTGGTCGCCGCGCTGAACGCGCAGAAGATCGTCGATAAGGCGCCGACCAGCCTGCGCGACCTGGCGACGGTGCAGGGCGCGTTCAACCAGTGGCATGCCGAGAGTGGCCGGCCGATGTGCCAGTTGTCGATGATGTTGGCCTACACCGTCAACCACTGATCAGCGCTTATTGTGGCGAGGGAGCTTGCTCCCGTTGGAGTGCGAAGCGCTCCCAAACGATCTTGGGGCTGCTGCGCAGCCCAACGGGAGCAAGCTCCCTCGCCACAGGGTGTGATCAGTTGGGTTGCGAATCAACGGCCAGGCGGCGATTGAGCTGATGCCGCCACCGTACATACAACAACGCCGTACAAAACACCGCCAGGCTCGCCAGCATCTCCAGCACCCCGAACCCTTGCCGGTTCGGGTCGTACGCCGCCAGCGCGCCCTTGATGAAATACAGGTTCACCACAAAGCACATCCACGAATGCCCGCGTGCGCTGCCCAGCAGCATGCCCGGCGCCAGCACCAGCAGTGGCACCAATTCGATCAGCAGGATCACCCACGGCCGTGCGCCGTGCAGGTCAGCGACGAACAGGTAGTACACGCAGAGCAAACCCACCAGGCCAAAAAACGCCAGCAGGCTCAGTGCCCGGGCCACCTTGACCCGTGGCTCGAGCCACGCCTGGGGCGGCAGGACCTTAGGCTTTCTGGCCACGGCCGTTCTCCAGCAGCGTGGCAGTGTTGGCCAGGCGCAGGCCAAGGGCGCGGCACAGGGCGATTTCGTGTTGATCGAGCAGGCGCTTGCCGTCCGGCCCCGCATGGTGGCTGGCACCATACGGCGTGCCGCCGCCCTGCGTATCGAGCAACGCTTGTTCGCTGTAGGGCAGGCCGGTGATGAGCATGCCGTGGTGCAGCAACGGCAGCAGCATCGACATCAGCGTGGTCTCCTGGCCGCCATGCAGGCTGGCGGTGGAGGTAAACACACCGGCCGGCTTGCCGACGAGGGCGCCGGTAAGCCACAGGTTGCTGGTGCCGTCGAGGAAATACTTGAGCGGCGCAGCCATGTTGCCGAAGCGGGTCGGGCTGCCCAGGGCCAGGCCCGAGCAGTGCTTCAGGTCATCGAGGCTGGCATACAGCGCGCCTTCCTCCGGAATGCTCGGCGCCACGGCTTCGCACTCGGTGGAGATCGCCGGCACGGTGCGCAGCCGGGCTTCCATCCCGCCTTGCTCGATGCCCCGGGCAATCTGCCGGGCCATTTCGCTGACCGAGCCGTTGCGGCTGTAATACAACACCAGCACATACGGCGACGTCACGGCAGGATCTCCACTACGTTTTCCGGCGGACGGCCAATGATGGCTTTGTCGGCGGTCTCCAGGATCGGGCGTTCCATCAGCTTCGGGTGCGCGGCGATGGCAGCGATCAATTGGGCTTCGCTGAGGCTGGCGTCGGCCAGGTTGAGGGTCTTGTATTCGTCTTCACCGCTGCGCAGCAGTTGGCGCGCGCTGATCCCCAGTTTGCCTAGCAACGCCTTCAACTGTGCGGCGTCCAGCGGGGTTTCCAGGTAACGCACCACGGTAGGCGTGAGGCCGCGGGCTTCCAGCAGTTCCAGCGCACCGCGGGATTTCGAGCAGCGCGGGTTGTGATAAAGCGTCAGATCGGTCATGTGCGGGTCGCATCTTGCGTAAGGTGGCGGGTATTCTACCCGCGCAGCGACCCGTCCTTAAACCGTAAGAGGCGATAGGTCGCAGCCAACGTTCATTTTTGCGAAGGATTACCCCATGACAAGGCGACTGATCGGTGCATTGGCGATCATCACAACCCTGCTGCTCAGCGGCTGCGGTAACGATTACGGCGTTGACCAATATGGCCAGAAAGTGGCGGCCGAGCGCTTGGACAAGCAGTGGCTGGTGGTCAATTACTGGGCTGAATGGTGTGGCCCGTGCCGCACGGAAATCCCCGAGCTCAATGCCTTGGCCGAACAACTGAAGGCGCAGAACGTGGGCGTGTTCGGGGTCAACTTCGACAATGTGCAGGGCGCCGAATTGAAGGAAGCCAGTGAGAAGCTGGGCATCAAGTTCACGGTGCTGGCGCAGAACCCGGAGGGGATCTTCGATATTCCACGCAGCGAGGCGTTGCCGGTGACCTACATCATTGATGACAAGGGCAAGGTGCGCGAGCAGTTGATGGGTGAGCAGACGGCGGAAGGGGTGTTGGCCAAGCTCAAGGCCTTGCGCGGTTAAAGCCACAACTCAAAACAACTGTGGGAGGGGGCTTGCCACCTCCCACATTTAGCTTCCATCAATCCATAGATTGGGAAAATCAGCCTTCTTCGAGCCACAGGCGAATCGGCTTGCCTTCGGCCGGCCAGAACCGCGTCTGTTCGATCGGCGAGATGTCCCAGCGCTGCACGCCTTGCAGGGCCTGGAAGAAGCGGTGTTCCTGTTCCATCAGGGCTTCGCCGCAGAGTTTGCGAGTGCTGCCGATCTTGCCGAAGCTGAGCGTGTCGCCCTCCAGGGTGTACGGCGCAAACCAATGGTTGCAGCCGCCATTGCCGTAGGCGCGGCCATCGTCGCCGAGGGTGACGGTCAGGTGCGCGTAATCCATCAGCGGCCGTTCGCCAATCCATTCCACCACGTAGCTGTGATCCTGCTTGAGCTTGACCGAGCCCCCGGCACAGCCCGTCAAGGCCGCACCGACGGCGGCGAGCAGAAGCAGGCCTTTCATTGTGCGGCCTTCTGGCATTTAGGGCAGCGGTGCTTGTCGCCCTCGCTGGCCCAGCCCAACTCGACGATCCGCGCATTGGCGGCCGGTTGCAGCGGCGCTTTGGTCAGCTTGGTTTCCACCGCAAATTCGAACTCCAACACCGCCTCGCAGCTGTCGCAGTTGACCTTCCAGGTGTGAATCTCCAACTCGCCGAACTTCGGCCCCTGGGCCATCGCGACCCACTGGCCCGCCGGGCGGATGGAGTAGCGCGCGTCACCTTCGACGGTGAGGCGCATCGACAGGGTTTTACTGCCGCGCAGGGTGACGATCAGCACGTCGCCATGCTTGATCGAACCACCGTTGCCAGTCACCTGGTAACGGCCCGGCACCAGGGCGCGGCATTCGATCAGGGTGTGTTGCGGGCTCAGCAAACTGAAGCGGAAATCGTGTTCGGCCATGGATCCTCCAAATAGGCGCGGCATCCTATCACGGGTGCCGGCTCATCATGAGCCTGGTATGTGACCGCTGATCATCCTTCGACCAGGTTCTGCGCCCGGCCCTCGGCCCAGGCGACAATGTTGGCCAACGTGGTACCGGCGATGGCCGCCAGGGCTTCGCGGGTGAGAAACGCCTGGTGGGCGGTGATGATCACAGTGGGGAAGGTCAGCAGGCGCGCGAGGACGTCGTCCTGCAGGGGCAGGTCGGAGCGGTCCTCGAAAAACAGCTGCGCTTCTTCCTCATACACATCCAGCCCGAGGTAGCCGAGTTGGCCGTCCTTGAGCGCCTCGATCAGCGCCGGGGTGTCGACCAGCCCACCGCGGCCGGTGTTGATCAGCATCGCGCCGGGCTGCATCTGCGCCAGCGAGCGGGCGTTGATCACGTGTTTGCTGTCGGCGGTGAGCGGGCAGTGCAGGCTGATGATCTGCGCCTGGGCCAGCAATTCGGGCAGGGTTACGTAGCGCGCGCCCAGGGCCTCGACCTGCGGATTGGGGAAGGGGTCATAGGCGAGCAGTTGGCAACCGAAGCCGGCCATGATCTTGGCGAAGGTGGCGCCGATCTGGCCGGTACCGACCACGCCGACGGTCTTGCCCACCAGGTCGAAACCGGTGAGGCCATGCAGGCTGAAATCACCATCGCGGGTGCGGTTGTAGGCGCGGTGCAGGCGGCGGTTAAGCGCGAGGATCAGCGCGACCGCGTGTTCGGCCACCGCGTGGGGCGAATAGGCCGGCACGCGCACGACGGTCAGGCCCAGGCGCTTGGCGGCGGTCAGGTCCACATGGTTGTAGCCCGCCGAGCGCAGGGCGATCAGCCGCGTGCCGCCCTTGGCCAACAGTTCCAGCACCGGGGCGCTGAGGTCGTCGTTGATAAACGCGCACACCACTTCGTGGTGTTCGGCCAGGGCCACGGTGTCGAGGTTGAGCCGGGCGGGCTGGAACTGCAGCGCCAGGCCTGGCGGCAGCGGCTCGCCGAGAAAGCTGTCGCGGTCGTAGGTTTGGCTGCTGAAAAAAATGACGCGCATCAAAAAGCTCCCTGCAATTAATCCGTCGCAAACGCTGATCAATGGTGGGAGGGGGCTTGCTCCCACATTGACCAAAGCCCATAAAATGTATTCAGGCGTTAACCCGCGCTTCACTCGCCAGCCGGGCAATGGCCATGTCCAGCTCGTCCAGCGCGTGCTGGGCCTTGGCGTCGTCCTGCTTGAGCAGGGTTTCGGCGCGGTGGCAGGCGGCGCGCAGTTGCGGTACGCCGCAGTAACGGGTCGCGCCGTGCGGGCGGTGCACACGTTCGATCAGGGCGCTGTTGTCGTTGGCGTCGCGGGCAATGGTGATGGCCAGGCGATCGGCCTCCAGGGAGGCCAGCAACATGGCGAGCATATCCGCCGCCAGGTCAGCCTTGCCGGCGGCCAGGCGCAAGCCTTCTTCATGATCCAGCACCGGCAGTTGCACGCCGGGGCCGAGGCCGTCGGTGGAGCGTTCCGGGCCTTGATTGCGCAGGGCCAGACCGGTCCATTTCAACACCACCTGGGCCAGTTGCCGCTCGCTGATGGGTTTGGTCAGGTAATCGTCCATGCCGCTTTGCAGCAAGGCGCGTTTTTCGTTGGCCATGGCGTGGGCGGTAAGGGCAACCACCGGCAATGGCGTGCCGCTGCGCTCGCTTTCCCACTGGCGGATCGCCTCGGTGCTTTGGCGGCCGTCCATGCCGGGCATCTGCACGTCCATCAGCACCAAGTCGAAGGTGTCCTGTTTCACCGCGTCGATGGCCGCATACCCGCTTTCCACCGCACGCACCCGTGCGCCCATGTCTTCCAACAGGGTCTGCACCAGCAGCAGGTTCGCCGGGTTGTCGTCCACGCACAGCACGCGCGGCGCCCGGCTGGAGAGCGGCTCGCCCGGTTCGCTGCGCGACGGGCGTGGGCTGATCAGGTCGGACAACGCACGGCGCAGTTTGCGCGTGCACGCCGGCTTGGCCTGCAACTGGCTGTTGGGGTTGGGCACCGATTGGTTGAACAGCATCTGTTCGGTGGTGGGGCACAGCACCAGCACTTTGCAGCCCAGGTGCTCAAGGTCCCACAAGTGCTGGTTGAGGCGCTCGGGCGGGATGTCATTGGCGGTCACGCCGAGGACCGCGAGGTCAATCGCCTGGTCGGTCTGGTGGGCGCTGGTGATGCCGTTGGTCAGGCTTTCAAGGCTGGTGAACGGCGTGACTTCCAGGCCGCAGTCTTCCAGTTGATGCTGCAGCGCCTGGCGCGCCAGCTCGTGGTTTTCCAGCACGGCCACGCGATGGCCCAGCAGCGGCGCGGACGGCAGGTCTTCAACGTCGTCACGGGTCTTGGGCAGGTTCAGGCTGATCCAGAACTCCGAGCCTTCGCCCGGCGTACTGTCGACGCCGATTTCACCGCCCATCTGCTCGATCAGGCGCTTGGAGATCACCAGCCCCAACCCGGTGCCGCCGGGCTGGCGCGACAGTGAGTTGTCAGCCTGGCTGAAGGCCTGGAACAGCGCGCGCACGTCCTGGCTCGACAGGCCGATGCCGGTGTCTTGCACGCTGATGCGCAATTGCACGCTGTCTTCCTGCTCGTCCTCGATCATCGCCCGGGCGACGATGGTGCCTTCGCGGGTGAACTTGATCGCGTTGCTGATCAGGTTGGTGAGGATCTGTTTGAGGCGCAGCGGGTCGCCCACCAACGCCAGCGGCGTGTCGCGGTAGACCAGGCTCACCAGTTCCAGCTGTTTCGCATGCGCGGCGGGGGCAAGGATAGTGAGGGTGTCTTGCAGCAAGTCCCGCAGGTTGAACGGGATGCTGTCGAGCACCAGCTTGCCGGCTTCGATTTTTGAGAAATCGAGGATTTCGTTGATGATGCCCAGCAGGTTGTCGGCGGATTTTTCGATGGTGCCCAGGTAATCGAGCTGGCGCGGCGTGAGTTCGCTCTTCTGCAGCAAGTGGGTAAAGCCGAGGATGCCGTTGAGCGGCGTGCGGATCTCGTGGCTCATGTTGGCCAGGAACTCCGACTTGATGCGGCTGGCCTCCAGGGCCTCCTTGCGCGCCAGGTCCAGCTCGATGTTCTGGATCTCGATGGTTTCCAGGTTCTGGCGCACGTCTTCGGTGGCCTGGTCGATGCTGTGTTGCAGTTCTTCCTGGGCATTCTGCAGGGTCTCGGCCATGCGGTTGATGCCCGAGGCGAGTTGGTCGAGTTCCTGGCTGCCCAGCGGTGGCAAGCGGGTTTCCAGGTTGCCGTCCTTGAGTTGGGCCACGGCTTGCTTGATCTGGCCGATCGGTGAGTTGATCGTACGGCTGATGCGCAGGGCCAGCGCTGCGGTGCAGATCAGGCCGATGGCGATCAGCAGCAGGCTGGCGAACAGGCTGCGGTAGCCACGCAACAGCATGCCATTGTGGGACAGTTCCACCTCGACCCAGCCCAGCAGGCGATCGGCCTCATCCGGGATCAGGTCGCCGGCGAGGTTGCGATGGCGGCCAAACACCGGCAGCAAGTAGCGGGTGGCGTCATTGCCTGTGCGCTGCAGCAGGTGGGAACTGTTGCCGATCGGCGGCTGGTTGAGCATGGTCGGGCCGGCATGCGCGAGCGATGCGCGGTCCGGGCTGAGGAATGACACGGCGCGAACGTCCGGCTGCTCCAGGGACTGGGTGGCGATGCGCTCCAGCAGGTCGGTGTTGCGAGCGCTCAGGGCGGGCGCCACCAGCGGGGCCAACTGCTCGGCGATCATTTCGCCGCGTTGCAGCAGTTGGGTCTGCAGTTCGGAGAGCTGCATCCAGGTGAAATAGCCCCCCAGCAGTGAGGCCATCAGGCTGGTCGGTAATAACGTCAGCAACAGTACGCGGCCTTTTATCCCCATTCTTGTCAGCACGCCACTCTCCTGCTACCACATTGATATCTACGGAATTGCGCGGGCATCCGGCCCGCGCCACCTGCGCAGTGTAGCCATTTGCGCGGTGAGGAATCTTGCAAATTAATGACAGATGGCAATCTTCAAGCCAATTGGCGTCCGGCGGCGATTGGCCGCGGCGGGGGAATATTGAGTAATCAGCCATTAAGAATGACTGGCAGAGACTAATGAATCCCGCAGCAGTCCGCCTACCTGCATCGCAACAGCGAAGAAGTGCTCAGCAAAGCCTTTCTATATCAGCACGTGCTGCAACGCGGTTATGCCTCCATGACAGCAGCCTCGGCATGCACATCAGCCAGACCCGCCGTAAGCTCAAGGCCATCGGCTACACCGAGCGCGAAGTGCGCAGGGTGTGGGGCAAGGGTTGCGCGTGCAGTTGCGCTTGCGGGCCTGCTAGGCGCGGCGTTGTTTGCGCTTTTTCCACTGATGGGCAACCCACCAGCGCCAATAGCCCATGGTCAGGCAGTAGGCGAGGGCGCCCAGCACCAGCCCCAACACCACTGAACCGAGCAGGAACGGCTGCCATAAGGTGCTCAGTTGGCCGCTGATCCATTCCCAGGTCAGGTCATCGGGCAGGCTGCGGGGCGGCACATTCATCAGCCAGGCGCCGGTCATGTAGGTGCAGATAAAGACCACCGGCATGGTAATCGGGTTCGTCAGCCATACCAGGCTGACCGCGATGGGCATATTGCCGCGCACCGTGATCGCCAGGACCGCCGCCAGCAGCATCTGCAAAGGAATCGGGATAAAGGCCGCGAACAAACCCACGGCCATTGCGCGTGCGACCGAGTGGCGGTTGAGGTGCCAGAGGTTCGGGTCATGCAGCAACGTGCCGAGAAACTGTAATGACTTGTGTTCCCGGATACTGCTGGGATCAGGCATGTACCGTTTGAATAAGCGCCGGGGCATAAGGGGTCCAGGTCAGTTCGAGGGGCAAGTATGCCCGCATTCTATAAACAGAAAATTCAGACTTTGTGACAAAACATCATAGGCCGCGCTGGGTGCTCGGCTAAGACTGAGTGGATCACTTGAAAAGGATGATTCATGAGGACAGGGATGTTCGCGTTTGCGCTGGGGCTGCTGGCCTTGCGTTTTCTACCGGCATTGCCGGCAACCGGCTGGCTGATCGCCCTGCTGGTGCTGGCGTTGATGCTGTTGCCGTTTCGCACTTACCCCTTGGCGTTTTTCCTGCTGGGGCTGAGTTGGGCGTGCATCAGCGCACAGTGGGCCCTGGATGACCGCCTGCGGCCAGCGTTGGACGGCCAGACGCGTTGGGTGGAAGGGTGGGTCACCGGTCTGCCGCAACAGACGGGCGAGGGCGTGCGTTTCGTACTGACCGACAGCCGGTCACGTAACGCGCGGTTGCCTACACGCATCCGGGTGTCCTGGCGTGGCGGGCCGCCGGTGCGCAGCGGTGAACGCTGGCGCCTGGCGATTACTCTCAAACGACCGGCCGGGTTGCTGAATTTCCACGGCTTTGATCAGGAAGCCTGGCTGCTGGCCCAGCGGATTGGCGCCACCGGTACGGTGAAGGACGGCGAGCGTCTGGCACCGGCCCGCCACGCCTGGCGTGACAACGTGCGCCAGCGCCTGATGGTGGTGGATGCCCAGGGCCGGGAAGCCGGCCTGATGGCCCTGGTATTGGGCGATGGTTCCGGATTGGCCGCTACCGATTGGCAGGTGTTGCAGGACACCGGCACCGTGCATCTGCTGGTCATTTCCGGCCAGCACATCGGTTTGCTCGCGGGCTTGATCTACGGGGTGATCGCCGGGTTGGCGCGCTACGGCTGCTGGCCGCGAACCTGGCCGTGGCTGCCCTGGGCGTGCGGCCTGGCGTTCAGCGCCGCGCTGGGTTACGGCGTGCTGGCAGGGTTTGGCGTGCCGGTGCAGCGCGCCTGCGTGATGGTCGGGTTGGTGTTGTTGTGGCGCTTGCGCTTCCGGCATCTGGGGCTGTGGTGGCCATTGCTGCTGGCACTCAATGCGGTGCTGGTCCTGGAGCCGTTGGCCAGCCTGCAGCCAGGGTTCTGGCTGTCGTTTGCGGCGGTGGCGGTGCTGGTCCTGGCGTTTGGCGGACGGCTGGGACCGTGGAGCCTTTGGCAGGCGTGGACCCGCCCGCAGTGGTTGATTGCCATCGGGTTGTTTCCGGTCTTGCTGGTGCTGGGGCTGCCTATCAGCCTCAGCGCACCGTTCGCTAATCTGGTTGCGGTGCCCTGGATCAGCCTGGTGGTATTGCCGCTGGCGTTGCTGGGGACCGCGTTGCTGCCGCTGCCGTGGGTGGGTGATGGATTGCTGTGGCTGGCGGGCGGTGCGCTGGACGGCTTGTTCAACGGCTTGGCGTGGCTGGCCGGGTACATGCCTGCCTGGATCCCGGCCGAGGTGCCGCTGGGCTACTGGCTGGTGAGTCTGCTCGGTGCGGTGCTGCTCCTGCTGCCCAAGGGCGTGCCGTTTCGGCTGCTGGGCTGGCCGATGCTGTTACTGGCGGTGTTTCCGCCGCAAGAACGGGTGCCCCATGGGCAGGTGGAGGTCGTGCAGCTGGACGTCGGGCAGGGACAGTCGCTGATTTTGCGCACGCGTCACCACACTTTGCTGTATGACGCCGGTCCACGCTCCGGAACCTTTGACCTGGGCGCCCGCGTGGTGTTGCCGTCGTTGCGAAAGCTTGGGGTAGCGGCCTTGGACCTGATGCTGCTCAGCCACGCCGACGCCGATCATGCCGGTGGTGCGGCAGCGATTGCCAAGGGCCTGCCGATCAAGCGCGTGGTGGGTGGAGAAACCGACGGGCTGCCGGCGTTTCTCGGCACCCGGCCGTGCATCAGTGGCGAGCGCTGGACCTGGGACGGCGTGACGTTCGAACTCTGGCAGTGGCCTGGCGCCATCAGTGGCAATCCGAAGTCTTGCGTGTTGCAGGTGCAGGCCAATGGCGAGCGCCTGCTGCTGACCGGCGACATTGACCGCGCCGCCGAACAGGCCATGCTCGCTTCCCCGCTGGCGGTGCCCACTGAATGGTTGCAAGCGCCGCACCATGGCAGTCGCAGTTCTTCGTCGTGGGCGTTTCTGGAGCGCCTCGCCCCTGGTTCCGTGCTTATTTCACGGGGGCGGGGTAATGCGTTCGGCCATCCGCATCCCCAGGTGATGGCGCGCTACCAGCGGTTGGGCAGCCAGGTGTATGACAGTGCCGAGCAGGGTGCTGTGCGCGTGCAATTGGGCGCTTTCGCACCACCGGTTGTTGCGCGCAGTCAACGCAGGTTCTGGCGCGAGCGGTTACCTTAGGCTCTGGCAGCCGCGGCCGATGGGGTCTGTGGCCGACGAACCTATATGGTAAAGTGGCGCACTTTTTCGAGGGGACATTCACTGTGTGGGAATTGGTCAAATCCGGCGGCTGGATGATGTTGCCGATCATCATGAGCTCTATCGCCGCACTCGGCATCGTCGCCGAACGCCTGTGGACCCTGCGTGCCAGTCGCGTTACCCCCGAGCATCTGCTGGGGCAGGTCTGGTCCTGGATCAAGAACAAGCAGCTGGACAAGGACAAACTCAAGGAACTGCGCGCCAATTCGCCGTTGGGTGAAATCCTCGCCGCCGGCCTGGCCAACTCCAAGCATGGTCGCGAGATCATGAAAGAGTGCATCGAAGAGGCCGCCGCGCGCGTCATCCATGAACTGGAGCGCTACATCAACGCCCTCGGCACCATCGCCGCCATGGCGCCATTGCTCGGTTTGCTGGGTACGGTACTGGGCATGATCGATATTTTCAGCTCGTTCATGGGCTCCGGCATGACCACCAACGCGGCCGTGCTGGCCGGTGGTATTTCCAAGGCGCTGATCACCACGGCAGCAGGCCTGATGGTGGGTATTCCTTCGGTATTCTTCCACCGTTTCCTGCAACGTCGCATTGATGAACTGGTGGTGGGCATGGAACAGGAAGCCATCAAACTGGTGGAAGTGGTGCAGGGCGACCGTGACGTGGATCTGGTTGGGGGCAAAGCGTGAAATTTCGCCGCAAGCAACGGGAAAATGTCGATATCAACCTCGCGTCGCTGATCGACGTGGTGTTTATCCTGCTGCTGTTTTTTGTCGTCACCACCACCTTCACCCGACAAACCGAGCTGCGCGTCGACCTGCCGGAAGCCGTGAGCGGCTCGCCGGCCGAAGACCAGGAAGTCAAGCAACTGGACATCGCCATCAGCGCTGACGGGGTGTTTTCGGTGAACAATCAGTTGCTCGAGAAAAACGACCTCGCCAGCCTGATGGATGCGTTGCAGAAAGAGTCCGGCGGTGACACCCAGCGGCCGTTGTCCATCAGCGCCGATGGCAAGACCCAGCACCAAGCCGTGATCACTGCGATGGATGCCGCCGGCAAGCTCGGCTTCAGCCATCTGCGCATGACCACCGTCGAGGCGGCGAGCCCACCCTGATGGCCATGTCCGATCGTTTGCTCAAGGCCTGGTACGAAGGCCATCCGGCACTCGCACTGTTGCGGCCGCTGGAATCTCTGTATCGCCGGGTGGTGCAACGCAAGCGCACACGCTTTCTGGCGGGTGAGGGCGAGATCTATCAATCGCCGGTGCCGGTGGTGGTGGTCGGGAATATCACTGTGGGGGGCACGGGCAAGACGCCGTTGATCCTCTGGTTGATCGAGCACTGCCGACGCAGCGGCTTGCGCGTGGGCGTAGTCAGTCGCGGTTATGGCGCTAAGCCACCACAGTTGCCGTGGCGGGTCGAAGCCAGCCACAGCGCTGACCTGGCAGGTGACGAGCCTTTGTTGATTGTGCAGCGCTGCGGTGTACCGCTAATGATCGATCCCGATCGCAGCCGTGCGGTCAAGGCGCTGTTGGCCAGTGAAACCCTGGACCTCATTCTCTCCGACGACGGCCTGCAGCATTACCGCCTGGCCCGTGACCTTGAACTGGTGCTGATCGACGCCGCCCGTGGCCTGGGCAACCGCCGTTGCCTGCCGGCAGGGCCGTTGCGCGAACCGGTGGAGCGGCTGCAGAGTGTCGACGCGCTGCTCTATAACGGCGCCGCCAGCGACCGCGAGGACGGTTTTGCCTTTCGCTTGCAGCCCGCCGCGCTGGTCAATCTACAGACCGGCGAGCGCCAGCCGGTCGATCATTTTGCACCGGGCCAGCAAGTGCATGCGGTCGCCGGCATCGGCAACCCGCAACGTTTCTTCAATACCCTTGAAACGCTACACTGGCAGCCGATATCCCATGCGTTTGCCGACCACGCGCCATACAGTGCCGAGGTCTTGAATTTTACGCCGTCATTGCCGCTGGTCATGACCGAGAAGGACGCGGTGAAGTGCCGCGCCTTTGCCCAGCCCGACTGGTGGTACCTTGCGGTGGATGCACTGCCGTCGCCGGCGTTCGTTGCCTGGTTCGACACGCAGTTGATGCGTCTGTTGCCTGCCCGTCTTTTGCCTTAAACCGCTTCTTTCCAGGAAACACTCATGGACACCAAACTGCTCGACATCCTCGCTTGCCCGATCTGCAAAGGCCCGCTCAAGCTCAGCGCCGACAAAACCGAGCTGATCAGCAAAGGCGCCGGCCTGGCTTACCCGATCCGTGATGGCATCCCGGTGATGCTCGAAAGCGAAGCCCGCACCCTGACCACCGATGAGCGCCTGGATAAATGACCACAGCCTTTACCGTTGTCATTCCCTCCCGCTATGCGTCGACCCGGCTGCCGGGCAAGCCGCTGCAACTGATCGGCGACAAGCCGATGATCCAGCTGGTGTGGGAACAGGCCTGCAAAAGCAGCGCCGAGCGCGTGGTGGTGGCCACCGATGACCCGCGTATCATTGAAGCCTGCCAAGGCTTCGGCGCCGAAGCCGTACTGACGCGTGAAGATCACAACTCCGGCACCGATCGCCTGGCCGAAGTCGCCACAAAACTTGGCCTCGCGCCCGATGCCATCGTGGTCAATGTGCAGGGTGACGAGCCGTTGATCCCGCCGAGCGTGATCGACCAGGTAGCCGCCAACCTGGCAGCCCATGGCGAAGCCCGCATGGCGACCCTGGCCGAGCCTATCGAAGACATCGCGACCCTGTTCAACCCGAACGTGGTGAAGGTGGTCAGCGACATCAACGGCCTGGCGCTGACGTTCAGCCGTTCGACCTTGCCATGGGCCCGCGATGCGTTTGCCAAGCAACCTGATGTGTTGCCGGAAGGCGTGCCCTACCGCCGCCATATCGGCATATACGCCTACCGCGCCGGTTTCCTGCATGACTTCGTCAGCTGGGGCCCGTGCTGGTTGGAAAACACCGAATCCCTGGAGCAACTGCGGGCGCTGTGGCACGGCGTGCGCATCCACGTGGGCGATGCGCTGGAAGCGCCGCCGGCCGGTGTCGACACCCCGGAAGACCTTGAGCGCGTCCGTCGCCTGCTGGGGGCCTGATGGAGGTCCTGTTTGTCTGCCTGGGCAATATCTGTCGCTCGCCCACCGCAGAAGGCGTACTGCGCCATAAATTGCGTGAAGCGGGGCTGGCGGGGCAGGTCGACGTAGCGTCCGCCGGTACCGGCGAATGGCATATCGGCAACCCGCCGGACCCACGCAGCCAGCGTGCGGCGTTGGTGCGTGGCTACGACCTGTCGGCCCAGCGGGCCCAGCAGGTCTCGCGCGCCGACTTTGCGCGCTATGACCTGATCCTGGCCATGGACCACAGCAACCTGCGCAACCTAAAGGCCATGCAGCCGGCGCAGGGCAAGGCGGAGCTGGATCTGTTCCTGCGCCGCTACGAGGCTGAAGTGGACGAAGTCCCCGACCCGTATTACGAAGGTGAACAAGGCTTCGAACGGGTCCTGGACTTGATCGAACGTGCCTGTGATTTATTGGTGATCGAATTGAAGGGGCGGTTATGACCTTGCAGGTGCTTGCGCAGGTATCGCTCAAGCCATTCAACAGTTTTGGCATTGACGTACGTGCCCAGTTATTCGCCGAGGCCCACAGCGACGACGACGTCCGTGAGGCCCTGGCCTATTCAGCTGCGCAGGCGCTGCCGTTGCTGGTGATCGGCGGTGGCAGCAACTTGCTGCTGACCCAGGACATCCAGGCGTTGGTGCTGCGCATGGCCACCAAAGGCATCCGTGTGCTGCACGATGACGGCACGCAGGTGGTGGTCGAAGCCGAGGCGGGTGAAGCCTGGCACCCGTTCGTGCTGTGGACCCTGGAACAGGGGTTCTGCGGCCTGGAAAACCTCAGTCTGATCCCCGGCACCGTTGGCGCGGCCCCCATGCAGAACATCGGCGCCTACGGTGTGGAGATCAAGGATGTGTTCGTCGGCCTCACCGCCCTGGACCGACACACTGGCGAACTGCGCGACTTCAGCCTGGAAGAATGCAACTTCGCCTACCGTGACAGCCTGTTCAAGCACGAGACCGGGCGCTGGCTGATCCTGAGGGTGCGTTTTGCCCTGAGTCGCGCCAGCCACCTCACACTCGACTACGGCCCGGTGCAGCAGCGCCTGGCAACCCAGGGCATCACCGACGCGACGCCGAGCGATGTCAGCCGGGCCATCTGCAGCATCCGTCGGGAAAAACTCCCGGACCCGGCAGAGCTGGGCAATGCCGGGAGTTTCTTCAAAAATCCATTGGTGTCCCAGGCGCTGGCGGCTGAACTGCAGGCGCTGTATCCGGACCTGGTGGCTTACCCACAGGCCGATGGGCAGATGAAGCTCGCGGCCGGCTGGCTGATCGACAAGGCCGGCTGGAAGGGCTTTCGTGAGGGGGATGCCGGGGTGCACACGCTCCAGGCGCTGGTGCTGGTCAACTACGGCGGTGCTACCGGGCACGATATCGCCAACCTGGCCCAGCGTATCCAGCGCGACATTGCAGAGCGTTTCAAGGTCGATCTGGAAATGGAGCCCAACCAGTACTGATTGGCTGCTCTCGATACGTAAGAAACAAAAATGCCCCGTATCTTTCGATACGGGGCATTTTTTATTGCGCTAGCGATCAGTCGTCGCGGCTCATGATGCCGAAGATCTGCAACAGGCTGATGAACAGGTTGTAGATCGACACATACAGGCTGACAGTCGCCATGATGTAGTTACGCTCACCGCCGTGGATGATCGCACTGGTCTGGAACAGGATGCACACCGAGGAGAACAGCACAAAACCCGCGCTGATCGCCAGTTGCAGACCGCTGATCTGGAAGAACATGCCTGCGACCACGGCCGCCAGCAGCACGAAGAAGCCCGCGGTGATGAAGCCGCCCAGGAAGCTCATGTCCTTACGGGTGATCAACACGTAGGCCGACAGACCACCAAACACCAGGGCCGTCATGGCAAACGCCGAACTGACCACTTCCGCCCCACCGGCCATGCCGAGGTAGCGGTTGAGGATCGGGCCGAGGATAAAGCCCATGAAACCGGTCAAGGCAAACGCCGACACCAGGCCCCACGCCGAGTCACGCAGCTTGTTGGTCAGGAAGAACAGACCATAGAAGCCGATCAGCACGACAAAGATATTCGGGTAGCCGACGCGCATCTGCTGCGCCACGAACGCCATCACGCCGCTGAATGCGAGGGTAAGGGCGAGCAAGCCATAGGTGTTGCGCAACACGCGGCTGACTTCAAGCTGCTCAGCCTGCGCGTTGCCATTCACTGCGTAATTCTGTTCGCGCATGGCGACACTCCTTCGGTTTTGAAACGTTCAGTCGCAAAGATCATAACAGACGCTCTGTAACAAGCGATGGCGAGAGTTTGACAGTGTGTTTCATTCGGGTATTATGGCGCCCGCTGAGACGGGATGGGCTATTATAATCTCGTGACGCACAAGGGAAATTGGCAGAGTGGTTGAATGCACCGGTCTTGAAAACCGGCGGACGTTAATAGCGTCTCCAGGGTTCGAATCCCTGGTTTCCCGCCAAACACATAAAGAAATCCCGCGAGCCAGAGGCTTTGCGGGATTTTTTTTGCCTGCAGTTTGCTGGGCTACCTACTGATGTGTTGGCATTAAGTGGGATGTGTTGGGCCGACGGAGTAGGGTGGGTTGCTGACATTGACAGGCGAAGGGGCTTCGCCATGCTGCAAGCGTTTCGCGGGTGTTGAGGCGGGAATGCCCGCAATGAGCGGCCTAGCGGCGCCCAGTGCGTCGGCTGTGCGGCACCTTTCGGCATCATGATTTCTGAGACGGTGGCGCAGCCAGGCAGTGACATGCGCTCAGTTGAGGTTGTAGCCAAATGATCGCGTCATTAGCACGGCTTTCCAGTGGCTTTCACGTGCATCAATCTCTTGCTGCATGGCGTGAAGGTCGGCGATCTCCAGCAGAGTAAACCGGAAATCCTGCTGACGCTCCACTCCAACGCCCAACGCCTGCACCAGTGCTTTGGGCTGGTCAGACCGTCGAAAGAGCAATCGCTTTTTCTAAGACGGCCTGTAACATCTGCTCCGGTGATTGTTCCTTGTTGAAGAAGCTCGGTGACAATTTATCAGCGTCGTTTTCAGTCGATTGCCGGAGAAGGGCGAGCGGCCCCGATTGTCCTAACTGCTCTTGGTAAAGACTTTTTATACTGTCCCTAAAGCCATCAGGGTATGCCGCTTTCTCGACCCCTGGAAGGTCATCGAAATAGTCCATGATGCCTTTGAAGATTTCACTGTTGTCTCCGCCGTTCGTTATAGTGGCGTACAACTTGGAAAAATATGTTTCATCCTGCTTACTAAGCTCCCCATAAGCGGCATACCGTTCTGCATCCGTATAGGTTCCTGAATCATCATAAACAATATTGCTTAGCCCGTTTCGGGCCATGCCTTCAAATGGGTTTGGAAGCTTTTCGGGAGGGAGTTTAGAAAGCCCAATGGCGTAATCCAGTGACTGCTGACCTAACGCTAAACGGGCAGGGTCGTCTGTTTTGGGAAGTAGATCCTCATTATTAAGATTCCCGCCAGCAATCCGCTGCCCGAAATTGTACATATCGCTCTGACCTTTTGCATATTGTCCTTTTAAATCCCTATCGGACATAGAGGCTTGTTTATCATCAGCCTTACTTAATGCGTACAGTGCCCGTGCAGAATCGGAGATTGTGACGGTCTCCGTCGTCTTGGGGGCGGTATCCCCTGAAGGTAAATTTACAGGGTTGGACGAAGGAAGCTTCTCTTGTGTAGAAACTTTTGCCTGTGTACTTGCTTGATACGATTTAATCGAAATGTCCATGGTGATACTCCATACGCTGGAGATAGCTCGAGAGCTATCTTCAGCTAAGGTTCCTATACAAATGTCGGATTATTTGATTTCAAATTCGACAGTGTAGTTATAGGGAGGCGCCGATTGAATTGCTGTGATATTTGCATTGCAAGTAGCGTTATCGAAACCAGTGCTAGTGCCCATTTTAGTCCAGCTAGGGGCTTTAGTCGTTGGATTGACCTGGTGACTTGCTGCAAAACGACATTTCTTATTACCTGACGTATAGACAAACCGCATTCCTGAAACCGTATCCGCGACACTGGTCAGGGCAAATGTTGTCATTGCAGACGGCAGAATCGTACTTGGAGTGGGGGCTACACTCCCTGAAAAATACTCGAAAGTGTACGCGGCTGGACCGGTCGTAGAGTTCTTCACCTTCACGGTGACGATGGTGCCTGCTTGGGCAGATGCAATCATAGAGGCGAATAGAGTTGCTGCCCCGAACAGTTTAGCGAATCTCATAAATATCCCTTTAATTTTGATAATCACTATAACTCTTGTCCTTCCGCGTTTCGGTAAGCACTTTAACTACAAGTGCCTTCTTGATGCAGAAGGATAGTGGCTTTAGGTCATACATCCATGATGCGAAAGCATTTTCCCTCGTCTTGTATAGAAAAGACAGCAAGACTCAACCTCTATAGCGGCAGGTGACCAGAATTCTTTAAGCCAAGGGTTGCCGTTTTTGACACATCGGATGGATAAAGATTTCACAACCTGCAGGAACTAACACATATCCAGCCTGCAACCCTTCAATTTCAATAGCTTGCGCAGTGGTCCTGGTTGTCGCTACCGGCTATCACTCTAGTCATAGTACATAGGTTGAGTTACTCATTTTCGCCACTGCCTGTGGCGGCACCGCTATGCTCTGCTAGTTTCGGTAGAAAGATGACCGCCTGTCGATGCGCAGAGGTCAGGCCGTCGCTAACCCGCCAAGAGCGGAGGTAATGGCGATTGTGTAGTATCTGCCTCCATTCCCACGTATATGAGGTACTCGATGCCTGGTCGCCACTCCTCATCCCCAGCAAGATCTGGCCGATACCTGCAAAACGCCCGTTCGCTTTTGGGAAAGCGACTGAGCGTGCTGCTGCACGACCAATACTATTTCAACGACGAGAAATATCTGGGAGACATAGGTTCTCTAGAATGGCGGTTTGGCGAGCGAGAAACTCTATCGATGTATCTCTTCAGTGATGGCGAAAGAGTAGGGGCGGACTTGTTGCCCTCTGATACGCCGGTGTCCGTTGGCCTCGAAACCCGCTTCGTTACCTCAATTTGATGAACGCCTTGGTGTCGATAGCAGCCTCGGGGGAGAAGATGAACGAAGAATTCAGCTATGTCTGGCTATTGCCGCTGCTTGAGAAACCTTTCGAAACAGCTGCACTCGATTTGCCTGATGCGGTAAGAGCCCTTAGCAAAAAATATACGCTACCTGCCAACATAGCGTTGCAGCCGCTGGTGATCACAGCTTTGATGTCGCATTCCGAATATTGGTCGGGACTAGCGCTTAAATGGCTGGAGGATGGCTTTCCTATAGACATTCCGCTGACCGCGCTCTTGGCTCATTGCGCCGAGGACAAAACGTTGTCTCAGTCTCGCCGTCATAGAGCACGCAGGCTTGTCGGCCGGAAAAAATTATGGGGCTGAATCCGATGTCTGGCTGTTATCGACTCCAGTCGCTTCAGAAAGGGATGTGAATTACGCGCAGGGGCTTAGTAGAGTCGCAGGGATGTATATAGCGCTAAGATTAAAGTGGTTGAATGGAACCAAGCACCGAGCAGAAAATATTTGCCAAGATGGGAAATTACTCAGAAGCTTTCGAGGGAAATGTTCCTCAGTCTGCGCTGATAGGTTAGGGTTGAATGGATGAAAAGTTATCAAGGTAATATTTCTAAAGAATCATTGAATCTGTTTGTTACAGATATTGGGTCCGAAGAGTTTTTTTCATATGTGGGAAGCTACGTGTCATTAGAACAAGCAGTTGCGGTTCTAGGTCTGCTTTCTCCTGATTTTATTGAGTCTGACGGCCACGTTTTCTGGCTGCCTAACGCTCAGCAATACGATCCGCAAAAGTTTCCTTTAATGGGGTTGGTCGAAACTAGAGCTGGCGTGTGTGAAAAAAGTGCGTCGCGTAGAGATGTTGAGCGATATAGAAATATTTTTCCTATAAATCAATTTTTTACAAAATGGGAAGATGCATCGAGTCGGCCTATATTGAAAGTTGGTTTGTCGGAGGAAGATTATCGTCTGTGTCATTTATTTGCTGAGCAGATAGTCAGATATTGGGCGCGCGCATTATCAGAATGCTTTCCAGAGAAGGTGTTTCAGTTTGAAGTTGCCGATGATCTTCTCGATGAATATGGTGTTTGCCTGACATTCTGGCAGTCGTAGCAGCAAACTCCGAGCCAAGGTGGGGTAGAAAGGCTTCACAAGACACTCCAAGCATTGAAACTAGACGGATCGACGCATCTACATCTTGAGACTGTAGATGTGCGCTCGCGCAGGGGATCAGACCAAACTTCTGTGACTAGGCGTCTTTTGCTATTCGACGTAGCCGCCGAAATTGTGGGGACTAAATCAAGTGACAGTCCCCATGCCAGTGCCAATCGACGCCGGAGTTAGGCTCATCAATGGAATGGCTGACGGTCTACTTTTGGCCAATTACAGCTTTTCACAAAAAGCTGTCCCCCTGAACGGAAACTCGCCAACGTCAGCCACGCTCAACAAGCAGCTCGACCCGTTACTGCAACGGAACATACACATCCGTTTTCCATTGATCCTGTGGTGTTTGCGGATACACGCTCAGGTAATGGAAGAACAGTAGCTGATCACGCAGTTCTTCGCCACTGGTAGGCAGCCAATCGCGGTAGATCGGATAGATCGATTCGCCGATGTGGTCCGGTGACCCCACGTGCCGCACTACGACGCAGCGACCGCCAGCAATAACTAGTTCGCGCACGCCGAACGCATTCGGTTCCACCGCCTCGTGAATCTCGCCGCAAATGGCGAAGCGGAATGCTTCTGCTGGCGTGGTGTCGGGGTTGCCGTAGGGAATGCCAAAGCTGCGACTCGATGCCACCGGCGACTGCCCGCTCTGCATGCGCCACTCGATGAACCTGCTCACGCTCTCATTGACGAGCCCGGGGGGGCCGCAATGTTCAAGTGCTGCGACCCGGACTTCGGGGAACTCCACGATTCGTACTTGCATGATGATAGTCCTGGAAAAATGAGGGATGGTGAACACCGCATGCCAGACCTGCCAGTTCGGCGCCTTCCTGAACGCACTCGGCGTCATACCGACCGCTCGCTTGAACGCCCTGCAAAACGCCTCGGGACTGTCGAAACCGGCACCGAGTGCCGCCTCCAGTACCGAGTGATCCGCAACGGCGGCCAAGCGATGGGCGGCGCGTCGTAGCCGCATCAGTTGCACATAACGTGAAACCGGCACGCCGACGAACGCGGTGAATTGGCGATGGAAGTGAAACGTCGAAAAATTCGCCACATGGCTCAACGTCTTCACCGACAGATCATCTTCGAGATGCTCATCAATGTAGGCGAGTACGGCGTTGAAGCGCTTTGTGTAAGCGACGTTGATCGGCGTGTCGGACACTGGTACAAGCTCCTGGAAGTACGGTCGGCAATAGCGTCGACTATAGCGAAGGTAGCCTGCCTAGCCGGGTTTGCTCAACGCGGGTTGTGGAGGGAACACCCGTAGATGAGTGACCACCCCTTTTACCCTCGCGACGTCTTCCATTGAGCGTGCGTAAGTCTGTGACACGTCGCCAAGGCAGGCGCGGCGGATAGTTTCAGTTCGGCGTCATACAAGTGCACTGCACCCCACTTCATCGTGGCCGTTTGCGAAAGCGATTGTCCGCTTGCGACGCGGCACAATCAGGGTATGTGCGCAGCTTGGCTTCCCAGTAATTGCCCCATTAAATTTGTGGCTTTTCTGACGAGCTTTTACTCGTCATCTCTTTGTTTTTTTACTATTATCGTTCACCTGCGCACTCAAGGAAGAGAGGCTGAGCGCCTTGAGGCTGGTAGAAAATTCATACTCGATCACTGAACGAGTTATTGCTTTTACCCAGAACCTAACGACTCAGCCAACCATAAATACCTCTTGGTGAAACCGATGGATAAAATGTGTGGCATCGTTGTAGTGGTAGGACTTGCCCTCGCGGGATGCGCTACGAAAACCCCAGAAAAACCTGAAGTGGCTCCTCCACCTGCCGTCGTTCAGCAATCACCCTCTGAAGTCGAACCTTCGACACCAGCACACTCGCCTGCGGGATATGAGGCTGTACCTTCGAGCGCCAGCACTGACGCCCCAATCGCCACCTCTGCGAAGGCCGCTCAGGCAGAATCAGAAACAAACCTTAACCAAAATCGCGCTGAGCAATGCCGTAAAGAAATCGATGTTTTAAAGCTTTATAACAAAGCGTCTTACGCTAAATACGAGGCGGAATACCAAGCCATTGCGGTCAAGACTGCCAAGTACATGGAAGTCAAAGACTCATTAGGTCCTGATTTGAACTACATGGTTATGCCCGCTTATCAATTTCAAATTCGCGAATTCTGCTTCCGGGTTAAAACTCGTCTGTCGGAGCTTGTGCTTCGCCAAGCCAAATAATGATTCCACGTCAGGGTAGGTCTTTTGCCGGTTAAGAAGCGCTGAAAAGACTTCCCTCTCTGGTGAAATACTTGCCTCACGCGAATCGAACGGTTAAGCGCCGATGAAGCAGGCTGCCTTCGCCGATGTCGGCTAGGCAGGCAAACATCAGCAGGCCCGCCGCGAGCGCTTCTTGGTCTAGAAATTGGTCTAGAAAGGTCAGGTGGTGCCCCGGAAGGGTTTGATTGCCTTGAGGGTGCTGCAGTATCCGAAAGGTGGAGATGATCTGCGGCGTATCGGTTTATGGATCAGTCGGGAAGGCAGTCGACCTCGATTAACTGCGCCCCTCAGTCGCAAATCGTTGCCGCTTTATCCGGTACATCTCCCCATCTGCATGACTCAGCAATGTATCCGCATCCTCCCCATCCCCCGGATAAAACGCCACGCCAACACTGCAGGTTGGCATCTTCACCCCGCCAAACTCAGCCCCCAGCGGCTCAGACATGACCGCAAGTATCTGCGCCACCTTCCCGGCAACCGCATCCGGTGATTGGATATCCGTGATCATCACCGTGAATTCATCGCCGCCCATCCGGGCCACCAAGTCGTTCTCGCGCACGCAGCGCTCCAGTCGTCGTGCAATCACGCAGAGCACGCGATCACCCATGGCATGTCCATGCACGTCATTGATGCCCTTGAAGTCATTGATGTCCAGGAACAGTAACGCGAGCGTGTGGTTGTGACTGCGTGCGGTTTGCAGGGCGTGGTCCAGCCGAGCATTGAACAGTGAGCGGTTGGTGAGGGCGGTCAGCGGATCATGGTGGGCGAGGAAGCGTAGTTCCTCCTCGGCCTGGGTGAGCGCGGTGATGTCTCGCGCGACACCAATTCGCGCACCCACCTCTTGGGACCAGAAGGCCGCCCACAGGATGTGCACGACGCTGCCATCCTTGCGGAGGTAACGGTTGCGGAAGTCGACATGGGGTTGCCCGTTCATGACCCGGACAATGGAGGCGCGGGTGCGCGCCAGGTCTTCAGGGTGCATGTAGTGAGTGATCAGGGTGCCTGTCAGCTCTTGCGCACGGTAGCCGAGCAGTGCCTCGCAGGCATCGCTCACGAAGACAATCTGGTTTTCGCCATCGACGACGAAGACCGTATCCAGCATCAAGTGGATCAGTTTTGGATACAGAGCTTGCAGGTCAACGGGCATGGGGCGTCGGACGTCCGGTTCAGATGGCCTGATCATAGCCCTATCATGAAGGGGGCGGCGGGCAGTCCGGCAAATTTTAATGCCGTTCATGCCCGTCGAGCCCCGGTTTATCAATGGCGCTTGTTCTTATGTTTGTGCTTATTGTTGCCTCTGTGCTTTTTGCCGTCCGATCGATGACCGCTCTCATCATCCGCCAGGTTGTTGCCGAGCGCGCCACCTGCAGCACCGCCGAGACCAGCACCGATAGTTGAGCCGGTAGTGCCGCCGAGGCGATTGCCTATGAGCGATCCACCAGCAGACCCAACCCCACCCCCTATAGCGGCTTCTGCCCTATTGCCTTTCTGAGCACCGACGGCTCCACCGGCGGCACCCCCCAAGCCTGCGCCTACGGCAGCGCCCGTCGAGCCGCCAAGCTGCTGGCCTACGATATTGCCAAGTGCACCACCAACGCCGCCTCCGAGAGCGGCTGTACCGTCTCCGGCAGCCATCGCTCCTTGCGAAATCATCACGCCTAAAACCAGGGCGGGTAGTGTCATTTTCATTTTTGAACCTCTATGGGTTGTCAGCAGGCGCTCATGGGTTAAAGCACGCCTGGCATTAGGATTGAAACAAACGGTCGAAGTTCTTAAGGGGGCAATGTCCAGGCTCAAATGGTTGTAACAAGGTGTGCCGCAATAAATTTAGTTGTCATAAGGGTCGTTTGGTCGAGAGATCGAGCCGCGAGCCTCTACAAACACGCCAAAACAATCAGGCGTCTGCGGTGCTTTTGGGGGGCTGGTTGTTCACCGTGATTGTCGGAACGTATGATCACCACGTGCGCCTTACCTGGGCGCTGAGATTCACCCCCTTTTGAAGGACATGAGCATGCAAAAGCACTTCGGTCATTCAGGCCTGTTCAAGGCTGCTTCGTATCTGTGCAGCGAAACCCTCAGCAATGGCATCGCCAGCTGGGAGTTGAAAAACAGTGCGTTGAATACGAAGGAGTTTTTGATATGTCCAAAGAATTACTCGGAGTTTCTGCTCTAGGGTTGATGGTTATCGGCGAGTTTTGTGCAATCTACAGTGAGGTGGTAACCGCCAGGCTGGCTCAAGCCGGTGACGGCTCGTGGCAGGGGTTCGTTATGCCGGTGGCCGTGATGTGCTTCGCCGGGCTTTGCCTGTTGGGTGCTTATTGGCTGGGGTATCTGGCGGTCGGTGACATCTGGGTGGTCACGGTGGTTTCAGTCACCTCGTTATTGTTGCTGGAGCCTGTGGTGATCTGGGCGCTGTTCCATGAAATCCCCGGGCGAGGCGCATTGATCGGCTTTTGCCTGGGCGCCTTGGGCATGCTCGCCACGGTCTTGCTGTAGATGCACGTTCTGGCCCGACAGAAAGGATGTCGGGCCGGTTCACCCGTGTGTCACAGGCAATACCCTCCACCGCCGCGCCTGCGGTTGAGTTTTAAAGCGGTAATACCTAGCTCAGCAAAAAAGCTGTGCCACCGAAAGCAGGCAAATTACCTGAACAACCATTTGTGCTCGAATTGGATGTTTCATTGCCGTCACCCTCAAGTACAGTTGCTGGTGAGTATGCCGGGGGCGATGTAGGCAACCGTGTCAGGCCGTTAAAAGGTTGAAATGCCACCCTGAATCGCCGACAACACACGCAACTGTTACAAGCAGTATAGACCCTGGAAAAAATATTCGTCACGGATACGTCTTTTCGCCGTCCCGGCGGTCTCTGCTTACAACTATCTCCCCACCAGCATTGCACTTTTTGGGATTTCTCGGCTCTATCCTTGTCCCAGCCCCGCCGATCCCCGCGTGGGCAGATGAACCAGATCGGGTGCCGATGGATCGCACGTTTACTTGTTTGCACATTCGACGGATGCGCCGCCCCTTGCTGCTGGCCGCCGCGTTAATGCTCTGTGCCAGCGGTTGCAGCCAGCAACAGGGCCGGGATATCGCCAAGCAGTTCAGCAATGGCAAACCCGATGAGTTCTTCCAGACCAGTGTCGATCGCATGGCAACGCTGGGCATGCGTGACAATCTGCAAAGCCTGTATTTGCTGATGAATAAGCTCTATCTGCGAAACCCCAGCCAGTGGCGTCAGTCGGGTTACCCGGACGCTGTGAGCGCGGCCCGCGAGATTCGCCAGGCTATCGAGCAGCGTCGAACCCTTCCGGCGCTGGGGGAGCGTCGTAACCTGGCGGCACTGAGTTACTCCTTGAGCCCTGAATTCAAAGGTGACCGGGTCGGGGCGTTTATCTATGCCATCGGCAGCATGATCGTGACCGCTCACGGTGGCCGTACC
Source organism: Pseudomonas fluorescens group sp. (assembly GCF_020093335.1). Lineage (NCBI taxonomy): Bacteria > Pseudomonadati > Pseudomonadota > Gammaproteobacteria > Pseudomonadales > Pseudomonadaceae > Pseudomonas > Pseudomonas fluorescens group sp. Next base: position 34,376 of record NZ_JAIOKW010000006.1, on the reverse strand, counting down.
GAGTTCTACATCACTGACGCGATCAATCCTGAATTCGTCAGCAACGCCGCGCGTAACATCGAGAAGGCCACCTGGCTGCTGAGCAAGCGCCAGGATGCGAATGGCGTGCTGTTGTTGTTTTCCAATGAGATCTCGGAGGAGGGCAGCAACCTCAGTTTCGCGGTGGAGTTCGGCAAGATTGTTGCGCGCCTTGACTTGCTGACCCAGATGCTCGATGAGCGCTATCGACGCATAGGCCTCAACTACGCCCAGAGTTTATTGCTGATGAATTTCCTGCCCGTGCAATGACCGTTTGACGGGCACGCGACAACGTCAGCACAACGCTTGAACCTGTGGCCTCATTGAGTGATCGGTGCGGTATTTCTCTTTCTTCTGTAGGACGCGGCCTATCTTGCTTCCCTGTGCTTGAAACACCCTGCGGTCATCAATAGCCTCGGATTTTTCCGAAAAATGGAGGCCATGCACCATGGGTAAGCTAAAAACGGTTTGGCCTACGGATCGCGAAATACGTTTGCGCTTTATCCTGTTTGCCGTGATCGATGTAGCGAGTGTCCAGGGTGTTTCCTCCGAGTTATTACTGCCCGCACACAAACTGCTGCGTGAATCGCCGACGCAGATGCAACTGCTCGATGCGTTGAGCGAGATCCTGGCGGCGGATGAGATGTACGGTTTCCGCCTCCCGCCAGGGTCGGAAGCGGAGGAACTGATGCAAACGTTGAAGGAAACTGAACGCTAGGTACGCCCGGTTAGATCGTTTATTTCCATAAGATAGGTCGAGATTGCGCAATCGAATATCCATCGCGTCGGTCTGTCTCGTTTGACAGTCATGACATACGTAATAGCGCCGAAATACTCGTTATCACAACGTTTGCAGCTGTTTTCTTCAACTAAGTTTCCCTGCGAACATCCATTCCTGCTGCTCTGCCGCCGTCTTGCGCCACCGCCTGGCGTCTCTAGAATCGGCCCCAGAACTTACTCATTTCCTGTCGATTACGGAGTTTCGAAGATGATGAACGCCATGCAGATGCCGATGAACACCGCCATGCCAATGATGCCGATGATGGGCATGCCGATGATGATGGCCACCATGAAATGCGAAATGGCTGCGGACGCCATGATGTGCACCATGAAGCCGGCTACCGGCATGGACATGGCTCAGTTCAAGACCAACGCCGAAATGATGGCGATGATGATGAACTGTGGCATGCCGATGATGATGCAGTGCGCCAACATGTCGATGATGTGCATGTCAGCCGACGCCATGGCCATGATGACCGGCATGAACATGATGCCCATGATGGGCATGCCGATGCCGATGATGAAGTGTGTGATGGAATGCACCCTGATGGGCGACAGTATGATGTGCAAAATGATGCCGATGCCGATGCCGATGCCGATGCCGATGCCGGGCATGAGCATGGCCATGATGGAAAACTGCTGCATGCTCATGAACAAAATGATGAACGACTGCGCCATGCCGATGATGATGAGCTGCAACGGCATGCCGATGATGTGCTGCACCTGCTGATAGGTCCCGCACAAAAAAACGCCCCGATTATTCGGGGCGTTTTGCATGTCAATCCAGGCGTTCCGGGTAGGTGATCACCAGAAACGCCACGGCCTCGCTGTCTGCCGGGTTGCGGTAGCGGTGGGGCTGGTCGGCGTAGAACAGGATCGAGTCGCCGGTGGAAAGCAGGTAACGCTCGTCGTTGACGCTGACTTCCAACACGCCTTGAGCCACCACCAGGTTTTCCTGGATGCCGGGGCCGTGGCCTTCGGAAATCTCCTCGCCCAGCGCTCGCAGGCGGATCTCGTAGAACTCGGATTGACGCGCGGTATCGTAGGGGAACAAGGCACGGCTGATAAACCCGCCATCGGCACTGACCAGGCGCTTACTTTGTCGCGCCGGCAACACTTCCACCCCCTCAAAGGCACGGTCTTCCAGGAACGCCGCCACTGACACCTTCAAGCCCTTGGCAATCTTGCACAGTACCTTGATCGACGGCACGCTGCGCCCGGATTCGATCTGCGCGAGCATCGCCCGGCTCACGCCGCAGACCCGCGCCAATCCATCCAGGGACAAGTGCCGTTTGCTGCGCAAGCGTTGCAGGTTGTGGGCCACGCACAGGCTGATCACATCATCATCAGGGCTGGGCTTGGGCAGCGGTTCAGGCGGTTCGGGGAGCACGTGCAGGAAATTCATCGGCCTTACGCCCGGCGAGTATCGCTGGACGGAGCGGCTTGAGCGGTAAACACCGCCAGCCCGGCACGCGCGGCGTACATCGCCCACATCAACTCGGCCGCTGCACGCGCCTGGCGGCGTTTACGGTGGAGCGTGAAGTCGATGAGGGTGGCGGATGTCTGCATGGGGGTGGTCTCGTGGTACGTGGGTGACTCAGTGGTTCCACAGTAATGCTTGGCGGTTATTTCGTTAAATACTGAGTTTGCATGTGGTAATTCGATTTCGGACTTAGCAAATAATCCACATCTGACGCTGTTGTGGGAAAGGTCTGGTCCGTTAATAAGGAGTGACCTGGCGGGCGTCCCTGTCTTCCCACCACGTGCCCCCCCGAATTCCAAGGACCCGCCTCATGCTGTTGCGCCACCCGCCGTTCCTGTTTGCCGCCCTGACGTTGAGCTCAATGGTGCACGCCGAAGGCCTGCAATTGGCCCCGGTCGAAGTCACCAGCAGCGAAGCCAGCGCCGGCGAAGGGGCCCAGGCGCAGCTCAAGAGCGTGCCCGGTGCGACCAACTACATTGACATGGACAGCGTGCAGCAGGGACGGGTGAGCACCAACGAAGACGTGTTCAAGTACCAGGCCGGGGTGTACGCCAAGGCGGCGAATAACGAAGGGGTGAAACTCTCGATTCGCGGCTCGGGCCTGAACCGCAGCCCGGGTTCCCATGCCTCCGGCTTGTACGAAATGTTCGATGGCCTGCCGCTGACCGGCCCCGGCGGCACGCCCTATGAGCTGAAAGACCCGCTGTGGCAAAGCCGGGTCGAAGTGCTGCGCGGCGCCAACGGTTTCGACCAGGGCGCCCTGGCTCTTGGTGGCGCGGTCAACTATGTGACGCGCACGGGTTACGACGCGCCCAAGCTGCAATTACGCTATGAAGCGGGCAGCAAAGGTTATATGCAGCGCGAGATCAGTTCGGGCCAGGTGCTGGGGGATGCCGATTACTACATCAGCCTCACTGACTCCGAGTCCGACGGCTACCAGCACCAGAGCGCCGGCACCGGCAAAGGTGTAGCGGCCAACTTCGGCTACCGTTTCAACCCGGACCTGGAAACCCGCTTTTATTTCCGCTACCGCGAAACCACCAACGACACCCCCGGCAAACTCACGCGCCACCAGATCAGCCACGACCCGCGCGCGGCCAACAGCCTCAACGCCGCGCGCGATTCCAAGCGCCTGCAACCGGGCTCTACCTGGATCGCCAACAAGACCACGTTGCAGCTGGATGACAATGCCCGTGTCGAAGTCGGGCTCGCCTACCACGACTACCCGATGGACCTGCGCGAAGGCACCAACCGCCTGAAAGTCGCCTACACCGATATCAGCAGCACCCTCAACTACATCCGCCAGGACACGCTGTTCGGTCACGACAGCAACACCACGGTGGGTCTGCGCACCACCCAGGCGATGCCCAACAACGGCGCCTCGGAATATGTGCGTACGCCGGCAGGCAACACGGCAACCTACGCACCCGGCACCAAGACTCGCGACTACAGTTACCTGGGCTCCGATACCGTGTTGCATATCGGCAACGACCTGGAACTGATCCCCGACCTGTGGCTGACCACCGGCCTGGCCGCGATCTACACCCGTCGCGAAACCCAGGTCACCTATCCCGAAGGCCAGGCACCGCTGAGCCAGCATGATTGGGACTACGCGCCGCGTGTCGGCCTGCGTTACGACGTCACCCCGCAACTGCAGGTGTACGGCAACCTGAGCCGTTCGGTCGAACCGCCGCACGCCTGGTCGATGATCTGGGGTTCCAACAAATACTTCCCCGCCGGCAGTGGAGCGGCCACCGGCTTGCAGCGCGAAGGCGTGAGCCTGAAAAACCAGACCGCCACCACCCTGGAAATCGGCGGGCGCGGTGAAGCGTGGCTCGGCCAGTGGGACCTGGCGCTGTACCGTTCGCAAGTGCGCCACGAATTGCTCACCGTGGAAACCCAGGCCCAGACCTCCACCAGCAATGCCATCGTTGCCGAATCCAACGCCAGCCCCACCGTGCACCAGGGCGTGGAACTCAGCCTGCTCAGCCCGGTGTGGGAGGGCGGCCGCAGCGGCCAGCTCGCCCTGCGCCAGGCTTACACCTTCAGCGACTTCCACTACCGTGACGATGACCGCTTTGGCGACAACACCTTGCCGGGCATCCCCAAGCACTACTACCAGGCGCAACTGCGCTACAGCCACCCGACGGGCTTCTACACCAGCCTTAACACCGAGCATTCCTCAAAGGTGGCGGTGGACTACGCCAACTCCTACTACGCTGCGTCCTACACACTCCTCGGCGCCACCTTCGGCTACGACGCGCCCAAGCAGGACTGGCAAGCCTGGGTCGACCTGCGCAACCTGACCAACCGGCGCTACGCCAATACCGTCACACCGGGTTATGACGACAAGGGGCTGGATGTTGCACGCTCCACACCGGCGGATGGCCGTGGCATCTACACCGGCGTGTCCTGGAGCTGGCGCTGACAGTCCCCCGATATCCCCTGTGGGAGATGTCGAGCTTCAGCGAGGCTTCGAAGGCGGTGGCACTGCTGGCAGATGGGCTGGCAGATCCACCGCCATCGGGAGCAAGCCCCCTCCCACAGTAGACCTGAGTCAGCAGGCAGAAAGTGTTCGGCTACAGCTCTACCAAACACCCCCATTCCCTGTGGGAGATGTCGAGCTTCAGCGAGGCTTCGAAAGCGTTGGCACTGCTGGTAGATGGGCTGGCAGACCCACCGCCATCGGGAGCAAGCCCCCTCCCACAGTAGACCTGAGTCAGCAGGCAGAAAGTGTTCGGCTACAGCTCTACCTAACACCCCCATTCCCTGTGGGAGATGTCGAGCTTCAGCGAGGCTTCGAAGGCGGTGGCACTGCTGGTAAATGGGCTGGCAGACCCACCGCCATCGGGGGCAAGCCCCCTCCCACAGTAGACCTGAGTCAGCAGGCAGAAAGTGTTCGGCTACAGCTCTACCAAACACCTCCATTCCCTGTGGGAGATGTCGAGCTTCAGCGAGGCTTCGAAAGCGTTGGCACTGCTGGTAGATGGGCTGGCAGACCCACCGCCATCGGGGGCAAGCCCCCTCCCACAGTAGACCTGAGTCAGCAGGCAGAAAGTGTTCGGCTACAGCTCTACCAAACACCCCCATTCCCTGTGGGAGATGTCGAGCTTCAGCGAGGCTTCGAAAGCGTTGGCACTGCTGGTAGATGGGCTGGCAGACCCACCGCCATCGGGGGCAAGCCCCCTCCCACAGTAGATCTGAGTCAGCAGGCAGAAAGTGTTCGGCTACAGCTCTACCAAACACCCCCATCCCCCTGTGGGAGATGTCGAGCTCTAGCGAGGCTTCGAAAGCGGCGGCACTGCTGGTAGATGGGCTGGCAGACCCACCGCCATCGGGAGCAAGCCCCCTCCCACAGTAGACCTGAGTCAGCAGGCAGAAAGTGTTCGGCTACAGCTCTACCAAACACCCCCATCCCCTGTGGGAGATGTCGAGCTTCAGCGAGGCTTCGAAGGCGGTGGCACTGCTGGTAGATGGGCTGGCAGACCCACCGCCATCGGGAGCAAGCCCCCTCCCACAGTAGACCTGAGTCAGCAGGCAGAAAGTGTTCGGCTACAGCTCTACCAAACACCCCCATCCCCTGTGGGAGATGTCGAGCTTCAGCGAGGCTTCGAAGGCGGTGGCACTGCTGGTAGATGGGCTGGCAGACCCACCGCCATCGGGAGCAAGCCCCCTCCCACAGTAGACCTGAGTCAGCAGGCAGAAAGTGTTCGGCTACAGCTCTACCAAACACCCCCATCCCCTGTGGGAGATGTCGAGCTTCAGCGAGGCTTCGAAAGCGGCGGCACTGCTGGCAGATATACCGACTGACCCACCTCCATCAGCGGTAAGCCCCTTGCCCCCTCTCTGTTTTACTGGCATTGTTCGCGCAATTGGTAACACTTCCCATTTGAGAAATTTTTGCGCATGCATGACATTCCGGCCGCGCTGGGCGACTCCGTCCGGCAGCAGACCCTTACGGCGATGTACAGCGAGCACCACGGCTGGTTGCACGGCTGGCTGCGCAAGAAACTCGGGTGCTCCCAGCATGCCGCCGACCTGGCCCACGACGCGTTCATCCGCGTACTGATGCTGGCCGAACCGCAAAACATCAAGGAACCTCGCGCCTTCCTCGCCACCACGGCAGGGCGGTTGTTGATCGACGGCGCTCGTCGCCGCCGCATCGAAAAAGCCTACCTGGAAGCCCTGGTGATCCAGTGCGCAGACGCCGGCATGCCCGACCCAGCCGCGATTCATGTGGCGTTGCAAGCCCTGGAACGCATCGCCGAGATGCTCGCCGGCCTGCCTGCCAACGCCCGCGAAGCGTTCCTGCTGAGTCGCCTTGATGGCCTGACCTACAGCGAAATCGCCACGCGCCTGGACGTGTCCTCCAGCACCGTCAAAAACTATATCTCCAGCGCCCTGGTGCATTGCTACCACAGCCTGCACCCGGCAGACCCGCTGGTATGAGCACCGAACAGATCATCCAGCAAGCGGCGCAGTGGCTCACCCGCCTGCACGACGAAGACGTCACCGACGCTGACCGCCAGGCGTTCAACGCCTGGTGCCAGGCCGACCCACGTCACACCGTGGCCATCGAACGTATGAGTGCGTTGTGGGGCAGCTTAGATACATTGCCGGCCAAGCCCGCGCGCATTGCCCTAAGCCGTGCATTCACCCCGCACCGCCCGCGTGGCGCACGGGCGGTGGGCTTGCTGGGCATCGTGCTATGTGGTTGGCTGGGCCTGCAACACCTGCCTATCTGGATGGCCGACCAGCGCACCGGTGTCGGCGAGCGCCGACAGATCGCCCTTGAGGACGGCAGCCAGTTGCAGCTCAACAGCAATTCGGCGGTGGACGTGAAATTCGACGGCCATCAACGCGTGATCGAACTGCTGCAAGGCGAGCTCTGGGTAGACGTGGCGAAGGATGCGCAACGGCCCTTTGTGGTCCGCACCGACCAAGGCACGGCCACTGCGCTGGGCACGCGTTATCTGGTCAAACGTGCGGCAGATGGCACCACGATGGTCACGGTGATCGAGTCCACGGTAGCGGTCAAAGGCGACGCCACCGATGGGGTCAAGGTCATGGCTGGCCAGCGCTCGGTCCTCGACCACGGCCGCGCCCAGCCACCGCAAGCCATCAACGATGCCGATCCCGACGCCTGGACCCGTGGCCTGCTCAAGGTCAACGACCAACCCCTGAGCGACGTGCTGCAAACCCTCGCCAGTTACCGTCACGGCATGCTGCGCTTTGACCCCCAGGCCCTGCAAAACCTGCGGGTTTCCGGCGTGTTCAAGCTCGACGACACAGCAGCGGCGCTGTCGTCCCTGGCGGATAACCTGCCGATCCAGGTGGAGTACTTCACCGACCTGCTGGTGGTGGTCAAGCCGCGTTAGTGCTGGCGCAGGCGCTTGTACAGGGTATTGCGGCTTACCCCCAGCTCCCGCGCCAGGTGGGAAATATTCCCGCCGACGGCCTTCAAACGCTGGTTCAGGTCGATGCTGGCATCCAGGTATTCACTGGCAGGCAGCGGCGATTCCACGTTCAAATCCACAAAAAAATCATCCGGCAGATGCTCCGGGCGGATCGGCTGTTCTTCAGCCATCGCCAGCGCGACCTGCAACACGCTGCTCACTTGGCGTAAATTCCCCGGCCACGGATGCTGTTCGAACAGCGCCAGCACCTCGGCGCTCAGGCCCGCCCACTGGGTCGGCTCACGGTGTTGCTGCCACAGTTGCTGGAACAGCGCCCGTTTGTCGGTGCGCTCGCGCAACGGCGGCAGCTCCAGGGTCAGGCCGCCGATGCGGTAGTACAAATCCTCACGAAAACGCCCGGCCTGCACCAGCTCGCGCAGCGCGCGGTTGGTGGCCGAGATGATGCGCAAATCCACCGGGAACAACTCGCTGCTGCCCACCGGCTGCACGCAACGTTCCTGCAATACCCGCAGCAAGCGGGCCTGGGTAGGCAGCGGCATATCGCCGATCTCGTCGAGAAACAGCGTGCCTTTATCGGCCTTGCGGATCAGGCCGATGCTGCCTTTTTGATTGGCGCCGGTGAACGCGCCTTTTTCGTAGCCGAACAGTTCCGACTCCACCAGCTCGGCCGGAATCGCCGCACAGTTCACCGCGATAAACGCCTTCTGGCTGCGCGAGCTGGCCTGGTGCAGGGCCTTGACGAACACTTCCTTGCCCACGCCGGTTTCACCGTGGATCAGCAGCGGGATGTCCTTCTCCAGCAGGCGTTCAGCCTGGCGCACGGCTTTTTCCACGCGCACATCGCCGAAGTGCAAGGTCTTCAGGCCAATGGAGGCGGGCTTAGGCGGTGTCGGCTCCGTGAACACGCGCGCCTGCACTGGCACCTGCTTGGGTCGCCGCAACAGGCACTGGAACCGATTACGTCCCGCCGCTTGCAGGGAAAAGGGCAGCCCTTCCGGCTGGTTCAACAACTCCAGCAGCGACACCTTGAACAAACTGTCGATCATCACCCGCGACAGGCTGATGCCCAGCAGGTTGTCGGCACGCCGGTTGGCCGACAGCACTTGGCCGCTTTCATCAAAGATCAGCAGGCCGGCCCACTGGCTGTCGAGGTTGCTCAGGCCGGTGTTGAAGGTCAGTTGGAAGTGTTCGCCGCGAAACAGGTTGAGGATCAGCCGGTTCTCCACGGTCTGGCTCATCATCTTGACCATGCCCAGGGTGTGGGAGGGCGGCAGGTAGCTGTCGCTGGACACGTCCAGCACCGCGATGATCTCGCGCTGGGCATCAAAGATCGGCGCCGCCGAGCCGGTCATGAAGCGGTTGGCCTTCAGAAAGTGTTCATCGTGTTCGATATGCACCGCCTGGGCACACGCCAGTGCGGTGCCGATGGCATTGGTGCCGCTGGAGCGTTCTCTCCAGCTGGCGCCGGGGTTGAAGCCCCGCGCCAGCTTGGGTTCGATAAACCGCTGGGTGCCCCAACTGGTCAGCACCTGGCCCTGATTGTCGGCCAGCATGATCAGGCAGTTTGAATTGCTGAGGATATTTTCGTAGTAGGGCAGCACTTCCTGGTGCGTGGTCTGCACCAGCGAGTGCTGGCTCTCCAGCAATTGGCTGATGCCCTCGGCGGGGAGCTGGTCGAAGCTGGGCGTGCTCTGGTGGTCCAGGCCAAAGGCGCGACAACGGCGCCAGGATTCCTGGATAAGGGTGTCGTGAGCCAGTGGTTCGGCCATGGGGTGACCTTCGTTTTTATTGTTATGGGGGCTTGCGCAATTGACTGCTGGAAATCATTCAATGTGGGAGGGGCGGTCGTCAGAGTGTTGTTCAGAACTGTTCATTGTCAAGGCCCTGACTGTTCAGTTGTTCAGCCAAATTGTTCACTCCTGAACATCCCATTTACGCCATTTCCTTGCGCATCAAGCACTTGCCGTTTTGGCACGAAACTCGCTCTGACACCTGGCCAGATTCATTCCAATAATAAAAAGGTCGTGTCATGTCATTGACCCTGGAACATGTCTCCCGCGTTGTCGAAGGCCAGACCTGGATCGACGACGCCAACCTGCGTTTCGAAGCCGGTTCTTTCAACGTCTTGCTCGGCCGCACGCTGTCCGGCAAGACCAGCCTGATGCGTCTGATGGCCGGGCTGGACAAGCCCGACAGCGGCCGCATCCTGATGAACGGCGTGGATGTCACGCAAAAGCCGGTGCGCCTGCGCAATGTGTCGATGGTCTATCAGCAGTTCATCAACTACCCGACCATGACCGTATTCGAGAACATCGCCTCGCCGTTGCGCCAGGCCGGGGTGTCCAACGAGCTGATCCAGAGCAAGGTGCTGGAAACCGCGAAGATGCTGCGCATCGAGAAATTCCTCCAGCGCCACCCGTTGGAACTCTCCGGCGGCCAGCAGCAACGCACGGCCATGGCGCGTGCGCTGGTCAAGGACGCCGAACTGATCCTGTTCGATGAGCCGCTGGTGAACCTGGACTACAAACTGCGCGAAGAGCTGCGTCAGGAAATGCGCGAGCTGTTCGCCGCGCGCCACACCATCGCCATCTACGCCACCACCGAACCCAACGAAGCCCTGGCGCTCGGTGGCACCACCACCATCCTGCACGAAGGCCGGGTGATTCAGAGCGGCAAGGCGGCCGAGGTCTATCACCAGCCGCAGACGGTGCTGGCCGCCGAGCTGTTTTCCGAGCCGCCGATCAACCTGATGCCGGGGCGCATCAGCGGTAACGAAGTGAGCTTCGCCAATTTCGTGCATTTCCCGCTGAACGTCGACCTGCGCCCCATCGGCGAAGGCGAATTCCGTTTCGGCGTACGCCCCAGCCACATCAGCCTGGTGCCCAGCAACGACGACGACCTGGAGTTGGCGGTGACGGTGGAAGTCGCCGAGATCAGCGGTTCGGAAACCTTCCTGCATGTGCGCAGCGAACACTTCCTGCTGGTGCTGCACCTGCCGGGCGTGCACGAGTATGACGTCGACGCGCCGATCCGCGTGTATATCCCCACCCATAAACTGTTTGTGTTCGATGGCCAGGGCCGTTTGGTCCAGGCCCCCGGGCGCCGTGTCGCGAGGGTTGCCTGATGGCCGAGATCCATTTGCAGAACCTGGCGCATAGCTACAGCCCTACGCCGAGCGGCCCCGAGGACTACGCCATTCGGGAAATGAACCACGTGTGGGAGCAGGGCGGAGCCTACGCCTTGCTCGGGCCGTCGGGCTGCGGCAAATCGACGTTGCTCAACATCATCTCCGGCCTGCTCAGCCCGTCCGAAGGCCAGGTGTTGTTTGACAGCAAAGTGGTCAACGACCTGACCCCGGAAAAGCGCAACATCGCCCAGGTGTTCCAGTTCCCGGTGGTGTACGACACCATGACGGTGTTCGACAACCTGGCGTTCCCGCTGCGTAATCAGGGCATGGCCGAGGCGAAAATTCACAGCAAGGTGCAGGAAATCGCCGAGGTCCTCGACCTGCAAAACCTGCTGAGCAAAAAAGCCCGCAACCTCACCGCCGACGAAAAGCAGAAAGTCTCCATGGGCCGCGGCCTGGTGCGCGACGACGTGTCGGCGATCCTGTTCGATGAACCGCTGACGGTGATCGACCCGCACCTCAAGTGGAAGCTGCGGCGCAAACTCAAGCAGATCCACGAGCAGTTCAACATCACCATGGTCTACGTGACCCACGATCAGTTGGAAGCCTCGACCTTCGCCGACAAGATCGCGGTGATGTACGGCGGCCAGATCGTGCAGTTCGGCACTCCCCGTGACCTGTTCGAACGGCCAAGCCACACCTTTGTCGGGTATTTCATCGGCAGCCCTGGGATGAATCTGATCGACGTGCAGGCCGAGGCGGGTGGGGTGCGGTTTGCCGGCACCCACCTGCCAGTGTCCGAGGCCCTGCAGCAACGCCTGGCCAAAACCGATTACAAGAGATTGCAGGTCGGCATCCGCCCGGAATTCATCCATGTGTGGGACGAGTACAACCCTGACGCCCTGCAGGCCGACGTCTCTCATCTCGAAGACCTCGGCACCTACAAAATCATGACCCTCAACCTCGACGGCGCGCTGCTCAAGGTGCGCCTGGCCGAAGACAAACCCGTGCCTGAAGGCAAGGCCTCCATCAGCTTTCCCGCGCAGTGGCTGATGGTGTACGCCGACGACTACCTGCTGGAGGTGCTGCCATGAACAAGCTGCAGAACAACAAGGCCTGGTGGCTGGTGCTGCCGGTGTTCCTGCTGGTGGCGTTCAGTGCGGTGATCCCGATGATGACCGTGGTCAACTACTCGGTGCAGGACATCTTCGACCAATCCAGCCGCTACTTCGTCGGCGCCGACTGGTACAAGCAGGTGCTGCTTGACCCACGCCTGCATGACTCGCTGCTGCGCCAGTTCATCTACTCGGCCTGCGTGTTGCTGATCGAAATCCCGCTGGGCATCGCCATCGCCCTGACCATGCCGACCAAGGGTCGCTGGTCGTCGCTGGTGCTGATCATCCTCGCGATTCCGCTGCTGATTCCGTGGAACGTGGTGGGCACCATCTGGCAGATATTCGGCCGCGCCGATATCGGCTTGCTGGGGTACAGCCTCAATGCCCTGGGCATCAGCTACAACTACGCAGCCAACACCATGGATGCCTGGGTCACCGTGCTGGTGATGGATGTGTGGCACTGGACGTCCCTGGTGGCGCTGCTGTGCTACTCCGGCCTACGGGCGATTCCGGATGTGTACTACCAGGCCGCCCGTATTGATCGTGCCTCAGCGTGGGCGGTGTTCCGACATATCCAGTTGCCGAAGATGAAAAGCGTGCTGCTGATCGCGGTGATGCTGCGGTTCATGGACAGCTTCATGATCTACACCGAACCCTTCGTCCTCACTGGCGGCGGGCCGGGTAACGCCACTACGTTCTTGAGTCAGACCCTGACCCAGATGGCCGTAGGCCAATTCGACCTGGGCCCGGCCGCGGCGTTTTCCCTGGTGTACTTCCTGATCATCCTGTTGGTGTCCTGGCTGTTCTACACCGCCATGACCCACTCCGACGCCAACCGCTGAGGCCGCCAACATGAGCAAGCGCAAGCTAATTCCGTTGCTGATCTACATCCTGTTCCTGCTGGTGCCGATCTACTGGCTGCTGAACATGTCCTTCAAGAGCAACACCGAAATCCTCGGTGGGCTGACGTTGTTTCCGCAGGATTTCACCCTGGCCAACTACAAGGTGATCTTCACCGACCCGAGCTGGTACACCGGTTACCTCAACTCGCTGTACTACGTGAGCCTGAACACGGTGATCTCCCTGAGCGTGGCGCTGCCGGCGGCCTATGCGTTTTCACGCTACCGTTTCCTCGGCGACAAGCACCTGTTCTTCTGGCTGCTGACCAACCGCATGGCGCCACCGGCGGTGTTTCTGCTGCCGTTCTTCCAGCTGTATTCGTCCATCGGCCTGTTCGATACGCACATTGCCGTGGCCCTGGCGCACTGCCTGTTCAACGTGCCGTTGGCGGTGTGGATCCTGGAGGGGTTCATGTCCGGCGTGCCCAAGGAAATCGACGAAACCGCCTACATCGACGGCTACTCGTTTCCTAAGTTTTTCGTGAAGATTTTTATCCCGTTGATCGGCTCCGGCATCGGTGTGACCGCGTTTTTCTGCTTCATGTTCTCTTGGGTCGAACTGCTGCTGGCGCGCACCCTGACCTCGGTCAACGCCAAGCCCATCGCGGCGGTGATGACGCGCACGGTCTCGGCGTCGGGTATCGATTGGGGCGTGCTGGCGGCGGCGGGGGTGTTGACTATCCTTCCCGGCATGCTGGTGATCTGGTTTGTTCGCAACCACGTGGCCAAGGGCTTTGCCCTGGGCCGGGTCTGAGGAGTCGATGATGGAATGGATGGCCTGGACCACCCCCACCGCGCTGTTCTTTGGCGGCATAGCCCTGATTCTGGCGGGCATGACCACCTGGGAGCTGCGTTCGCCGAGCATCCCGCGGCGCGGTTTGTTACCGATCAGCACCACCCGTGGTGATCGTTTGTTTATCGGTCTTCTCGGCAGCGCCTACCTGCATTTGCTGGTCATTGGCGTTACCGACTGGAGCATCTGGGTGGCGTCCGCGCTCTCCCTGGTATGGCTGTTGAGTGTGATGCGTTGGGGCTAATGCCCTTATGAATAAACAACCAGGAGGTCTCTATGTTGAATAAAAACAATAAGCTGCGACATAGCATTTCATTGGCCGCCGTACTGGCCCTCAGCGGTTTGAGCGCTTCGGCGTGGGCCGATGCGTATGAAGATGCCGCAAAAAAATGGATCGGCAGCGAGTTCAAACCGTCCACCCTCACGGCTGACCAGCAGCTCGAGGAACTCAAGTGGTTTATCAAGGCCGCCGAACCGTTCCGTGGGATGAAGATCAACGTGGTGTCGGAAACCCTCACCACCCACGAGTACGAATCCAAGGTGCTGGCCAAGGCGTTCAGTGAAATCACCGGGATCAAGCTGACCCACGACCTGCTGCAGGAAGGCGACGTGGTGGAGAAGCTGCAAACCCAGATGCAGTCCGACAAGAATATCTATGACGGCTGGGTCAACGACTCGGACCTGATCGGTACACACTTTCGCTACGGCAAGACCGAATCCATCACCGACCTGATGGCCAATGAAGGCAAGGCCTTCACTTCGCCGACCCTGGATATCAAGGACTTCATCGGCATCTCCTTCACCACCGCGCCGGACGGCAAGATCTACCAACTGCCCGACCAGCAGTTCGCCAACCTCTACTGGTTCCGCGCAGACTGGTTCGAGCGCCCGGAGCTGAAAGCCAAGTTCAAGGAAAAGTACGGCTATGACCTCGGCGTGCCGGTGAACTGGTCGGCCTATGAAGACATTGCCAAGTTCTTCAGCGAAGACGTCAAGGAGATCGACGGCAAGCGTATCTATGGGCACATGGACTACGGCAAGAAAGACCCGTCCCTGGGCTGGCGCTTCACCGATGCGTGGTTCTCCATGGCCGGTGGCGGCGACAAGGGCCTGCCCAATGGTTTGCCGGTGGACGAGTGGGGCATTCGTGTGGAGGACTGTCACCCGGTGGGCTCCAGCGTGACCCGTGGCGGCGACACCAACGGCCCAGCCGCCGTGTTCGCCACCCAGAAATACGTGGATTGGATGAAAGCCTACGCGCCACCGGAAGCGGCGGGCATGACCTTCTCCGAATCCGGCCCGGTGCCGTCCCAAGGCAACATCGCCCAGCAGATCTTCTGGTACACCGCGTTTACCGCCGACATGACCAAGCCGGGCCTGCCGGTGGTAAACGCCGACGGCACGCCGAAATGGCGCATGGCCCCGTCGCCGGTCGGGCCTTATTGGGAAAAGGGCATGAAGAAGGGCTATCAGGACGTGGGTTCCTGGACCTTCCTCAAATCCACCCCAGAGAAACAGAAACTCGCGGCCTGGCTCTACGCGCAGTTCGTGACCTCGAAAACCGTCTCGTTGAAGAAAACCATCGTCGGCCTGACGCCGATTCGTGAGTCGGACATCAACTCCCAGGCCATGACCGACCTGGCGCCGAAACTCGGTGGTTTGGTGGAGTTCTATCGCAGCCCGGCCCGTGTGGAATGGACCCCGACCGGCACCAACGTGCCGGACTACCCACGCCTGGCGCAACTGTGGTGGAGCAACATCGCCGCTGCAGCGAGCGGCGAGAAAACCCCACAACAAGCGTTGGATAACCTGGCCAAGGAACAGGACGCGATCATGACGCGCCTGGAGCGCTCCAAGGTGCAACCGGTCTGCGGCCCGAAAATGAACCCCGAGCGTGATGCGCAATACTGGTTCGACCAACCGGGCGCACCGAAACCGAAACTGGCGAATGAGAAGCCGAAAGGCGAAACCGTGAGCTACAACGACTTGCTTAAACAGTGGGAGGCCGCACGCAAGTAAACCCAACAGGGTGCACGCTGTACCTGTGGCGAGGGCGCTTGCTCCCGTTGGCCTGCGTAGCAGTCCCAGTCTTTTTAAACAAAGCGCTGGGGCCGCTTCGCGACCCAACGGGAGCAAGCGCCCTCGCCACGTTTTACGGTGTTTTCACTGCCAGAATCTGCGGCGCCGCCTTCCTCGCCATCCGCAACAGCGCCCACAGGGGGTAGTCGGTATTACGCCGCCTGCGGCTGAATCTGCAACTCACCGTCCACGTCCTTGACCAACCCACTGGCCAAAAACAGCGGTGTCAGGCGTTTATGTAATTGCGGCTCGACAAATTCCTTCACCGTATCCAGCGCCAGCACACCGCTCAGCGGCAGCTCGGCCTTGGTGTACGACAACCAGGCTTTCTTCAACACCTGCAACACATCACTGCCCGCCGTGGTGGCGAAGCGGCGCTGGGTGGGCTTGCCGTCGAAGGTGAAGCTGTGTTGGAACGCATAGCCGCTTTCATCGCCGTTACCGGTGGTGCAGCGGATGCAGGTGCACGGGCCGTCGCCGAATGCGCTGCGCAGGTAGGTGTTGAAGTCCACCACGGGCTTGAGTGACAGGCGTTTATCAACCTCGAACAGGTCCCCGGTCATTTTTTCGTCAGTGTTCAACGTCCATTTCCTCGCTGGTTCGGCAGTTTTTCAAAGCGCGGCACAATAGCAGCCAGGCGCTTGTTTGTGGGCCATTTGCATAACAATAGATCCCGATATTCTTTTCCAGTCTTAAAAAACGTCGCTAGGCTCCATCACCTTCTTAAAACGCGGCAGACTCCCATGACTTTCAAGCGCTCCTCCCTGACCCTGATGGCGGCTGCGACAGCCTTGATCAGTATCGGCGCACAGGCCGAAGGCAAGATCAGCATCGCCCAGCAATTCGGTATCGGCTACCTGATCCTCGATGTGGTGCGCGACCAGCACCTGATCGAAAAGCACGGCAAGGAGCAGGGCCTGGACATCCAGGTGGAGTGGAACAGCATTTCCGGCGCCACCGCAATGAACGAATCGCTGCTGGCCGGCGCGCTCGACGTAGTCTCCGCTGGTGTGCCGCCGATGCTGACGCTGTGGGACCGCACCAAGGGCAAGCAGAACGTCAAGGCCATCGCCTCCCTGGGCTCGATGCCCAACTACCTGTTGACCAACAATCCCAACGTCAAGACCCTCAAGGACTTCAGCGAAAAAGACCGTATCGCCGTGCCCGCCGCCGGCGTGGGTTTCCAGTCGCGCACCTTGCAGATCGAGACCGCCAAGCAGTTCGGCGATGCCCATTACAAGAAGTTCGACGACATCTCCATCAGCCTGGCGCACCCCGACGCGACCGCCGCCTTGATTGCCGGTGGCTCGGAGATCAACGCGCACTTCTCCAGCCCGCCGTTCCAGTACCAGGAGTTGCTCAATCCGAATGTGCACAAGGTGTTGAGTTCCTACGACATCCTCGGTGGCCAGGCGACGTTCAACGTGCTGTACACCACGCAAAAATTCCACGACGAGAACCCCAAGACCTACAAAGCGTTCTATGACGCGCTGGCCGAAGCCGAGAAGATCATCAAGGCCGACAAGCCCGCCGCCGCCAAGGCGTATATCCGCGTAGAGCAGTCGAAGCTGCCATTGGACCTGGTGGAGAAGATCGTCCAGGACCCGGAGATTGACTTCACCATCGTGCCGCAGCGTACCTACATCTACGCCGAGAAATTGCAGGAACTGGGTGTGTTGAAAAACAAAGCCGCGAGTTGGAAGGATTACTTCTTCGAAGAGGCGCATGGCGGCAACGGCAGCTGAGGTTGCCTGGTTAAAGTGAGGGCTCAGTAAGCGGTCGTTCTGCATGGGCGCCTGGCCGCGCCGCGATAGAAGGTAAGAATCGCCAGCAGTTGAACGGTGACGGCCACCATCACCACGGCAACGATCGCCTCTTCCGGGTCGGCAAGGGCAGCGCGTACAAGGCCGAAGCAGGCAGGTGCGAAAGCGTAGATTGCCTGGCTGAGGGCAACCATCAGCGCAATGACCTTCGCGGTATTCTCGTGGCTGAACTCGGTCTGCGCGATTAGCGGTGGGAGCGATGTGGCATTGCCGATCCCGGAACCGATCAGTACGACGGCTATCCAGGCGGCCGCAGGGTGCAAATGCAGGCCAAGCAGCATCAAGGTGCCCAGCAACTGAACCCCATAAGCCAGACAAGCCAAATGGCGACGATTGATGTCTTGGGTCATCCAGTGCGCGGCGATGTATCGCCCGCCCATGGCGCTGGCGGTGGCCAAGCCCATGGCGAATGAGGCAGGGCGGGCGCCCAGGTATACGACCAGGATCGAATACAGATGGGCAATCAATCCAATCTGTGCAAACAGACCAAGGGACATGCCGGCGGCCAGCGTGCGGAATTGTGCTGATCGGAATGTCTGCGCGGTTGTCCAGGGGGTGGCGGGGGCATGGAGCGGCGGTGCTGGCGGCGCGGCGAGATTGTCTGGTTGCTGTCCCACGCTCTGCGGCGTTTTGCCAAACACCCACAAAGCAAACCCGGCAGTCAGCGTAATGGTTGCCAGGGTGATTACCAGGGCCGCGATGGCAAAGCCGAACCGCTCGATCAACAGTACCCACAGCGGTGAGAAGATCACGCCACCCAGGCTGGCACCGTTGTAGGCCTTGCCCAGCGCCTTCGGCCTCCCTTTGATGTACCAGGGCGCGATCAGCGTGTTGACGGCCGCAGCGCCCAAGGTCACCCAGCCGATACCCGAGCACATGGCGCCGAAATACAACACCCACAGCGCGTCGGCTTGAGCCCAGATATTGACCCCGATGCCCAGGATCAGGCTCCCCAGCCAAGTAACCGCGGGCACACCCCAACGCCCGTACAGCCGCGGCAGATTGGCGATGACCAGGGTGCCGCTGAGAAAATGCAGTGTCACCGCCGCTGAAACTTGGGTAATCGGCCACCCGGTGCGATCCATGACGGCCTGCATATAAATCGGCGGGCCGTAGAACCCGACGCCCCAACCAATGATTGCCAGCACGAACGTACACCTGAGTACGGTCTGGCCAAAAAAACGTGTGTTATTCATCGGCATCTCTCCTGGGTTGGCGTGTAGAGTATTCTGCCGATATCGCTGTCACTTCGAGGAGCATCGAACAATGGATGTTGAGTCATCCGAATGGGTGGCTGACGCGAACGCTCGATTCGCGCGCTGACAGTGACTGCCAAAGGGCGCAGGCGCTTGGCCAACGTCCTGTACGGGGATGGTCAGCGGAAAAACTCACCGGGTGTGGCCTCGAACTGTTGCCGAAACGCATTGATAAACGCCGACGTCGATTCATACCCACACCCCAGCGCCACGTCCGTCACCCGCTCGCCTTGCTCCAGGGCGGGCAGGGCGCTCAACAACCGCAGGCGCTGGCGCCAGGCACGAAAGGTCAGCCCGGTATCACTCAAGAACAACCGGCTGAGTGTCTTCTCACTCACCCCCAGCTTCTGGCTCCATTGCCCCAACGTGGTCTGCTGCTCCGGGTGCAGGTTCAGGCTGCGATAGATCTGCCGCAAGCGCGGGTCCAGGGGCAACGGCAACATCAAGTCGATTTGCGCCGCCGCCGCCAACTGATCCAGCAGCACCTGGGCCAAGCGTCCATCCGGGCCGTCCTCGGCATATTCCACCGGCACTGCGCTGAAGCTGCGGATCAACTCGCGCAGCAAACTGCTCACCTCCAACACATGGCAGCGCTGCGTCGCCCACGTGGTGACGCTGCAATCCAGGTACAGGCTGCGCATTTCGGTATGCGGCGAACTGAACACCCGGTGCGGCACTCCCGCCGGAATCCACACTGCACGCTGGGGCGGCGCGACGAAGCGGCCGACGCTGGTCTGGATCTCCAGCACCCCGGAAATCGCGTAGGACAATTGCACCCACGGGTGGCTGTGCCGGCGGGTCAGCGCACGATTAGGCAAGGATTCAGTGCGCCCATACACCGGTCGTGGCAGGCTGGAAAGCCCGGGCACGCTGCGGCGGACGGTCTTGTCATGTCCTTTAGGCGGCATTTGTTGGCTCATTGGCGTTAGTCGGTAACAGGTGGTTACGTTAGAGTCGCGATGACGCTCTTGGCAACCCCCGGAAGATCCTGCTTATGACTCGCCCCCGTTTTCTGCCCGACAACTTCACCCTGACGCTGATCGCCACGGTGATCCTCGCCTCCCTGCTGCCCGCCAGCGGCCAGACCGCCGTGGCATTCGGCTGGGTGACCAACCTGGCCATCGCGCTGCTGTTTTTCCTGCACGGCGCCAAGCTGTCGCGCCAGGCTATCGTCGCCGGCGCCGGCCACTGGCGCCTGCATCTGCTGGTGTTCAGCCTGACCTTTGTGCTCTTCCCGCTGCTGGGCCTAGCGCTCAAGCCGGTGTTGTCGCCGCTGATCGGCAAAGACCTGTACATGGGCATGCTCTACCTCTGCGCCTTGCCGGCCACGGTGCAATCGGCGATTGCCTTCACGTCGCTGGCGCGGGGCAATATCCCGGCGGCGATTTGCAGTGCGGCGGCGTCCAGCCTGTTCGGCATCTTCCTCACGCCACTGCTGGTGACCCTGCTGCTCAACGTGCACGGCGAGGGTGGCTCGACCGTCGACGCGATCCTGAAAATCAGCGTGCAGCTGCTGCTGCCGTTCATCGCCGGGCAGATCGCCCGCCGTTGGATCGGCGAGTGGGTGGGGCGCAATAAATCCTGGCTGAAGTTCGTCGACCAAGGCTCGATCCTGCTGGTGGTGTACGGCGCGTTCAGCGAGGCGGTCAACGAAGGCATCTGGCACCAGATTCCGTTGTGGGAACTCGGCGGCCTGGTGGTGGCGTGCTGCGTGTTGCTGGCCTTGGTGTTGGTGGCCTCCACAGTGCTGGGCAAGGCTTTTGGTTTTAACCAGGAAGACCGCATCACCATTTTGTTCTGCGGTTCGAAGAAGAGCCTGGCCACTGGTGTGCCGATGGCCCAGGTGCTGTTCGCCGGGGCGACCATGGGGGTGCTGATCCTGCCATTGATGCTGTTTCACCAGATCCAGTTGATGGTCTGCGCGGCGTTGGCCCAGCGTTATGCCAAGCGACCGGAGAGCATTCCAGAGCTGATGGGGCAGGTGGATCCTTGATCAATGTCGCAGCCGTTACCGAATAACCTCAAGTAAATGCTCGGCCAGACGACTTAGTGGGTAAGCGCCCAGTCAGGAGTGTCGCCATGAGCAGTAAAGGTATTTCGATGTTTACCAGCCTGCTGTGCCTATGGGCGGGGGTAAGCGATGCGGCGCAAACCGTGGGGCAGGGCACGATTGAATTCAGGGGCAGTATTGTTGAGCCGGGGTGTGCGACAAATGCGCGCAGCGGCTCCGTCGTGGAGTTGAAAGGCTGCGTCCAGGCCAACCGCGGCAGTCGCCTGGAGGTGCGCGAGATGGCGCCGGTTGCCAGTGTCAACGCAGCCCATGTGCGGCTGGTGGCGGACAGCGTCAGCGGGCGTTACTACGACCAGCAGTATGTGCTGGTGGATGGCGCCGGTAAGCGGGTTCAGTCGGGTAACTACGTGATCACGCTGACGGTGCTTTGAGCCCTCGGGCGACGATCCGCATCAACAGCGGGGCCAGAAACCTATAGAATACTCGGCGGCGGCGCTGGTCCCGGGTGGCCGCTTGATCACCGCCCCCGCGTCATCACCGCCAGAGTACCGCGCCGTTCAATGAGCATTTCAGCCGCAACGCCCCAAGCCAATTGGCAACCGGTCATCGCTCTCGCGTTGGCCGCGTTTGTATTCAACACCACTGAATTCGTGCCCGTCGGGCTGCTCAGCGCCATCGGCGCCAGCTTCGACATGCCGGTGTCCAGCGTCGGGCTGATGCTCACCATCTACGCCTGGATCGTGTCCCTGACCTCGTTGCCGGTGATGCTGCTGACCCGTAACGTCGAACGGCGCAAGCTGCTGATCGTGTTGTTCTGCATGTTTATCGTCAGTCACATCCTCTCCAGCGTCGCCACCAGCTTCGGGCTGCTGATGGTCAGCCGTATCGGCATTGCCTTGTCCCACGCCTTGTTCTGGTCAATCACCGCGTCCCTGGCGGTACGCCTGGCGCCGGAAGGCAAGCAGGTGCAAGCCCTCGGCCTGTTGGCCACCGGCACCTCCCTGGCGATGGTCCTGGGTATTCCGCTCGGCCGCCTGCTGGGCGAAGCCATGGGCTGGCGCACCACCTTCCTGGTCATCGGCGCCTTTGCCGCCGCACTGGTGTTCTGGCTGGCGCGCACCTTGCCGCTGTTGCCGAGCCAGAACTCCGGTTCCCTGCGCAGCCTGCCGCTGCTGTTCAAGCGCCCGGCGCTGGTGGCGCTTTACGTGCTCACCGCCATGACCGTCACCGCGCAATTCACCGCCTACAGCTACATCGAACCCTTCGTCGAGGGCGTGGCCGGCATGAGCGGCAGCGCCGTGACCCTGATCCTGCTGGTGTTCGGCGGCGCTGGCATCATCGGCTCGTTGCTGTTCAGCCTGGTGCACCGCTTCAACCCCCACCTGTTCGTGGTCGGCGCCGTGTTTATCCTGGCCGCGTGCCTGGCGCTGATGCTGCCGTTGAGCGGCGCCGAGTCGTACCTGGTGACCCTGAGCATTTTCTGGGGCATGGCAATCATGGGCTTCGGCCTGGCCATGCAATCCAAGGTGCTGGTGCTGGCGCCGGATGCCACCGACGTGGCCATGGCGATGTTCTCCGGCATCTACAACATCGGCATCGGCGGCGGCGCCCTGATGGGCAGCTGGGTCGGCAGCCAGTTCGGCTTCGCCTGGATCGGCGCAGCGGGCGGTTTGCTGGCAGCGGTGGCGTTGATTGGGTATTGCCTGGCGATCAGGAAATTTGGCCAGGGCGTTGTAAACGGTTGATACAGGATAAGTCTTACACAACATTTTGATACCCATTGCTACCGTCGCCCGCGACCGCCCACTTCCCGTGGCGACGGCACTTGAACAGCAATGGAGTCGATTGTGCAAAAGCGTTTGACCGCAGAGTTTATCGGTACGTTCTGGCTGACGTTCGGCGGCTGTGGCAGCGCCATCCTGGCGGCTGCATTCCCGGGTTTGGGTATTGGTTTTGTGGGTGTTTCGCTGGCGTTTGGTCTCACTGTTCTGACCATGGCCTATGCGGTAGGCGGTATTTCCGGTGGGCATTTCAACCCGGCAGTGACCATTGGCCTGTGGGCGGGGCGGCGCATTGACGGCGCAGACGTGCTGCCGTACATCGCGGCGCAGGTCTGCGGCGCGATAGTGGCCGCAGCGGCGCTGTACTTGATCGCCAACGGGCAGCCTGACTTCGCGGTAGGTGGTTTTGCCGCCAACGGTTACGGCCCATTGAGCCCTGGGCTCTTCGACGTGAAGGCCGCGCTGTTGGCCGAGCTGATCGCCACGTTTTTCTTCGTATTCATCATCATGCGCGTGACCGCACCGGGCGCGGTGCCGGGCTTTGCACCGATCGCCATCGGCCTGGCGCTGACCTTGATCCACTTGGTGCTGATCCCGGTGACCAATACGTCGGTGAACCCCGCTCGTAGCACCGGGCCGGCGTTGTTTGCCGGTGGGGAGTACATTGCGCAGCTCTGGATGTTCTGGCTGGCGCCGGTGGTGGGTGGGGTGATGGGCGCCTGGGCGGCGCGGTCGTTAGGTGACGGCGACAAACCAACGCCCGCCTGACGATCATCGGCGGGCGCTCGGGATTGATCGGGGCAGGGCGGGGCTTACAGTGCCGCGAGGACCGCCTCGAGTTTTTCCTGGTCGCGGGCAAACTGGCGAATGCCTTCAGCCAGTTTTTCGGTGGCCATCGCGTCTTCATTGGAACCCCAGCGAAACTGCGCTTCGGTGAGGGTCTGGCGCGACTCGCCGGCCGCCCCCGGATTCAATTGACGTTCCAGCAGGCCCTGGTCTTCATCGAGCTTTTGCAGCAGCTCGGGGCTGATGGTCAGGCGATCACAGCCCGCCAGTTGCTCGATCTGGCTCAGGGTGCGGAAGCTGGCGCCCATGACCACGGTCTTGATGGCGTTGGCTTTGTAGTAGTTGTAGATCCGCGTCACGGACTGCACGCCTGGGTCTTCGGCGCCGGTGTAATCGAGGCCGGTGTTCTTGCGGTACCAGTCATAGATGCGGCCTACGAACGGCGAAATCAGGAACACCCCGGCGTCGGCACAGGCGGCGGCCTGGACGAACGAAAACAGCAGGGTCAGGTTGGTCTGGATGCCGGCCTTTTCCAGGCGTTCCGCGGTGCGGATGCCTTCCCAGGTGGAGGCCAGTTTGATCAGCACGCGGTCGCGGCCGACGCCGGCCTGGTCGTACAACGCGATCAACTGGTTGGCCTTGGCCCACAGCGCGTCTTCGTCGAAGGACAGCCGCGCATCGACTTCGGTGGAGATGCGCCCCGGAATCACTTTAAGAATGCCGCAGCCCACCGACACCGCAAAGCGATCACAGGCCAGGTCCACATCACCCTTGGACAGGCTCACCGCACTGCGCAGCAGCTCGGCGTACTCCGGGATGGCGGCGGCCTTGAGCAGCAGGGACGGGTTGGTAGTGGCATCCACCGGGCGCAGGCGGCTGATGGCTTCCAGGTCGCCGGTGTCGCAGACCACGGTGGTGAATTGCTTGAGTTGTTCGAGCTTGGACGTCATGAGCGGCGGTCTCCAAAAAAGTTATTGGTTAAGGGCCTGTGCGGTGTCCAGGTCGGTGATCAGGATGTCCAGGTAGCCGCCCGTGAGCGCGCCACGAATGGCCTGGACCTTGTTCAACCCACCGGCCAGGCCAAGCACACGGTGGATGGCGCGCAGCTTGGGCAGCGCCACTGACACGACGAATTCTTCATCTTCCTCCAGCACCGGTTTGCCCTGGGCATCGAAGTAGCGCAGGCAGATATCGCCCACCGCGCCGCGTTCGGCGAGCAGGCGCAGCATGTCCTCGGTGTAGTAGTTACCGCTGTTGCGCAGCAGTTGCGAGGGCTCCAGGTCGCCGATGCCAACAATCGCCAGGGTGATGCTGTCAAAGCGCTGCAGCACTTCCTTGACCTCTTCCATCTGCACGATGCGCTGCTTGCTCTGCACCGATTGCTCGATGCTCTGCGACGGCAGCAAAAACGCCGGGCAGTTGAGCAGGGTCGCCAGGCGCTGGGTGAGCAAGGTGGCTTCAAACGCCCCCTTGTGGCCGACGCCGCCCAACAGTTGTACCACCTCCTGGGCGGCCTGTTTGCCGGGTTGCGCATGCAAGTGGCCAACCATGGCGCGAATGGTGCTGCTCCATGACGAAATACCGATATGGTCCTGGGGCGACAGACTGGTTTCCAGGTAGTGGGCGGCAGCCGAACCGATGGCCTGCTTGATGCTCTCGTCATTGCCGGGCTCGGTGGCTTCCACCACGATCACCCGGCGTACGCCGTAGCGGCGCTGCAATTGGGTTTCCAGTTCCAGGTGCAGGCCTTGCAGGCGCATCACCGTGATCTTCACCACGCCTTCCTGCAGCGCCCGGCGCAGGGCGCGGCTGATAAAGGATTGGGACAGGTCCAGTTGCGCGGAAATCTCGGACTGCTTGAGCCCTTCTTCGTAATAGAGGCTCGCGATCTTGGTGATCAGGCGCTGTTCTTCGATCTGGCTCATGAAGGCCTCAGGGCTCTTTATAGTAAAAGGCATGACACAATGGCCGTGAGGATACCAAACCCTTACGACATGATCAGGCCGCCGTCGATATTGATCGCCTGGCCGGTCAGGTACGCCGCATCGTCCGAGGCGAGAAACGCCACCAAACCCGCCACATCCGAGGGTTTGCCGGCGCGGCGCAGAGGAATGTTCTTGACCCATTCGGCCATCAATTCACCCTTGCCGTAGCGTTTTTCGTCGGTGCTGAGGATCTCGCCCCATACCCGGTCGTTGTAGTCCCACATCTCGCTTTCGATGATGCCGGGGCAGAACGCATTCACCGTGATGTTATGCCGCGCCAGCTCCAGCGCCAGGCTCTGGGTGATGCCGATCACGCCCATCTTGCTCGCGGCGTAGTGCGGCGTGTAGATGAACCCCTGGCGGCCCTGGCCGGAGGAAGTATTGATCAGCCGCCCACTGCCTTGCTTGACCATGTACTTGGCCGCCTCCCGGCAGCCGAGCCAGACGCCGGTGGTGTTCACCTGCAGCACCTTGTCGAAATCGGCGCGGGGCATCTTGTCGTAGTGGTCGATGGTGATGATGCCGGCGTTCTGCACCGACACGTCGATGCTGCCAAAGCGCGCGTGACCTTCGCGGTAGAGCTTTTCGATGTCGTCTTCACGGGTGACGTCGATGCCCAGGGCGAGGGTGTCTACCTTGTATTCCTGGGCCAGTTGGTCGGCGGTGAAGGTCACGCGCTCCAGGTCATTGGAGGCCAGGACCAGGTTGGCGCCTTCCTGGGCGAAGCGCTCGGCAATGCCGGCGCCGATGCCCCGGCAGGCGCCGGTGATCACCACAGTTTTACCGCTGAATCGTTGCGACATGACAAGGGTTCCCATGGTTACCAGCACACAAAGCCGCCATCGACCAACAGGTCGACACCGGTGCAGAAAGACGAAGCCTGGCTGACCAGGAAAATCGCCGGGCCGACCATTTCTTCGACGCTGGCCATGCGGCCCATGGGCGTGGTCTGTTCAAAAATCTTCACCTGGTCGGCGACTTCCGGGCGCGAATTCATCGGCGTGGCGGTGTAGCCGGGGCTGATGCAATTGACCCGCAAGCCCTTGTCGGCCCATTCCATCGCCAGGCTTTTGCTCAGGTGAATCACGCCGGCCTTGGAGGTGTTGTAGTGCGCTTGAAGCAAGCCACGGTTGACGATGCTGCCGGACATCGAGGCGATATTGACGATGGCGCCTTTGCCCCGGGGCAACATCACCGCCGCCTGGGCCTGGCAACTGAGGAAGATGCCGGTGAGGTTGATGTCCAGGGTGGTTTGCCAGCGTTGCAGTTCGAGGTCTTCGGCGGCCTGGGCATTGGCGATGCCGGCGCAGTTGACCGCGACGCTCAATGCGCCGAGTTCGGATTCGGTGCGCGCGACCGCGGCATCCAGTGCGGCGCGTTCGGTGACGGTGCCGCTCAAGGCCAGGGCGCGACGGCCAAGGGCTTGGATGCGTTCGACGGTGCTGGCGATGCCGGGGCTGCCTGGTAGATCGAAGCAGGCGACATCGGCACCGGCTTCGGCGAGCCCGACGGCAATCGCCTGGCCAATGCCGCTGCCGGCGCCGGTGACAAAGGCCACTTGGCCCTGAAGACTGAAAAGTTGCATGAATCACTCCATTCTTGAATCACAGTGGATCCCCTGTGGGAGGGGGCTTGCTCCCGATAGCGGTGTATCAGTCATACTTTTTCAACTGAACCACCGCCATCGGGAGCAAGCCCCCTCCCACATTGGATCTTCATTGTTTGTGGGTTATGCAGTAGCCATTTCCATCACCGACACCGGGGTGGCCTCGCCACGCTCCAGGATCCCCATCTGCCGCCCCCGGCTCATCACCATCACCCGATGGGACAGGCCGAGCACTTCATCCAGGTCGGAACTGACCACGATCACCGCCATGCCTTTGGCCGCCAGGTCCGCGATCACTTCATAGATCGCCGCCCGTGCGCCCACGTCAATGCCGCGTGTCGGCTCGTCAAGGATGAACACCTTGGGATTGCGCGCCAGCCATTTGGCAATGATCACCTTCTGCTGGTTACCGCCCGACAAGCTGGAAATTCGCGACTGCGGCGCACCTTTCACCCCCAGCCGCGCCACCGCCGTGCGGGCGAATTCGCGCAGCGGGGCAGGGAACACCCAGCCGCGTTTATCCAGCAGGTCGGTGTTGCCGTAGATCAGGTTGTCTTCGATGCGATGTTCCACCACCACGCCTTGCTGCTTACGGTCTTCGGGCACCAGCACCACGCCGGCCTGGATCGCCTCAAAGGGCGAGCGCAAGTGGCGCACTTCGCCATCCAGCACTAAATGTCCTTGGATGTCCTGGGCCGCGCCAGCGATGGTGCGTACCAGTTCAGTCCGCCCGGCACCGACGACACCGGCAATGCCGAACACTTCACCGGCACGCACGCTGAAGTCGATGCCGTGCAAGGCGAATTCGCGGCAACTCAAATCCTTGACCTGCAACATCACCTGCTCTTGTGGCGCTTGCAGGGCAGGGAAAATCCGCTCCAGGCTGCGCCCGACCATCTGCTCCACCAGTTCGCGCACCGGCACTTGCGCGGTGGCGTGCAAGGCGATCTGGCGACCGTCGCGCAGCACCAGCACGCGGTCGGCGATGCGCGCGATTTCTTCCAGGCGGTGGCTGATATAGATAAACGACACGCCTTCGGCCTTGAGCCGTTCCACCTGCTTGAACAGCAACTCGGTTTCTTCCCCGCCCAAGGCAGCGGTGGGTTCGTCGAGAATCAACAGGCTGGCCTTGAGGGTCAGCGCCTTGGCGATTTCAACCAATTGCTGGGCCGCCACGCTCAGGCCTTCGACCTTGCGCGACGCCGGCACCTTGAGCCCCAGGCGCTCCAACTGGATCTGCGCCTGGGCCTCCATGTACTCGCGGTCCACCCGCCCGTGACGCATGGGCAGGCGGCCGACGAAGATGTTCTCGGCAATCGACAATTGCGGCAGCAGGCGGATTTCCTGGTGGATCAGGCCGATCCCGGCACCCAGTGCCGCACCCGGTGAAGCCGGTGCGTAAGGCGCGCCGAGCCAGGTCATGCTGCCCCCGGCTTCAGGCTGTACCAGCCCGGCGATGATCGACGACAAGGTCGACTTGCCCGCACCGTTCTCGCCGAGCAGGGCCAACACTTCGCCGGGGCGAATGTCCACGTTGACCTGCGACAGTACCTGCACCGGCCCGTAGGCCTTGCTGATATTGCGCAGGCACAGCACCGCGTCGGCGCGGGCGGTGTCCAGGGCTGCTGCTTGCATGACGACCTCCAAGGCTTACGGGTGCTGTTGCAGGAACGGCGCGACGTTTTCTTTGGTGGTCAGCACGGTGGGCAGCAGTTGTTCCCTAGGCACGTCTTTACCGGCTTTGAGGTCGATGGCGGACGCCACGGCCAGACGCCCCATTTTCTGGGTCTGCTGGGTCATGGTCGCGTTCAGCACGCCGCTTTGCACCGCCTTGAGCCCGGCCACATCGCCGTCGAAACCGACCACCACCACCTTGTGATCGAGGTTGCCGACCTTCACCGCCTGGGCGGCGCCCAAGGCCATGGCATCGGCGCGGCCGAAGAACACCGTGATGTTCGGGTCACGCTGGAGCAGGTCCTGGGCCACGGCGAAGCCTTTGTCCTGGGCCCATTCAGCGGGTTGCTGGGCGACGATTTTGAGGTCCGGGAAGGCTTTCAAGCCTTCTTCGAAACCCTTGGCGCGATCATTCTCGGGGGTGGTGCCGAGCTGGCCTTGCAGGATCGCGATGCGGCCCTTGCCGTCGGTGAGCTTGCCGACGTATTCGGCCAGGGTCTTGGCACCGGCCACGCTGTCGCTGGCGATGAAGGTATCGCCCGGTGCATCGGGGGCGTTGCGGTCGACGGCGATCACCGGGATCCCGGCGGCCTTGGCGGCTTTCACCGGCACACCGGCGGCGGTGGCGCCGGCCGGAATGTAGATCAGCACATCGATCTGGCGGGTGATCAGGTCTTCAATCTGGCTGACCTGGGTGGAGGAGTTGCCCTGGGCATCCACGGTGATCACCTTGATGCCCTTGGCCTTGCCCTCGGCTTCCACCGATTGCTTGATCTGGTTGAAGAAGTCGGCCTGCAGGTTGGCCACGGCGAGGCCGATGGTCAGGTCCTTGGCCCAGGTGGTGCCGGCAGCGGTGAGGGTGGCGGCCGCGAGGGCGGTGGCCAACAGCAGTTTCTTGGGGCTGAACATGTCGGTGACTCCTGGTTTTATTGTTGGAGGGTGTCAACTGTCGAACAGGTTTAACGGGCAGTGCTGGAGCGGCGTCGCAGGGTATCGATGGTGACGGCGAGGGCGATGACCACGCCGATCACCACTTGTTGAATAAAGGGCGAAACACCGAGCAGGTTCAGACCATTGCGCAACACGCCAATGATCAGCACACCGACCAGGGTGCCGCCGATGCTGCCGACGCCGCCGCTGAGGCTGGCGCCGCCAATCACTACGGCGGCGATGGCGTCCAGTTCCAGGCTCAGCCCGGCGCTGGGTTGCGAAGAGTCCAGGCGTGCCGCCAGGGTCACGGCGGCGATACCGGCCAGCGCACCGCTGATGGCGTACACCCACAGGGTGATCGCGCGCACCTTGATGCCGGACAGGCGCGCCACTTCCGGGCTGCCGCCCATGGCATACAGGTTACGGCCGCCAGCGCGAAAGCGCAGGAACACCCAGGCCACCACCAGCATCACCAGGAACAGCCCGACGGTTGCCGACAGAAACCCAAAGTGACGCACCGTGGCCAGGCTGGTGAACCAGTCCGGGTAGCCGACGATCTGCCGGCCTTCGGTGAGGATGTTCGCCAGGCCACGCGCCACCGACATCATGGTTAGCGTGGCAATGAAGGGGGGCAGCTTGGCGTAGGTGATCAAGCCGCCGGACACCAGCCCCGCAAGCATGCCGCTGGCAATCGAGATGGGAATCGCAAAGCCCAGCGGCACCGCCTGATCCTGGTAAAGCCAACCGAGCATCATCATCGAGAAGGCCAGCACCGAGCCGACCGACAGGTCGATGCCGCCGATCACGATCACGGCGGTCATGCCGATCGCAAGGATGCCCAGCACCGTGACCTGATCAAGAATGTTCAGGCCATTGCGCAGCGAGAAGAAGAATTCGGAACTGAAGGAGAAGACCAGCACCAGCAGCACCAGGCCGATCAGCGGGCCGCCGATATTGCTGGGGAGCAGTTTCACCAACCGTGGGCGGTGGGGCGGCTTGAGTTCGGCCGGGTGCTGGACAATAGCTTTGGCGTCCACAGTGTTCTCCTGATTTATTTTTTTTGGAGTGCTTTCAAGCGCGTTGAATATTTATGCGTGCTTGACTGTTAATTCAGATTCCAGTGACACCGTGTCAAAGTCAAGCGCTTAATTTTTCCAATATGCCTCTAGGGCGCCACTTTCACCCCGCGCAAAGCCACGGGATAGATAAGCGCGCGTGGGATTTTGGCCGTTTGTCCGAGGGGTATTTCCCGTTTTTATTTCATTTTTCCACCGGTCATTCACTTGACCTGCTGAACGTTCGGCGTCTAAATAGAAATATATTGTCATTGCTGAATAAATATTCAAACACAGCTTTGCACACGTTCACCCCCGCGTGGTCAGCCTCAAAGGAGCCGCTGCATGAATGCCTTCCAGTACGACGCCCACCAGATCAAAGAACAGGCCCGCCTGATCCGGCGCCATGTGATCCGCCTGAATGCCGACTCACCGGCCGGTGGCCACACCGGGGCCGATCTTTCGGAAACCGATATCCTCGCCACCCTGTATTTCCGCATTCTCAATACCGGGCCGGAGCGTATCGAAGACCCTGAGCGCGATATCTATATCCAGAGCAAGGGCCACGGTGTCGGCGGCTTGTACTGCTGCCTGGCGCAGGCGGGCTACATTCCCGTGGACTGGCTGCCCACCTACCAACACTTCAACTCCCACCTGCCGGGCCACCCGGTGCGGCAGAAAACCCCCGGCATCGAACTGAACACCGGTGCCCTCGGCCACGGCTTGCCGGTGGCGGTAGGGCTGGCGTTGGCGGCGAAGATGTCCGGCAGCAAAAAACGCATCTACGTGCTGACCGGCGACGGAGAACTGGCCGAAGGCTCCAACTGGGAAGCGGCGATGGCTGCCGCCAAATACGGCCTGGATAACCTGTTCGTGATCGTCGACAAGAACAAGCTGCAACTGGCGGGGTTGACGGCCGAGATCATGCCCCTCGACCCGTTGGATGTGAAATGGGCGGCCTTCGGCTTCCGTGTCAGCGAGTGCGACGGCAACGACGTGGGCCAGTTGATCGAAGCCTTGGAAAGCATGCAGGCCAAGACCGGCGTGCCCCAGGTGCTGATCGCACACACCATCAAAGGCAAGGGCGTGTCGTTTATCGAAGCCCGTCCCGAATGGCACCACCGCGTGCCCAAGGGTGATGAAATCAACGCGGCACTGGAGGAGTTGAGTCATGGCGAGTGAACATCTGGCGAGCGTCATGGTGGAGGCCTTTATTGCCGCCGTCGATGCCGGACTGGACGTGGTGCCGGTGGTCAGCGACTCCACCTCCACGGCCAAGATCGGCCCGTTTGCGCAGCGTTTTCCCGAGCGGTTGATCAATGTCGGCATTGCCGAGCAGTCGCTGGTCAGCGTCGCCGCCGGCCTGGCCCTGGGCGGCAAGATCGCCGCGACCTGCAACGCGGCGCCGTTCCTGATTTCGCGCGCCAACGAGCAGATCAAAGTCGACGTTTGCTACAACCAGGCCAACGTCAAAATGTTCGGCCTGAATGCCGGCGCCAGTTATGGCCCGTTGGCCAGCACGCACCACAGCCTCGACGATATCTCGGTGATGCGCGGCTTTGGCAATGTGCAGATTTTCGCCCCGGCCGACGCGATTGAATGCCGGCAGATCGTCGACTATGCGCTGCGCTACCACGGCCCGGTGTATATCCGTCTCGACGGCAAGGCCTTGCCGGACGTGCATACGGGCGACTATCAATTCGTGCCGGGGCAGGTGGATATCCTGCGCCAGGGCGCGGACGTGAGCATCGTCGCCCTGGGCTCGGTGGTGCATGAAGCGGTGGACGCGGCACGGGTTCTCGCGGAGCAGGGCATCCAGGCGCAGGTGATCAACCTGTCGTCGATCCGGCCGTTGCAGCGTGACGTCTTGCTTAGCGCCCTGAGTGGCACGCGGGCGGTTATCACCGTCGAGGAACACAATATCAACGGTGGCGTCGGCAGCCTGGTCGCCGAAGTGCTGGCCGAAGCCGGGCTGGGCATTGCCCTGGTGCGCCTGGGTATTGGTGATGGCGAATATGCCGCCGCCGGCGCCCGCGAACCGACCCGCGCCTTGCATAACATCGACGCGGCTGGGATTGTGGCGGCTGCCACTCGGTTGCGGTGAAGGCGATGACGAATAACACTCCGCTGATCCTGGCGATAGATGAAGGCACCAGCAACGCCAAGGCGGTGCTGGTCAACGAACGCGGGCAGGTGATTGCGCGGGGCTCGCGGCCGCTGAGCATCACCCATCCGCAGCCGGGGTTTTCCGAGCAGGACCCGCTGCTGATCTGGTACAGCACCCTGGCCGCCATCGAAGAATGCCTGGCCCAAGTGGACCGGCCGATCACCGCGCTGGCGATCAGCAACCAGCGTGAATCGGTGGTGGCCTGGGACCGGCATACCGGCGAAGTACTGTCGCCGTGCATCAGTTGGCAATGCCGACGCTCCACCGCGTTGTGTGCCCAGTTGCATGAGCAGGGGCATGAGGCACTGATTCTGGACAAAACCGGCTTGGCGTTGGACCCGATGTTCTCGGCAGGCAAGTTCCGCTGGATTCTCGACCACCTTGAGGATGGCCACGCACGCGCCGCCGCCGGCGATATCTGCCTGGGCACGGTGGACAGCTGGCTGCTGTGGAAGCTCAGCGGCGGTCAGGTGTTCGCCACCGACTACTCCAACGCGGCGCGCACTCAACTGTTCAACCTGCACACCTGTGCCTGGGACCCGGTGCTGTTGGACCTGTTCCAGATTCCACTGGCCGCATTGGCGCCCATCCAGCCGAGCGCCGGCTTTTTTGCGGAAACCGTCGCGGCGGGTGGTTTGCCCGCCGGCATCCCGGTGATGTCGATGATCGGTGACTCCAACGCTGCGCTGTACGGGCAGGGCGGTTTTGCGCCGGGGCTGGTGAAAGCGACACTCGGCACCGGCTCGTCGTTGATGACGCCCATGGGCGGCCCGATTGCCTCGACGCACGGGCTGTCCACCACCCTGGCCTGGCATGACGGCGGCCAACCGACGTTCGGTATGGAAGGCAACATCGTCCACACCGGCGCCGCCGTGCAGTGGGCTTCGCGCCTGGTGGCGGGGGAATCCCTGGATGTGCTCACCGAGCAGGCCGCGCAACTACCCGACAACGGTGGCGTGTATTTTGTGCCGGCGCTGTCCGGGCTGGGCGCGCCACACTGGCAGGCGGATGCACGTGGCTTGATCTGCGGGCTGACCGAGGTCACTTCCGGCGCGCATATCCTGCGGGCGTCGCTGGAGTCGATTGGGTATCAGATCCGGGATGTCTTCGAGGCCATGCAGCAGGACATCGGCAGCCCGTTGAAGGAGCTGTGGGTGGACGGCGGCGCGACGCGCAACCGTTGGTTGATGCAGTTTTTGGCTAACCTGTTGCAACGCCCGGTGGTGCGCAGCCTGTCGCCGGAGGTCTCGGCGCTGGGCGCGGCGCACCTGGCGGGGAGGGCGTTGGGGGTGTGGGTGAGTGATGAAGCGCTGGGCGCGCTGGAGCGGCAGCGGGAGCGGTTTGAGCCGCAGGATGATTGCGCGATGGCGGGGCGTTATTCAGCGTGGAAAAAGACGCTGGCTCGGACACTGTTGTGACGTGTAGGCGTTTGCTCCCGCTCCATCTAACGGTTAGACCGCGATGCAAATGTGGGAGGGGGCTTGCCCCCGATAGCGGTGTGTCAGTCGATTCATCAGGTGACTGATTCAGCGCCATCGGGCATCGGTATCTACACAATTCTGGCTATAGCGCGGGACCTGTGGCGAGGGAG